>DASZZV010000440.1:0-15721 GCA_035544835.1 Thermoanaerobaculia bacterium
CAACCAGGCAGTCCGCGCTCTTGGTCGCCACCTCATCCGTGTCATCTGGTCGATGCTCAAGCACGAACGCGACTACATCAACAAAAGCTGATTCGTACCGTTTTACCGCTTGCAAATCTAACAGGGATGTTCGGAGCTTCGCTTTTCGTTTCAGAGGAACATCTTGACTCGAAAGTCGAAGACAAACATTTGACGAGAAGAGACTTAGGCTATCTCGGGATCACGACGGGCGAACGCGAAGCTCCGACCCCAGACGTTGCGCCCGAGCGAATACGCTGTTGCTGCCTAACCCCTCGTTCCAGCGGACTCGCTTCGCTCGCCGCTGAGCTCGATATCGTTAGGTGCGCGAAGAAGGAGCGTTGGTTTATGAGGGCTCTCGGCTACATACTTCTTGCCGTAGCGGCGTCGGCAAGCCTGATGCTCGTACAGGTTCTGAAGCCAACCAGTCCTGGAGCAACCGCGGTTTTTAGCGCATGGCTGTTGCTTCCATACGTCGTCCTTGGCTTGACACTGAAGTTTTGGGCAAAAGACCCGGCGTCCACGAACGCAACCGTCGTGGTCGCGGCGATCTTGGCGGTAGGCGGGTTCCTGTTCCTAGCCGATATCATGTTTCTGCATCCCGACCCGCAGGGTGGAATTGGAGTTTTCTTTACGCCGATTTACCAAGGTGCGGGGATGCTTGTATTGCAGCCAACGTTTCAATGGCTATTTAGGAGGCGCAAGGCCTGCTGAAACGCTCAACCAAACGCGGCAAACAACGCCGCGCGCGCTACACCCTTCTGCTCGTGTGCGCTTTCGGGCGCACCACCCGGCCTTCGGCCACCCTCTCCTCGCGGGGGCCCTCGCGGGAGAGGGCTTACTTGGTTGGAGCGGCGTTAACGGCAGGGGGAGCCGCTTTCGTCGTGGCCGCGCGCACGCCCGCCCAGAGCAGGAGGGCCACGCCGAGGGCGAGGGCGATGATGAAAAAACGAGACGGGCCACCCGATTCGGCGGCCCTTTTTCCGGCGCGCTTTTTCCCTTTTCTGGTGCTCACAACGGGGATCAGGCCGTGTAGCGTTTTACGTTTCGAGCCAGCCCGAGGGCTTCCAGAATCACGATTGTGTACCAGCCGACGTCGACCTGCCACAGCTTCCACCCGAGCCGTGCCGAGGAGGGCTTCGCATGGTGGTTGCCATGCCAGTTCTCTCCCTGAAAAAACTGCACGAAGGCGAGCCAGGTGATGTTCTGTGAAGAGTCTTCGCCCGGCTTCCGGTCCGCTCTCATGTGAGCGATGCTGTTGACGAAGCACTGGGCGTGGAGCGAAAAGACGAGGCGCATGGGGCCGAGCCAGAAAAAGGCCGCCCAGCCGAAAGCGAGTCCACCGAACACGGAGATGGCCAGAAGGGGAATCTGGAGACGGTTCCAGAAGCGATATTCTCTCTTATCGAGGTCGGGGCACCAGCGGTTCAGCGGAACGTTCCCGGCCTGCCAGAGCCAGCGAAGATGCGACCACCAGAAACCACCGATCCAGGGGCTGGAGATATCGTCTGCGGTCTCGACCTTGGCGTGATGCTGCCGGTGATTTGCAGCCCACGAGTCGGGCGAGCCGGAGCCGTTGAACATGGCGAAGAAAATCAGGATGTGGCGGACAGCCGGATTGAGACGCAGCGCGGTGTGTGCAAGCGTCCGGTGATAACAGACCGTAATCCCCAGACCGCCCAGCCAGGCCAGCACGATCGTCGCCACCATCACTCTCCAGCCCGGGACGGGGAAGAAGACGAGACCCACGGCGGCGAGGAGATGAATTGCCACCAGATAACCAAAAGTGGCGCGATCGCCCTTCGCAGGTTTCCACCAGGGAGCATTCCACGGCTCTGGACCCAGGCTGGAAACGATCGGAACGTCAGAGATTGAACGTATTGCGCGAGCCATGGGCACTCTCCAAGCGATTGTGTTGTTTTAGAAGATTCAGGGATTTTCCCTGAGGGGCGGGATCTGTCCTGATAACCCAAGTTCGGAGCCGTCTATTCGATTCCCATGAAAAAGTCTGGCAAACCGAACGGAGACAGCGGTGATGATTCTAATCGTGATTGGTATCGATGCCAAAGAGTTTCATCCACCGGAGCATATGCAAGAAGGATGCAGAAGGTAACGCTGATGGAAACGATCGGGATCAATGATCGCGCTGCTGCACGTAGTCGATCGCGAACTCCAGAGCGTCACGTGACGGGGAGGGGCGGAAGAGGCGAAGGGCGGCTCGGGCGCGTTCTCCGTACTGATGGGCGATATCACGCGTCTCTTCGATGGTCTCGTAGCGTTCGGCGATGCTGCTGAGCTCCAACGGATCGATTTTGCCAAAGGAGCGATCGGTGGCCACCCGTTCGATCACGCGACGCTCGGCGTCGGTCACCCGAGGGAGCGCCAGGATCAGGGGAAGCGTGAGCTTTCCTTCCTTTAAATCAGACAGTGCCGGCTTGCCCAGAACCTCGGTGCTGGACGTGAAGTCGAGGATGTCATCGATCAACTGGAAGCAGATCCCGAGATTGAAGCCGTAGTCGAAAAGAGCCTGCGCTTCCGGCTCCGTCGAGCCGACCAGATAGGCGGGAATCCGGCTGCTAGCGCCAAAGAGAGCCGCTGTCTTGCGCCCGAGAATCTCAAAGTACTGTTCCGAGGTCAGATCGGTGCGGCCGTTCTGCTCGAGACCGAGGATCTCGCCCTCGATCATCCGAATGGTGACCGAGGAGAGGAGCCGGAGGATCTCGAGGTTGCCTTCATCGAGCGCCATCTTCATGGCGTGCGTGTACAGGTAGTCGCCTACGAGAACGGTGAGCTTGTTACCCCACTTGTAGTTGATCGAGGTCTGGCCGCGGCGGACTGCGGCCTCATCGATGATGTCGTCATGCACCAGCGTAGCGGTGTGGATGAACTCCACAACCGCCGCGTAGACGACATCTTTGTCGCCCCGATAACCCAGCATCTGCGATACCAGGAGCAGCAGGGAAGGGCGAAGGCGCTTTCCACCGCCATTCAGAATGTGCTCGCCCACATTCTGAATCGTGCTGATGCTGGAGTGGAAATTCCGGTGCAGCTCCTGCTCCACCAGCTCGAGTTTGGGAGCGACGAGATCAAGGAATCCGGAGGTGTTGAAGGGAGCGTGAGACGTGGTGGAGACGCTGGAAGTCACGGCGCAAGAATAAACGATTCAGATGATTGAGGAAAGAACGGCGCTGGGGCTGTCATTCTGAGCCGGGAAGCAATGGCGGCACGTTGTTGAGCCCAAATGAACGTTGTCATCCTGAGCCGCAGCGAAGGATCTCAAGATATAGCGATCTGAATTCAGATCCTGCCGCTGGAGATCCTTCGCCGCGGCGGCTCAGGATGACAAGCACGTTTCTTTCCCTCATCGGCGACGCAGCGTCGTGCCTTGCTCAGGATGCTCTGGAAACCTTCCTAAACATTTTCGTGCTTGTCCCCTGGGATGACAGGCCCTCCTGCCGAGCAGGCTGCCAGCTCTACCCGCGGAAATTCACGAACTGCAGTGGCAGACCGAAATCGCCCTCGCGAACCAGCTGCATGGCCCGCTGAAGATCGTCCTTGCTCTTGCCGGCAACGCGGACCTGCTCCCCCTGGATCGAGACCTGAACCTTGATCTTGGAGTCTTTGATCTTCTTCACGATCGCTTTGGCTTTTTCGGACTCGATTCCCTGCTTGACCTTGACCTTCTGCCTCACCGTGCCGAGAGTCGCATCCTCGAGTTTCTGATAGTCGAGAGCCTTGAGCGACACTTTGCGCTTCACCATCTTCTCTTCGAGAATGTCCTTCACGCTCTTGAGCTTGATTTCATCGTCGCTCACCAGGACGATCTCTTCGTCCTTCAGCTCGATCGACGACTTGCTTCCCTTGAAGTCGAATCGCGTGTTGATTTCCTTGGTGGCCTGCTGAATGGCGTTGATGACTTCCTGCTGGTCTGTATTCGAGACGATGTCGAAGGTGAACTCCTGAGCCATGAGACTCTCCTAATTTTTGACGACTTCGACGCCCTTCGGCGCGCTGAAAGTGAAGTCGGCCGGCGACGAAACTGCTTTCTGATACTTCGAGAACTCGAAGACGGTACGGTTCCCCTGCTTGTCACTGTACTCGAGCCGGCGGATCAGATTGTCCCCTAGGGCGGTCGTGACGATCACCTCCCGGATGGCCGCGGCCTGTTTCGGCGTGAGGCGAGTGACGACCTGCCCGCCGCTCCGCGTTTCCGAGACGATGAACAGCCGCTTCAACTCCTCGGGTTGCGTGAGCAGCAGAAAGGGGAGGTCGCGTCGCTCCACATCGCTCAGATCATGAAGCGTGGCCTGTCGATCCGACGCAACATAAAAGGTCGAGGTCTTGCCGTCGAAGAGAAACAACTTCTCCTCGGGGGCTCGATAGCTCCACCGCATCTTAGGAGCAGAGCCGAACAGTACCGACCCCTGTTCGACCTGCTCGCGCTTGAAGCCTTTAGGAGTAAAGCGTTGCACGAAATCAGCTCGCATTCCCGCTACGGCGCCGATGGAACGGGATACGGTGGGTGTGGAAGCGAAACCGGCGGAAACGAATGCGATACTCAGGGCGAGCAGAAAAGCGAGTCTTCTCATGAGATCTGTAGGTCCGCGATCAGAATTTCTCGACTTCGATCGAGAGGATCGCCGCCTTCACAACAAAGATCTTCTCGTTTTTGCTCCGGTCCGAAGGGAAAAGAAAGAATCCCTTGCCCTCGGTGTTGTAGTGGGGCGACCTTCCGCGGATCACTTCACCGTCAAAGAATTCCACCGCCAGCGAGCTTCCGCTCGGTTCGCTCTCTTCCAGAGCAGCGGATCCGGTTGGGCGAATGAAGAAGAGAGCCTTCAAGTCCGAGAAAGGTGCATCCTTGATCTCGTCCTCGCAATCGATGTGAACCGATTCCTCGGCGTCTGAAAAATTCGCGTTGCAGTTGCCACGCTCGGTCCGACCGTCGCGATAGTGGAGTACGACCGGTACCATGTCGTGATTTTCCATCAAAAAAGCTCCAGTCCCCACAGATCGTGGAGGTGAATGATTCCTTCTAGCCGAAGATCCTCATCGGTGACGAAGAGGCTGGTGATTTTACGTTCTTCCATCTGCTGCAGGGCCACCGATGCAAGCTCGCTGGCGGCAATGGTGACCGGCCCCGGTTTCATGCACTCGGATGCCACATGAGCCAGAACGCGCTCATCGTGCTCGAGCATGCGGCGGAGGTCGCCGTCGGAAATGACTCCTTTTAGAATCGAGGCATCGTCGACGACCGCGGTGATCCCGAATCCCTTTCTGGACATCTCGTAGATCACATCTCGCATCGCAGTATCGAGCCTGGCAATCGGGATCTGATCCCCTTTGTGCATCAGCTCAGCGACGCGGAGGAATCTCTTGCCGAGCTTGCCTCCCGGGTGAAGAAAGGCGAAGTCTTCCTCGCGGAAGCCTTTGGCGATCAGCAGAGCCATGGCCAGAGCATCGCCCAGAGCGAGAGTGGCGGTGGTCGATGCCGTCGGCGCGAGCCCGAGGGGACAGGCTTCCCTGGAGATGGCGGCCGAAAGATGAAAATCGGATGTTCGCGCCAGGGTCGATTTCGGGTTCCCGGTAATCGAGATGATCTCCGCTCCGATGCGTTTGATGGGGTCGAGGAGCCGCAGGATCTCTTCGGTCTCGCCCGAATTCGAGACGATCAGCACGACGTCGCCACTCACGACCATACCCAGGTCGCCATGAATGGCCTCGGCGGGGTGAAGGAAGTAGGAGGGAGTGCCCGTGGAGGCAAGGGTCGATGAGATCTTTTTGCAGATAATGCCCGATTTCCCCATGCCCATCGTCACCACGCGGCCGCTGGACGAGCGCAGGAGTTCTACGGCCGCGATGAAGCTCTCGTCTAGGTGCTCGATTAAGCCCTGAATGGCAGCCGATTCGACCGCCAGGACCCTTCGCGCCTCCACAATTGAGGGGTGGCTGCTGAGGTTCGAGGGGCTGAGCGGGGCAGATTTCGACATCGCGACAGCATTTTAGTCTGAAGTCGAGTCGTGTAGACTAATCGCCCTTTTCCGGTCCGTGCTGAACCGGACTGTAATACCGAAGAATCGAGGAACCGATGAGCCGAACTGCCACTGCTAACAAACCGCTACCGGTAGAGCCGAAATCAGTGATCTGGAATCCCTCTCCAGAGCAGCTTCGTGAGCTCACTACGCACATGCCGAACGCTCGGGAGACGGAGTTCGGGAATCTCAATGTCGCGACCAGCGTGGTATCGCGCAGCAAATTGTCGACCTTCATCGTCACCGACACTCCGAAAGAGCATTCGGATCAGACCATCAGCCGTACCGAGTACGACCGCGTCGGTCGAATTCAGGATGATTACATCAGGAATCAGGACATGCTGGTGATCGAAGGCTTCATCGGCAATGATCCGCAGTACCGAGTCGCAACGCGCCTGATCATCGAGAAAGCGAACGCCAACATTGCCGCCATGCAGCAGATTCTCTACTACGCTGCGACGCCGGAGGAGCTGGAGTCGTTCGAGCCAACGCTGACGGTTGTTTACACGCCGAACCTGCCGATGGCGGGCTATCCGGAAGATCGGTTGATCGCCGTGGACCTTCAGAACAACATCACCCGAGTCTTCAACTCCGATTACTTCGGTGAGTCCAAGAAGGGCGGTCTGCGGATGTGGAACCGCCTCGTGTACGACCAGGGCGGGCTGGCTCTCCACGCCGGATGCAAGGTCATTCCGGTCGGTTCTGAGAAGAGGGTCGGCCTCATCGTCGGTCTCTCCGGAACGGGAAAAACTACGACGACTTTTACCAAGCAGAACAACTCCTCGCCGGTGCAGGACGACTTTCTGGCTCTCATGCCCAACGGGCGAGTGGTGGCCACGGAAAATGGTTGTTTCGCCAAGACCTTCGGCCTCAATGCGAATGACGAGCCGGCGATCTATCACGCTACTGTTTCGAAACACGCCTATCTTGAGAACGTCTCGCAGAACGAGCAGGGAAAAGTCGACTTTTTCGATACCTCCTATACGCAGAATGGCCGCTCGGTCATCCGCATGCAGGACGTGGCCGGCAGCAGCGATGCGCGCGAAATCAAGAAGGCTGATTTCTTTCTCATCCTGAACAAGAACGAGAACATCATTCCGGTCGTCGCCAAGCTGGAGGGGGCGCTAGCCGCTGCTTTTTTCATGCTGGGCGAGACCAAGGGCACCAGCGCCGGCGGCGCTGCCGAAGCGGGCAAGTCGCTGCGCGTGCCAGGAACGAATCCATTCTTCCCCCTGCTGCACGCCTATCAGGGCAACCGCTTCCTGGAGTTGATTGAGGCAAACCCGATGGACGTCTACCTTCTGAACACCGGCCGTATCGGCGGCAATGACAAGGACGAGCGTTCCAAGAAGGTGAAGATCCAGCACTCCAGTGCCGTTGTCAAGGCGATCGCCGAGGGAACGATCCAGTGGGAGCGCGATCCCGATTTCGGATATCTGGTGGCCAGCGAGGTGCCTGGCATGGACGACCCGGAGATGCTGCAGCCCAAGAAGATGTATGCGCGTCAGGGGCGAATCGATGAATACAACGAGCTCGTGAAGAAGTACGCCACGGATCGCCGCGAGTATCTGCGCAAATGGTCGGGGCTCAGCGAGAAGATCGTGAACGCGATTTAGCAGCAACAAGAGGACTGGGTAGCTTTTAGCTTCTAGCTTTTAGCTTCTAGCTTTTAGCTAGAAGCTGGGCGTGCAGAGCACGCCGTGCACCCGGTGTGTGAGGCCCGGAGGGCCGCGGAGCTGGTAGCCAGTGGTGAGCAAAGCGAACCACTGGAAGACGTCACGAATCAATCATTTGCTTGAAGTTTCACCGAGCCCCGGCAGGGGCGAAAGCCGCCACCGGATGCCTCGATCGGACGCGCTCTTCTGTCGATCGCTCGCGCCCCTGCCGGGGCTCTACAGGAAAGAATCGTAATGATCCCGCGTCCAGTGGTTCGCTTCGCTCACCACTGGCTACCAGCTTACTGGCCCTCCGGGCCGCCCACGAATGGCCAAACTCCAGGCTTCTAGCTTTAGCTAGGAGCTAGGAGCTAGAAGCTAGAAGCTGCTTCCCTCACGTCTCGACCCGGAGAAACATGTACACCGCTGCCAGGCCAAAAAGGATGTTCGCACTCCAGGCCGACAGCAGGGAGGGGAGATTCCCAACCTCACCGAACTTGGTGAAAATCCCGAACAGAATCAAGTATATAAAGCCCAGAAACATCGCTAGACCGACTCCATAGAGAGCGCCTCGCTTGCCCATCCGGAATGAGAAAGGGAGTGCGATGGCGGCCATGATGAGACTGATGAAGGGCCAGGAGGTCTTCTGGTAGAGCTTGACCATCAGCTCATCCGACGGATAGCCGGACCGCCGCAGATCCTGGATGTAGCGCCGGAGCTGCGCGAAGGTCATCTGCTCCGGCGGTTTGCTCTCCATTGCGAAATACTCGGGTCTCTCGGGGTATTGCAGTCGAAGCGGCGTGTAGATGGGAGAGTATGAAGAAGTTCCGTCGTCGCTGAAGGAACGGATCCATCCGTTCACGAACACCCAGCCGGTCCCGTCGAATCTCGCCTCCTCGGCCCAGACCCGGCGCGTGAGCCGGAAGGTGACGGGGTCGAACTCAAAAACCTGGACCTGGGACAGTGACTTTGCCTCTTTGTCGTACGACAGAAAGTTAAAGAGATACTTTCCCTTTCCGAAGATCCACTGCTTCTGCTGAGGGTTGAACGTGCGTCTGGTTTCCTTGCCCTGGATCTGGTTCTTCAGTTTGTTGGCCTGTTCGTTCGAATAGGGAAGAACGAAGTCGAGCATGAAGAACGACAGCACACTGACGATCGCGGCTACGACCATGACCGGTAGCGTCACACGGTATAGAGAGATGCCGTGGCCTTTCATGGCCGTGATCTCATTGTTCTTCGAGAACATACCGAACGTGATGAGAGTCCCGAGAAGAATTGAGATCGGCATCACTTGATCCAGAACATGAATGAAGAAGAATCGGTAATAGGCGACCACCGTTGCGGCAGCGATATGGTTGTCGATGATGTCGCTGGATATAGCGCTGTAGTCGACGATGAGGAAGAGCGCCGACGATGACATGAGAACCAGCCCGATTACCTTGATGAACTCCCGAAGCACGTAGCGATCGAGCGTGTTAGGAAAGGGTACGTCGAGCCTCGATAGGAGTGAGCTCGTCTCAACAGGCTGGCCGCCAGCGGCCTTCCTCGACGAAAACCACGCTACCACCCGGTCGAAATGACGCCGAAAGAAGCCGGTTCCCCGCCAGCTGGAGCCTCGGTCGGCATTGGCTCGGCGGATGAGAAAGATACCGAGGCCGACCAGGACGATGTTGCCCATCCACATGGCCAGCCATGCCGGAAGACGACCCGAGCGGGCAAGGTCCTCTCCGTTACTGATCAACAGGTAGTACACCAAAATAATAGCAATACTTAAAGAAAACCCTGAGCTTTTTCCGCCGCGGCGATTGGTAATGCCTAGAGGGAGGCCGACAATGCCAAATGCCAGGCAGGCAAAGGGAATCGAGAATTTCTTATGAATCTCGACCAGAACCAACCGTCGTTCGGCTGGATCGCGAGAAGCTGCCCGGTCGAACTCATCGAGGAGCTCGAAAAGATTCATCTCGCGGATGGAGAGGCTGTTTCGGGTCGTCGCCGATCCCTGGCCGAATTTGTCGGGCATCAATACGCGCTGCGAGGCATTGCTGTTCAGGTCGTACCGATCAGGCTTACGGGTGTTGAACACGTGGGTCTGGGTGTTTCTGAGGTCGAGCCACAGTTGGTTTGTTTCCTTTACCAAGAGGAGTTTTCCCGTCTGGGCGACGATGATCTGCTGCCGCTGAGAGTCCGTTGTATCGGAGATGAAAACGCCTTTCCAGAGGTTCTGAGAGGCGTCCATGTCGTTGATGTAGATGACGCGATTCTCATATTCATCGTAGAAAACGCGAGGCTTGATCTCCTTGGTGACCGTCGACGTGAAAATCGCCGTTCGCAGATCGACCAGGGAGCGGTTTCCGTAGGGCAGGACGATGTTCATCATCACCAGGTTGATGAGGAAGATGAACAACGAGAAGTAGAGAACCGGACGGTAAATGGTGGTCGTGGAGATACCGAGAGCCCGCATAGCGATGATCTCGGAGTCCGATGACAGGCGACCGATCGCGATGAGGATACCGAACAGCAGCGCCATTGGGATGGTCAGAACCATGATGTGGGGAAGCGACCACCCGAGGAGCTTCATGACCGTGGAAAACGGCAGTGACCGTTTGATGATCATTTCCGCCAGGTCGACGAGGCTCTTCATCATCAGGATGAAGGTGTAGAAGCCGAGCCCGAGGGCGGTCGGGCCAATCATCTCGTTGAGGACGTAGCGGTTGAGGATCTTCATTGGGTGAGGGCTGCCTGGCTTGGAAGCGCCACGGCGATTCTAGCTTGCGAAGGTATGGACCGAAGGGCAGATTTCGCCTGTTTGGGGTGAATCAGGCCGATTTGGAGCAGCGGCCCTCTCGATTTCCGCAGAGTCCCATAAGATAGATTATGTTAAATTCAACGGCAGAATACGAAAGGGTGTCGGCCGGCTCTGCCCGCCACTACGAGGATCGAAGGCGGCTGAGAATCCCTTCGAGCGCCTCGATGACCTCTCTCTTCTCCACTTCGGCCTTATTGAAGCTCATGCTGAAGCTGAACGGCAGATCCTTGTCTTTAAAGTTGAACACGAAGTTTTTGGGACGCCCCGCCTTTTTCGGTTCCTCGGCTGCTCGCGTTTCTTTCCGGACGTCGGCTCGTGAAAGCTCCCCCGAGGCGATTCGCTCCACGAGGTCAATCATCGTCTCCTCGTCCTTGCATCGCGAGATCTGAACCAGAACCGACTTATTCGAGATACCCCGCTCGCGACACAGCACGCGAATACGATCCGGAATGTCGTTTAACTGCAGCGTCTCCGTGACCGTGGTTCGCGACTTGCCGATCACCTGGGAAATTTTCTCGTGGGTATAGCCGAACTTTCCCTGCAGCACCTGAAAGCCTTCGGCCTCCTCAAATGGTGTCAGGTCTTTTCGCTGGATGTTCTCCACAAGCGCGATCTCGAGCACTTCCTTATCGTCTACATCGAACTCGATGGCCGGAACCTCGAGGAGCTCAGCAGCCATAGCGGCCCGGTAACGCCTTTCCCCAGAAATGATCTGATAGCGGTTGCCGCCGATCGGCCGAACCAGAATCGGCTCGAGGACACCCTTTTCGCGAATGGATGCGGTGAGGTCTTCGATGTTTCCGAGGTTGGTGCGAGGCTGATCGGGGTTCGGCTCGATAGCCTCGAGGGGAAGCATCATGCCGATGTGGTCAAAGGATCGTTGCGTAAGCTCTTCTACGAAATGAGCGTCATGCCGCATTTTGGCGCGATCCGGGAGTCCCTTGCGCATTTGTATCTCCGGTTACACCCTGGACAGGATTTCTTCTGATAGCGAGTAGTACTCCATCGCCCCACTCGACCGCGGAGCGAAGGTGAAAATAGATTCCTTGTAAGCGGGACTCTCCTCGAGCCTGATCGACTTGGTAATGATGGTGGAGAAGAGCCGATCGCCGAAGACCTGATGGATCTGGTCGTGAATGTCCCTGGCGAGGGTCGTCCTCTTGTCATGCATGGTGATCACGACGCCCAGCAGTTGGAGATCGGGATTGGGCCGGGCCTTGATCTTGTCGATCGTCTCGAGAAGGTCGTCGGTGCCCTCGAGCGCGAAATATGACGACTGAATCGGTACCAGTACATGCGTCGACGCTACCAGGGCATTGACTGTAATCATGCCGAGCGTTGGAGGAGTGTCGATGAAGATGTAGTCGAAGTCGGAGGTGACTTCCTTCATTTTGTCTTTCAGGCGATAGGGCCCATCCATCTCCCCTATCAACTTGGACTCGAGTTTGGCCAGAGCGATTCGCGACGGTGCGACCGACAGACCGGGGACCTGAGTCGGGACGATGACGTCCTTCAGACTCATCTCTTCGGAGACCAGCACGTCGAACATCGAGCGGGTTACGCTCCGCGGATCGATGTAACTCATGGTTGAGTTCGCCTGCGGATCGAGATCGACGAGGAGGGTTTTGAAGCCTTTGTTGGCGACAGCCGCGGCCAGATTGATGGTCGTCGTCGTCTTGCCGACGCCGCCTTTCTGGTTGGCGATGGTGATGATCATTCCTGGGTCGGATTCTACGGGCCGATGGGGGATTCGACAAGGCAATTTCGGATTTCGGATTTCGAATTTCGAATTTAAAAGAACCACAAAGCGCTGATTTGCTTGTTCTAAATTCGAAATCCGAAATTCGAAATCCGAAATCTGTTACATCTTGTACTTGCCCAGATCGTCCGTCGTGGCCTGCTCGAGCCACTTCTTCATTTTCTCTTCCTGGGTGTCTTCCGGGGACAGCGTTTGAGCCTGATCGAGAACACTCTGGTGAACGAAGATCGGAGCTGACACTCTCAGAGCCAGGGCAATGGCGTCACTGGGACGGGCATCGATCTCGTGATCTGTGGTGGTGTTGGTCAGGAAGATCCGGGCAAAGAACGTGCTCTCCCGCAGATCGTTGATGACAACACGCGTGACTTTTGCTTCCAGGGTGTCGAGAACGGTTCGCAGCAGGTCGTGAGTCATCGGCCGAGGGGTCTCGACGTTTTCCAATTGCAGGGCGATGGCGTTAGCCTCGAAAATCCCCACCCATATCGGCAGGAAGATCTGATCCTTTTCGTCGCGAAGGACGACGATGGGAGAGTTCGAGATCGGGTCGAGCATCAGCCCCTTCACGCTCATCGGAACCAGATCTGTCATGCCGCAGCCTCACCTCGAAGCGAGTGATGTGAAGCCTCCTGGATTTCGACGGAGATCATTTCACCGACAGCGACAGGTTCCTTCACACGAAAGTTCACCGTCCAGTTGTCGTCTGTTTTTCCGGACATCATCGAAGTGTCGTTGCGGCTCGGACCCTCGACCAGGATGGGAACGATCTTTCCTCGAAATGAGGCGAGAATTTCCCGCTCGATTTTCTCCTGAAGGGCGAAGACGCGATTTACGCGCTCGGTGGCGATGTCGTCGGCAACTGGGTCCGGCAGTCTGACCGCCGGCGTTCCAGGACGAGGTGAGTACTTGAAGGCGTAGAGGAAAACATAGCGCATCTCCTCGAGCATCGACAGAGTCTGCTCGAAGTCGGCGTCGGTTTCTCCTGGGAATCCTACGATGATATCGGTTGAGAACCGCATCTCCGGGACGGCCTCGCGGATCCGCGCGATGACCTCGAGGTACCGCTCCCGTGTGTAGAGCCGCTTCATCCTGCGGAGGACGGCGGAGGAGCCGGACTGAACCGGGAGATGGAGATACCTGCAGATGTTCGGATGATCGCGCAGAGCGGCGATCATTCGTTCGTTCACTTCTGCGGGATGAGAGGTGATGAAGCGGAGGCGCTTTACGCCGGCGATCGACGCCACTTCACGCAGCAGATCTGCGAAATCGGCACCGGACACGGGACAACGGTAAGCGTTGACGGTTTGTCCCAGCAGCTCGATCTCGACCCGACCCGTGCTCCGGGCATGTCGCACTTCATTGAGGATCTCGGTCAGGGGTCGCGAGATCTCGCGTCCGCGGGTTGTAGGAACAATGCAGAACGTGCAGTTCTTGTTGCAGCCTTCGATCACTGTTACCTGGGCCCGCACGGCGGACGGACGATCGATGGCGAGGTAGTCGTATTTTCTCTGTCCGGGGAAATCGACGGCGACATGACCCGAACCTCCGGCCAGAATCTCATCCAGAAAGCCGACCTGCCCGGGACCCATCACGAAATCGACGTAGGGCGCCCGGCGGAGGATCGCTTCCCCTTCCTGCTGGGCCACACAGCCGCATACGCCAATCTTCGCACCCCGAGCCTTTGCATCGCGCAGCCTGCCGAGATGCGAGAACATTTTCTGTTCCGACTTCTCTCGAATGCTGCAGGTATTCAACAGAATGAGACCAGCCTCCTGCTCACTCTGAACCCGGCGATAGCCTCGGAGTTTCAGCTGGCCGGCCAGCCGCTGCGTGTCGAGGTCGTTCATCTGGCAACCCCAGGTCTCAATGAAAAAAGTCTCTTCCATGCTCAATGGCCGGCTGGAGAGGTCGAGCCGCCCTTGTCGGCGGCGTCACGAGCGGCATTGAGCGCCTCACGTGCTTTGGCCAGCTGCTCTTTGGTCTTGTTGAAGCGAGGTTCGATGATCTGGTCGCGCGAGGTCGGGTCGTCAGAGCCGTAGTATTGCTCTTCCAGCCGCGACAGCTCCTTCTCCAGATCGGCTACATCGGTCTTTGCTTTCTCGAGTCGCTCGTTCGCCTTTTGAGCGGACTTCTGACGTTGCTCCTGATCCGCTTTCAACTTAGCAACTTCGTCACCGGTGATTACGGGGAGTGGTTGCTGTGGATTCGAGCTGCTGATCTCAATGAGCTTTCCCTTGGACTTCTTAACCGCCGCGTTGTTGATCGAGACCTTGGCCTTCGTTTTCCTGCTCTTTCCGGCCTTGGTCTGACGGGCTGCTCGAACGAGCGCCGAGTCCGTAGGCGTCACCGTTTTTACGGAAGTGTCGGTGGTCGTTTGAGCGGATGTCGCAGGCGCGACAACCTGGATGTCTGGAGCTGAGGAAGCAGTGGTCGGCTTCTGGCCCAACAGAGCGGGAGCGCTCAGCAGAACAGAAATCGCGAAGAGCTCAACGAGAGGCGTTCTTATCGCTTTCAGGTACTCGTCCATAGCGATCCTCCAATCGAACCACGTCCTGGAGCTCAGGCGTAGAGGCCTCGACGATTTCGGCTTCCTCGACGGCCCTCATTCGATGAATGAGGAAAGGAGGAATGTGAAACGCCTCCCCTACCGAAAGCATCACCATCCGCTCTTCCGAGTCCTTCTTGACTGTGAGCTCCACGACACCCCGGATAACGTACAGGGTCTCGTCTTTCATTTCGTGATACTGGAGACTCAGACTTTCGCCCTGATTGATGTGCAACAGCTTGCCGACATAGCGATCGGTATGTCCCCAGATCAGTTCATAACCCCAGGGTTTCGGAATGCGCATTACTTCTTTGCGATCGAAGAGGCCGCTCATGCGTTCTTGGCCACCAATCCCTCCGGGAACTTCATGGCCACGGATTCAATGATGAACTCCTCGATTTCCTGGGCGGTTTTTTTCTCGAGGGCCAGTTCGGCCATCTTCCGGCAATCCTTGTAGCGGACGGCACGGAGGACGTTCTTGATTACCGGAATCGACGACGGGTTCATGGAGAAATTCTGCAAACCGAGGCCCAGCAAAACGATTGCATAAAGGGGATCAGAGGCCATTTCGCCGCACATCGACACCGGGATTCCGGCGTTGCGCCCGGCGTCGATGACGAACTTCACGAGCCGGAGGACGGCGGGGTGCAGCGGCTCGTAGAGGTAACTGACGTTCTCGTTGGAGCGATCGATTGCCAGCGAGTACTGGATGAGATCGTTCGTGCCGATGGAGAAGAAGTCGGTCTCGGTGGCCAGCAGATCGGCAATCATCGCCGCGGCCGGGATCTCGATCATGATCCCGATCTTCATTTCGGGATCGAAGGCGATCCCTTTGGACTGCAGGTCGGCCCTGATCTCGCGAATAGCGTCTTGACCTGACGCAGCTCCTGAATCCCGGAGACCAGCGGA
>DASZZV010000441.1:0-9190 GCA_035544835.1 Thermoanaerobaculia bacterium
CCTGGATCCGCCTGGTACGAGGGATCGCATCGGCCTGCGCAAGATTGCGTTTTGTCCTGCGTCTGCGAAGCCAGGGGCATATCTCCGGGCTGATCCGCGCGGCCGAGCAGGAGATCGCGCGACGCCCTGAGCTCCAACGACGCCTTGGAATCGTCTACGCCTCACTCGCATAGCCGCGAGCACGCGAAAACGGCTCACGACGGATCCATCGCCTCTGGCGGAATGGCGGAGCTGTGAACTTTGGACCGATAACAAAGACGCCGAAACGGTCATCACCCTCTCGTACCGGCTCCCCCTCGGATGTCGACCCCGAATTCCTTTTCAAAAACCTGAAATTCGTTCGCCCGAAAGGGTGCGCGATCGGTAACGTCCATGGCCGCTTGCCGAAATCCGAATCTCCGTCCCCAAAGGCTCCATTCTCCGAACGGGAAAGATTCCGGCGCCGCTCCGGGAAAAGTCCTTCACGCTGTAGAATATGCACGCACATCAGTCGGGAGTTAAGGGCCTGTCCATTCGGCCCAACAAAGATGGCCGGCGCGCTCGAGAGTGTTCGCGAATTCGTTCTTCACATCGAGAAGACGCTGACGACCCGCCGCCTCTACCACCAGGACAGCGTGCCGTGGCGGGAATCGCTGGAACGACTTGCGGAACGTGCCATCGCCGCCGCCGGAAGCGACGGCCTCGCGCTACGGGTCACGGCCTCGGACATGTTCCTCGATAAGCTGTCGATGGTTCATCGCCCCAAACACGAAGACTGTTTCTTCTTTCCCCTGTACCGCGACGGCCTTCGCGAGCTAACTCTGGCGCCTGATGTTAGCCGAGCCGATCTCGCCGCTCTGCTCGGTGTATTCGAGCAGGCGAACCGATCCGGGGCGCCTCCCGGGGAAGATACGGTCAGCCTCCTGTGGCGCGCCGGCCTGTCGACCATTACGCACAATGCCATCGACGGCATCGGCGACATGGAAGGAGGAGAGGACGAGACGAGCAGGGACGACTTCGGCGCGCTGGCCGCCGATCTCGCCGCGAAGATCAGCAATCCCGCCATTCCCGTGACCGGCCAGCAGTATTCGTTCGTTCTCGACGGTGACGTCCGCGTCAACGCACAGGATCTGCGCTACGACTCGACGACAATGCGGCGCGCATTCGAAGAGACTCCGGCGGTGCTCCTGCTGACGGAATCCGAGGCAGCGCAGATCCGGGCCGAGGTCGATGAGGACCGTGACGCCAGTCTGCTCGGCCGGTTCATCGACATCCTGATCGTGATTCTGCGCTCTCCTCTGGAAGCGCTGAACACAGCAGCCATCGCTCCGGTTTTCAGTCAGCTGGCGGAGGGGTATTGGAACGGCGGCGAATACGATCGCAGCGCGGCCCTGCTCATCCAGCTCGCCGCAGCTTCCCGAGACGCCCCGCGATATGAGAACCGGCGCGCCGCAAAGGAGGTGCTGAGCCAGTTCCTCACTAACGAGCGTCTCGGCGCGATTGTCGAGGAGATCCAGCGCGGGGGGACGACCTATGCGATCGCTACCCAACTGTGGGATCTGGTCCCCGATGATCAACTCTGGCCGCTTCTACTCGACGCCTTCTGCCGCGTTTCCGACGGTGCCGGCCGTACTGCTCTCATCGATGCTCTCCGCCGGCGAGTGGCCGGAAATTTCGAGCTGCTCAGCGGAACGCTCGGCTCGCCCGACCCATCGAAGGTCCGCGCCGCGCTTGCTCTTCTCGACGATCGCAGCGAGAAGCTGTTCGTAAGACAGTTGATCGCTCTCGCTTCCCATCCCGACGAAGCCATCCGTCTCAAGGGATTGGCCGCCGCCGGACGGTTCGGCACACCGTCGGGCCTCGAGGCATTGTGGAAAGCGATGGAGAGCGATCCTTCCAAGTCCGTGCGTCTTTATGCCTTTCGTACCGTCGCCCTCTCCAATCTGCCGGGGCTGGCGGCGCGGCTCCGGGCTCTGGTCACTGATGCTCAATTTGCGGCTCGTCCGGCCTGGGAGCGGGAGAAATACGTGCGCCTGCTCGGAACCGTCGAGGGGGCGGCGGCGGAGGCGTTGTTCGAGTCGTGGATCCCGGTGAAGAAACGATGGATCTGGCAGCCGAAGGATCTCGAGACGCTGGAGCTGGCCATTCGAGGACTGGCGGCCTGCGGCGACCATGGCCTCGAAAAGGTTGAGGCGATCGTCGCCTCAGGAGGCAAACCGGGCGAAGTCGCGCGAAAGGTGCTCGACAGCATCTCGCGCGCCGAGATCGGACAGAATACCTTCATGCGTTCAGTACCGATACCCGAAGGCCCGGGTGAGCCGTCCAAGGAAGAAAAATGAGCGACCACCCCGGAGATCCGCCCAGGAGCGAGAGCCCGACTCGAGCCCAGCAACGAGTCACGATCGACACGCTCGCACTACATTCCGTCGGCGGAGATGTCCGGGACGACGGCCCCAACGCCGTGATGTATGCCTGGTTCCAGCTTTTCAAGACCGCCCAGATTCACGCCATCGACAATCAGGCCCTGAGTCGTCCCGTGCAGGCCTTTGCCGATCTGTCGGCGCGAGTCGTCGCCCGCGATGGTCACATCTCCCTTCAAGCGAAGGACGGGACGATCTTCCTCAACTCGAACAAGCTCCGGCTCACCACCGATGAGTATGTGCTTGCCGGCGAGATCATCGGTTTCTTCAAGGAGCGCGGCATGGGCGGATTCACGATCGATGGTCCGCTCGACACCGAGACTGTGCGGACGCTTCTGAAGATTTTCATCTACGCGCCAACGGCCGAGCGTTCTTTTGAAAGCGTGGCCAACGCCTTGAGGGCTTCTGGAGCTCCATTCAGGATCAACAAGCCTCTGGGCGTCGGTTTGAAGAGCCGCAGCGAGGTCGTGCTCGAGAGACGCGGCTATACGTTTCTCACCTATTCGAAACTCGCGGTCCTCTACAGGAGTCTCCTGGCCGATGAGAAAAGCAGCGCCAGCCGGCGCCAGTACCTGATCAGGAAGATCGCTCGTACCATGCAGGCGCTGGTGGATATCTGCATTGAGGACGACCACACATTCCTCGATGCCGCGGCGATCAAGAGCGGCGAGTCCTATGCGTCTCAGCATGCCGCCAACGTCGCTGTTCTCTCCATCGCCCTCGGCGACAAGGTGGGATTCAACAAGATCGAGCTCGCCGATCTGGGAATGGCTGCTCTTTTTGCTGACCTCGGCCTGCGGGAATGCGGAACCTTCATCCAGGAAAAGCCGGCACCCCTCGATTTCACCGAGCGCGCCTCCGTGGAGCTGCACCCGATCCGGACCGTTCAGCTCCTTCTCACGCAGAAGACGTTCACGAAGACCGTGCTTTCGCAAATCGTGGTGGCTTTCGAGCATCATCGTCACCTCGACGGCACCGGATATCCGAAGGCGCAAGGGCGCCCCGATCTGTTTTCCCGCATCGTGATGATCGCCGACGTCTATGATTCCCTGACCACCCTCCGTCCCTGGCGCCGAGCATATCTACCGGACGAGGCGCTCGGAATGATGGTAAGCAAAGCCGGTCCCTGGTTCGACACCGCGCTGCTGAAGATCTTCGTCAGAATGGTCGGACTCTATCCGGTTGGCACCCTGGTTCGCCTGGATTCCGGCGAGATTGGTGTGGTGATCTACGGCGGCGGTGAGGGCGAGAGGATCAGCCGACCGGTCGTCATCCTGCTGAGTAAGGATGGGAAGCCGCAGGCGACGGTGGATCTCACGGAACGAGCTCCGGAAGGACACTACGTTCGGAGTATCGTTGCATCCGAGGATCCAACCGCCTTCGGAGTGAATCCATCGGGCCTGCTCACAAACATCGCCTGAAGCGGAAGAGGAACATGGCAGAACGCAAAGATCGAATGGGATCGATGACGGGGCTTCCGACAGTGTCTGGCAGTCTCCCAACGGAGCGAATGAGCACATCCATCCCCGCTCCGGCCCCTCGCCAGCAACTGCTGCTCCTCGCACCGGCGGCAGGCTCGACCGCCGCTCCCTACGCCACCATTCTCGAGGCAGAGGGGTTCGATGTGCTGCTGGCCAACAATTTTGAGAGCGCGATGGTCCTCGTGCAGAACTCCTCCCCTTCAATGATTCTTGTGATGGGCTCGGTGCTGGGCGACGCGCTGCGCGAGGCCTTTCGAAAGCACGCGCCGGCCGCAGAAATCCGTCTCGTTCAGAGCTTCCGGAACCTTCTGGAGGAGACTACGGCCTCGCCCGGGGAGACGCTCGACTTCGCGATCCGAGCGCTTCTCGCTGCTGATGGTGTGCTTGCCGAGAGCAGAGGGATTCCACGGGAACGTGCCAGCCGGATTCTTCAGCTTACGGAAGCGGCCGCCGTTTCTCTCCGATTCTCGAGAACCGACGCCGCCGCAGCGCGCATCATCGCCGCACTGTTCGGTATCCCGGAGGCATCCCAGTTCGCCCGCACCCAGGTTCACGGCGAACCGGTAAAAGGCGCCCATGATCCTACCTCCGACCGTCGCACTCTCCTGTCCACGTTTCTGGAAGGACTTCGCTGCCCGGTGCCGATCGTGAGCTCATCTGGCGACGGCGGCGCTGGTGCGACGGCAACGCCGATGGATCTGGTAGAAGCCGCTGCCGAATATGTTTCTGAGCTGGAGGGCCGATCCGCGGATCCGATTCTGGCCTTGCGGAGAAAAGCGGCGACCGGCCTTCTTCATCCCTCAGCCGTCGAGGCCATCATCGGGGCGGTCAGTAAAGCCGGCCATTCTCGCCGCGGGAAAGTCCTCGTCGTCGACGGCGACGGGGGAGCCCGAAGTCTTCTTGCTCTTCGACTCGCCAACGAAGGATATGAGGTCGAGACTGCCGGCGACGGACGGGCGGCGCTTGCAATCGCTCGTTCCGGCTCTCTGTCTCTCATCATCAGCGAGACCGTTCTCGCCGGAATCGACGGCTACGGCCTGCTCGACACACTACGCCGCGAGGGAGCCGCGAATGTGCCTTTCGTTTTCCTCTCCTCGCACGCCGACGCCGTATCCATGAATAAAGGCCTCCTCCTAGGGGCAGCCGATTTCCTGACCAAGCCGATCAACAACGAAGTGCTTCTAACGAAGATTCAGAAGCTACTCAGAGAGAATCTCGCGCCGGCCGATGCCTCAGCGCGGATTAGCCTTTCGGACATTCAACACGGGGAAACGGCACGCGATTATCCGACTCTGTCCTATGACCAGCTCGCCCCCGGCGTCAGCATCCTGGGGCGATTTCTTCTCCTCGGCGATTTGGGCGAGGGAGGGATGGGCAAGGTTTTCAAAGCGCGCGACGAGCGCCTGGATGAGGAAGTCGTCATCAAGGTCATGAAGGACTCTCTCACCGGCGACGCCCGAGCGCTGGAGCACTTCAAGCGCGAGATACGGCTGGCAAGAAAAATCTCCCATCCAGCCGTGGTGCGCATCTTCGATTTCTGGGAAGCGGGTCCCCTGAACTTCGTCACCATGGAGTTCCTTCAGGGTACGGATCTTTCCGAAGAACTCCGCCGGCGCGGTTCGTTTCCCGTCTCCGTAGGGACCCGGCTGATGATCCAATTCTTCGAAGGCCTGGGCGCAGCACACGATCTCGGAGTCATCCATCGCGACATCAAACCGCATAACGTATTTCTGCAGACCGGAGGGCGTCTCAAGATCCTCGACTTCGGCATCGCCCAGGGACTCGATCCCTCGGGTCCCGACGCCGCGACCGTCACCCGTACTGTGACTGGAACACCCGATTACATGAGTCCCGAACAGCTCCTCGGACAAAAACTCGATGGCCGTACCGATTTGTATTCCGCCGGGGTCATGATGTATCAGCTTCTCACTGGTGAGCTCCCTTTCCATGGGCCCGACCGGACGGCGAACATCTCGGCGCGCGTTCACAGCGATCCGGAAGCTCCGTCGGCTCGCAATCCGAAGGTGACTGAAGACCTCGATCGTTTCGTTCTCAGGCTCCTGGCGCGGTCCCGTGATCTCAGATACGCAACGGCGCACGATGCGGCGGCTGATCTAAGGTTGGCTCGACCGCCTGTCTGAAGTCATTCACCAAATTCATTTGGGGTCGGAGCTTCGCATTTCGGATTGTGTTGATTGGAGACGACTTCCGACGAAACGACTTTGAGTGTCCGGCTCGATCCTGCCAGGGTGACCGCGCTCGCCCGGAGTAGAATTGGAAGTCATGACGGACGACGAGCTGAAACGTCTGATGGACGCGAACGCCGCCGAGAACCGGCGCTCCGTCCCTTAAGGTTCCCAGAATCAAGTTGCGGGATGTACGGTCCGTTCTTATGCCGGCCTCAGCCGAGCGGGAAGAGGATGGGCTCTTTCCAATCAACCTTTTTTCGAACGTGTTCATTGATTCGCGATCCAACACGGTCCTGGTGAATCTCACTGGCAGGTAATGCGAATGTGTCCGAAAGTCCTGGACAAGATTTCCAAGCGCAGCGGCTCTGTAAGGTGTACCATTCTGCCATTCTAGACCGATCGGTCTAGAAAAACTGACGCACTGTCAAGGAGAAACGATCATGCGCATGGCCAAAGACGATCTGAACGTGATGATGGAGATTCCAGGTGCAGTAATCCGGCTGCAAACGGGTTTTGGTGATGCCAGCGGATACGACAAGATCAGCGGCGAGTGTTTCACTCTGTCAGCAGGTGTCGATACCACTCCACTGTTCGAAGGATTGGAGGGTAACCTCTGCCAGTGTCCTCACTGGGGTTTCGTTTTGCGCGGCGAGATCACGACGACCGATGCAAGCGGCGCGAAGGAGACGGTGAAAGCGAATGACCTGTTTTACTGGCCGCCCGGGCACAACGTGAAGGTCGATGCTGACGCGGAGATCGTCATGTTCAGTCCCGAGGGCGAGCACACCATGGTCGTCAACCACATGCTCGAGAAGGTACGGGCCTAACGCTTACCGGAGGGCGGACGGCGCGACGCGCAGGGTCCACGATGCGGCGCGAGGCTGTTCGTCCTCTGGATGACTCAGCACCGACAACACAGATGACACACGCAACCAAGCAGCGCCTGCTCGACGCGGGCTTGACGATGCTCCTCGAGCATGGCTACAACGACCTCGGCATCCAGGCCCTTCTTGCTGCCACGGGCACTCCGAAGGGCTCGTTCTACCACCATTTCGAGAACAAAGAGGACTTCGCACTCCAGGTCATCGACCAGTACATGGGTCAAGTGCATGCTGGCCTTGACCTTTGTCTCGGGGACGAGAGCCGTCGCCCGCTTGACCGCGTGCGCCGGTTCTTCGAGTTGACGCAACAGGACTACCGGAAGCAGGGGTACATGGGCTGCCTCCTGGGCGGACTCGGACAGGAACTCTCGGGCGTGAGCGACGTGTTCCGGCGCAAGATTGAGGGGTGCTTTTCCTATATCGCTGACCGGATCGCCGTTTGCCTCGAAGAGGGCCGGCAGCGAGGGGACATTCGAGCTGATTCCGATACCCGGCGCATGGCAAGCCTGCTGGTTGACTGCTGGGAGGGTGCAGCGTTGCGCAGCAGGCTGCGAGGCAATGCCGCTCCGCTGGCCGCGATGCTCGACTTCTACTTCCAGTCTGCAGTCCGTCGCTGACGTTTCGTCAGCATCGGCGCGAGCGCGAAAAGGCTTCCTACGAGATAGGGGTGAAAACCGTGGCTGGGAGGATTAGACGAAGTTCGAACCTTCGCTTTTGCGACGGCCTAACCACTGGCAATGCACACCGGGTCGCCGCCTGGTTGTCTGACAGTCGAACTCCTCCGACGCGCAGCGTTATACTCGATCGATCGTGAATGCCGGCAGCGGCGACCATAGCCGCTTCGCTACGACGCAATGGAGTCTCGTCCTCGCCGCCGCCAGAAGTGGCGCGGCTGACCCGGAAGCGCTGGCGCGTCTTTGCTCACAGGAGAGCCTTTAGGGACGGAGCTTCGTATTTCGGCCAGTGTGGACCTACCCCGGTTTCGTGGACAGGTTAGTAATTGGGTCAGGCGACCCGTCCTTGTAGGCGCTCGAAGTGAGCGGGCGAATAAGAGTCAATTGGGGACGGAGCTTCGCACTTCGTACTTGCCGTGAAGACTCCACCCGGTGTGGATGGAGTTTCCATCCGAGGAGGTTTCGCCCTCTTTTCAGCACGCGGAGTAGATTCCTCGTCCGGCAACGGCCGAGGGACCCTCGGGGCATGGCTAGAGCGATGAGAACTGAGTATCCCGGCGCGCTGTATCACGTCACCTCCCGCGGGCATTAGAAAAAGCCGCTGTTTCTCGATGACCGCGATCGTGAGCACTTCCTCGAGCTTGTGGAACAAGTGGCACGGCGCTACAAGAGGGTCATGCGTATCACATCTGCAGTTTGCAGTAATCTATATTTGACTTAGCGGTTCCCTTTTCCCGTGCGGTGGTATCGTGCGCGACATGGTGAGGCCGGAGAAGTTACTGGAGCAGCTTCTCTCGGGAAGGGCGGACCGGAACATTGCGTTCGAACCGTTGTGCCAGCTCCTGCGGTCTCTCGGTTTTCGTGAGCGAATCAACGGCGATCATCACATCTTTGGCAAAGAAGGTGTGGTGGATATCATCAACCTTCAGCCCCTTCGGGATGGAAAAGCAAAGCCGTATCAGGTGAAACAGGTGCGAAACGTAGTGGTCCGGTATAAGCTCGCAACGTGAGTACGATGGAAACGAATCCCCGTTACGAAGTCATCCTCTACTGGAGCGACGAAGACGGTGCCTTCATCGCCGAAGTTCCGGAGTTGCCAGGGTGTGCTGCAGATGGGCCGACGTATGAGGCGGCGATCGCGAACGTGCAGACGGTCATTCGCGAATGGATCGAGATGGCAGTGGAGTTGGGTCGTGCCATTCCAGAGCCTCGGGGTCGTCTGCTCTACGCATAGGCGACCCTGTCCACTGCGGTAACGTCGTATCCTCACCACCATGCGCGCTTTCGTCCTCAGAAAAAGCCGCTGTTTCTCGATGACCGCGATCGTGAGCACTTCCTCGAGCTTGTGGAACAAGTGGCACGGCGCTACAAGCGGCTCATCACGCCGTATGTGCTGATGACCAACCACTTCCACTTCATCATCGAGAAGCTGCTCAATGCCTCGTACGCCTCCTGGTTCAACAAGCGTCACGGCAGGATCCATAGCCTGTTCGGCGAACGTTACAAGGCGATCCTCATCGAGAAGCAGGCCTACCTGCAGCGGGTCGTTCGTTACGTCGTGCTCAA
>DASZZV010000442.1:0-11056 GCA_035544835.1 Thermoanaerobaculia bacterium
GGAGGGGGCCTTGCGGTGTGGAGTCTTGGAGCTCTCTTACGATTGTGCGAGGCGCCGAAGGGTCGAGTCCCCCGCCCAGATCCCTCGCTCGACGCTCGGGATGACACCTCCGCAAACCGGCCTAAATACTGGGAGTTCTTAGAAGCCGGGAGACGCGAATGTCGCTGAAGGAACGATGACACACTGCGCACAATCGTGCGTTATGCCTGTTCCTTGACACCGCAAGACAACCTCCCAGATCCCTCGCTGCGGCTGCTGCTACGAGCAACGAACCCTTACGTCGGACCTTCGCGTGCTGTCGCAGCGGGGTTGTGTCGCGACTCGAGTTTCTGGATCGCCTCGATCAATCGAGTTTTCGCACTCGCGCCCTTCTGCACGAAACCGCGCGCTCTGGTCTGAAGGCGCGCTCTCTCTACGGAAGTGAGCTCCATGGCCGTCAGAACGATGATCGGAATCCTGGCCGTGTCGGATCGCTCCATAAGCCGGTCGGCAAACTCGAACCCGCTCATCCCCGGCAGCATCAGGTCCAGGATGACGAGGTCGGGACTCGATTCCTGCATCCTTCGCAAGCCGTCTTCGGCGGTCATGCTGCGCTCGACGATGTAGCCGTGCTGTTGTAACTCTTCGTCGAGCATCTCATGCACGGCCGGATCATCGTCGACGATGAGGAGTCGAGGCTTGGAGCGCATGGGATGGATGATCTGACGCAGGCGGTCGAGAAGCCGCAGGCGGTCGATCGGCTTGACGAAATAGTCGTCGGCTCCGAGTGCCAGTCCGAGCTCGCGGTTCTCCGTCATCGAGATGATCACCACCGGAATGTCCTTGGTATCCTCGTGGCTCTTCAACTTCTTGAGAACCTCCCAGCCATCGATTCCTGGCAGAAGGAGATCGAGCGTGATCGCCGTCGGGCGCACCTGGCGGGCAAGTCGGAGAACTTCATCTCCCTGCCGAGCCCGGATCGACACGTAGCCGGCCGACTCGAGGTAAGACCGAATGGTCTCGAAGGTGGCCGTGTCGTCTTCCACAACCAGAATCTTCTCCGCCGTTGAGAGCGGGTCGGCCGGTATCTGTGATGCCAGCGTTCGCTCAGGGAGCGTGGCCCTGAGAGGAAGCGTAAAGCTGAACGTGCTTCCCTCGCCCAGCTTCGACTCGGCCCCGACCTCACCACCCTGTAACTCGATGAAACGCTTCACCAGCGACAATCCCAGGCCGGTACCGCCGAACTGGCGGCTCGCCGCGGTATCGAGCTGGCGGAACTCTTCGAAGACTAACTTGAGGTGCTCGGGCGCGATACCGATCCCTTTGTCCTTGACGCTGATCTTCAAAGCGGGCTCACCCTTCAGTGTGGCAGCCCTTCCGATGATCTCCACAGCCGATTTCGGATGCGAGAACTTCACGGCGTTGGAAAGAAGGTTGTAGAGGATCTGCTTGAACTTGACCGGATCGGTCTCAATCGCCGGGAGCTCTCGCGGGACATCGACGATGAAAGTGATTCCCTGTTTCTCGGACATGCCTTTCATCAACAGGCACACACTCTCGGCTACGGGGAGCGGGAGAAACGATTCCGGATAGACCTCCATCCGCCCCGACTCGACTTTCGACAGATCGAGAATATCGTTGATGATGTTCAGAAGGTGCTGCCCGGAGGTGTGAATCATTTTCAGGAAGTTGAAATGTTTGGGCAGCACCTGCGGCTCGAGCCGCTCCAGCAGAATCTCGGAGAAGCCAATGATTGCGTTCATCGGGGTCCGCAGCTCATGGCTCATATTGGCGAGGAAAGAGCTCTTGGCGCGATTCGCCTCTTCCGCTTCCCGGTTCTTCCTCTCCAGCTCCCGCAGAATGCGGGCCTTGGCGATGGCCGAGATGGCATGCTGACGGAAACGGCTCAGCTTTGTGAGGTCGGATCGGCTGAAAGCGTCCTGGTCGGTGAAGTTGTCGAAGATCAGGAAGCCTTCCAGCAGACCTCCGAGGGCGACCTCCATGGCCAGCATCGATTTCGGCGTGGGGAGATGCAGCATCTTGTCGCGACCACTCAGCGAAGCGAAGTCGCGAACCAGGTACACCCCCTCGTCAAGCATCTCGGCGCCTTCGGAGTAACGATGAATGGCCTCCTCGGGCGAAAAAGAAATCCCCTCGATCTGCCTCGGGTCATAACCCGATGCTGCAACGATCTCGCATCGCTGTCGCTGGCGGTCGAAGATTAGAAAAGCTCCCTTCTCGGCCTGCGGGAAAAGGACCAGGCCCTGTTCGAGGAGAGCGCGCAGAACGTCCTCGAGGGACACCTCGCTGTTGATCACCTGGACGATCCGATCCAGAGTCTCGAGCTCTTTGCCTTGTGAGCGGATCTCGGCAGTGCGTGCATCGATGAGCGTTGTCAGTTCCTGGTTCCGCCGCGCCAGTTGCTTGGTGTGCAAGCGGTTGAAGACGTAACCGCTGGCCAGGACGCCGAGAAAGTAGAGCAGACATGCCCACCAGCTCGCCCACCATGCCGGACGAACCTCTACCGGCAATTGCAGAGGCCTGGTGCTCCAGGCGCCCCGGCCGCTTCGGGCGATGACCTCGAACCGATACTCTTTGGAAAACAGATACGCCGGGAGATTGGTATAGCGGATCTTTACGTCGGGCTTCTCATCAGACCACTTGTCGTCGAAGCCGACCAGACGCGTTCGGTAGAATGTTCTTTTCTCTTCACCAAAGGTAAGAGCGGCATAGCCAATCTCGATCTCGTTCTCTCCATTTTCTTCCTGATGAAACGACACTGAGCGCAGCTTGACCTCGGGCGCGCGGGGGCTACTGGTGAGGAACCACGGCCGGAAGACGTTCAGTCCTTTCGGTGTCGCAAAGTAAATCGTCCCATCGCTGCCGGCTTCGACGGCGTTATAGGCCCAGGCCTCGTCGTCGAGCAGGCCGTCGAACTTCGTGAGGACTCGCAGAACCGATCGGTTCACCGGATCGATTTCAGCGAGACCGTTGTTCTGGCTGACCCACAGATGACCATCCCGCGGCGAAGCGGCGATGCCTACTACGAGATCGCCGCCCAGGCCGGAACGGGCGTCAAAGCGCTTGATTTCCTTCTGACCAGGAGTATCAAAGACTATGAGCCCTGCCGCCGTCCCGATCCACAGCGCCTTGCTGTTGAAAAGCAGATTGCGAATGCTGTTCGTCGGTGCGCCGCGGCGCAGATCCCACGAAGAAGAAAAGAACGGACTCAATACGTGACGACTGGCAGGATCGACGCTCGCCCGCAGGCTGGCCAGCGACAGTGGCTGCTGGCTCCGATAGAGACCACTGTCAATGGTACCCAGCCAGAGGAGCCCCGCCTCATCGGTTGCGAAGCTTGTCGCGCCGGTGGCAGGAAGGCCCGACCGTCGATCGAACAGAAACCATTCATTCGCCGCCGTACACCCGAATCCCTGCGGACCGGCAAAGCACATAGCCCGCTCCGGCGAGTCGGTGAGCGGCACGGAACGACACGCGTATACAGGGTTGGTGAAGGCGAAGGTATCGAGACGGAAGGTCTTCCCCATCAGTGACACGCCGGCCGGCGCATGCCCTCCTAAAGGAGGTGGCGGAGGAACTCCCTCAGGCGACAGCGCGCTGAGTCCCTCCGAGCTGCCGACCCACATATGACCTGCCGGATCGTAGCCTAGAGAATAAATCGGGTTACTGGGCAGGCCGTGGGAGCTCGTGAGTGTCTCCGCTTCTTCATCCTCGACGAGTGCGAGGCCCTCGCCCGTCCCGACGAAGATCTGCCCCGAGGAGCCAGGCAGCGATCCGAAGGTTGTTGGATCCGGAAGCAGCGGTTTCGCGCCCGCCGGTGAGCGACCCGTGATCCTCCCGAAAGCCTGGTAGTCCGGGCGCAGCCGGGAAATGCCGCCGTTCTCTGCGAACCACAGGTTGCCGTAATTGTCCCTGAGTATGTCCCAGATCGTTTCGCTCAGCAGTCCGTCTCTCCGTGTGAATGCCCGCACGGCATGGGTTCGAAGATCGATCTGCAGGAGCCCCGATCCGAGACTGGCCACCCACAGCTCGTTGCCGCTCTCCAGGATCGCGAAAATGCGCGATCGAAGAAGAGAGCTTTCCGGTGTGAAGCGGTTCTGAGCGACGTCGTAGTGGAAGAGACCCCCGTCAGAGAGTCCGACCCAGAGAAGTCCATCGGAGGTCTCGTACATTTTGTTTACGAGCGATCCAACCGGCAGTCCGCGGTCAGTGGGCACGATCGCCACTGGCTCGGATCCGTCGCGAAACATCATCAATCCCGAAGGCGTCGCGGCAATCAGAGTACCGTCGCGGCGGCACGCGATTGCCGTCACCGTCTCGACGCTAGACGTGGGACTCATTCTCGTATGCAGCGAAATGGCGCGGAGGTGTCCGCCGTCATCGCGCTGATATCGAATGACTCCCGCGGAGGCCGTCCCCACATAGACGCGACCGCTTTTATCAGTAGCCATCTCGTTTCCGCGAACGCGCCCATCGAAGAGAGGTGCCCCATCGATGATGCTCACAAAGCGGACTCGCCGCTGTGAGGAATAGGCTGACAACGGCTTTTCCGAAGCCACGACACCGGTCTCTGACCCTACCCACAACCGGCCGTCCCCCGACTCGACGATTTCGCGAATGGTAAGGTCCCTCAGTCCGTCCGACCTCGAGTAGTTCTCCATCGTAACGCCGTCGTATCGCGTCAGTCCGGAGGAGTAAAAGGCGATCCAGATGAACCCCAGCTGATCCTGATGAAGTTTCTGAACGCTGGCCGATGAAAGGGGAGCCTTCTCGTCATCAGGCGTGAAATGGGTGAAGGGAAGCTCCTCAGCGAGCAGCGGGAGGACAATCAGCGAGGAAAGGATGAGGAGCAGAGGCAGAGACCTGACTTCAGGGCCAGGGCCTCGCGCAGGGACCATGGCGCGACTATACGCTGTGGCCTCAGCCTCCTTCAAGATATTGTCGGGCTCCGCAGACTGGATGGTCTCCGTTTCAGCACCTGGTGCTGGGCGTAGGGCCGCACGGCGTGCGGCCGGCACCTCCCTCGCGGAACACAAACGTAACAATGCGGATCCCTGGGCGACAGGTTCATTCACAACATCTCTGCGATTGAACGGTTGTTTCCACCGTGACCGATGGTATCGGCCGCACGCCGTGCGGCCCTACGCGTTGCACTGCGTTAACAATCGAGCCCGCATTCTCACGAGCGAAGAAGCACTATCAGCCTTCACATCAAAAACTTGGGAGAAATGCGGGTCAGTCGGGCAGCTTCACGAACGTGGCTGGAATGGCTTTTCGATGTTGCCCAAAAGCATCATCGACATGATCGGCCACGCGCCGTCCCAGCGCCATGAACGTCGTGAGCTTTCCCCCGAAGACCTTGATCATCCGATCTCCTTCTTCGATCGTGTAGTCCCGACTGATCTTTCCGAGATCCGGATCTGAACCCACCAACGGCCGCACGCCCGCAAACGAGTACTCCACATCTCGTTCGGTGATGGCTGGATCGAAGTAGGAGTTGAAGTTGCGGAGGAGATAACTCATCTCCTTCGACGACGGTCTGATGTTTTCCAGGGAGCCCTCATGCCGTACCTCGGTGGTCCCGACGAGCGTGTGGGACTTCCATGGCAGAACAAAAAACAGCCTGCCGTCGAAACGCGATTGCAGGAGAAGTCCCCGCTCCGCGATTTTCCGGCGGAGAACGATATGGCTTCCCCGAACCAGCGTCAGATGGGCCTGATGAGCTATGCCGTGCTCGCCGAGAAAGTCGTTCATCCAGGGACCAAGCGCGAGCACGACGAGATCGAAGCCGCCGCGCGCGATCGGCTCTGCTTCGATCCACCAGGTCAGCCCTCGCATCTCGAGTTGCAGGACGGGAGCGAACTCGTAGGCTACGACCCCGTCCCTCCGAGCCGAAGCAACGACGGTGCGCACCAGCATCTGGTCGTCGGCCTGGGCATCGTAGAACGAGAAACCTCCCGTCAACCGCTCCGGCTTCAAGGGCGCCATCCCACGGAGATCCTCACTCGACAAGCGGCGATGTGGCCCTATGTTTCGAAGCCCTGCCAGAGCGTCGTAGACAGTAAGTCCCAGACCGATCTGCCACGCCGGCCGGCTAGAATCGCTGTAGAGCGGCAGCAACAGCTCGATGGGATGAACCAGATGGGGTGCGTGCTCGAGAAGCCAGGCCCGTTCACGAAGACCCTCACGGACCAGGCCGATCTGAAAATGCTCCAGATAACGCAGGCCGCCGTGGATGAGTTTCGAAGAGGTCGCGGATGTCTGGGCGCCAAAGGCACCCTTGTCGAAGAGCGTGACGCGATAGCCACGCCTGGCCAGCTCCCACGCAATGCCTGAACCGTTGATCCCTCCGCCGACTACCGCGACAGAGGGATCCTTCACGTCAGAGTCCCAACCGGCGAACGATCTCGAACTCCTGTCTGGTCACAGGCTGAATCGAGAGCCGGCTTCCCTTCTTCAACACCACCATCGATTCGAGTCCCGGCACTTCTCGCAACTCGTCGAGCGAAATTGTTCGTGGAAACTTCTCGACGAATCGCAGATCCACGCTCACCCAGATGGAATTCTCTTTTGTGCTTTTGGGATCGAAGTAGTCGTGGCCCGGCCGGGTTGCGAAGGGATCGGGGTAGGCCTCACAGGCAATCCCGGCGATTCCCGTCACCCCTGATGGATCGGCATTGGAGGCGTAGAAAAGCACGAGGTCACCTTCGTGCATCTCGTCGCGCATGAAATTCCGCGCCTGATAATTGCGGACACCCTCCCATGATGTGATCCCGTCGCGTTCCAGATCGTCGATTGTGTAAGCGGCCGGCTCGCATTTCATCAACCAGTACTTTCGCGTTTTCGTCATGAAGGTTTGTTCTCGAACGAACGATACATCCGACGGTGCTAAAGTTGATCGTGCAACATGGAGGAGAGCTTGGATGAGGGGAACGGCACTCCCGCCACGGGGAGCAGAATCGCCCACGCCTCCATTCTCCTGGCCCTCCTTCTGGCCGTCCTGATCGGCTGCGTCTTCTTCGGCCGCTTCGTCCCCGCCAGGCTGGCGATCACGCGCCTCCTCTGGCCACTGCTCGCGGCCCTGCTCGCGCTCCTCGCCTCCTGTGCCTGTGGAAAAGCTTCCATCGACCTCTGCCGGATCATCGTGGCCCGGATGTCACCTCTCTCCCCGGAGCGAAGCGACCGATGGAACGACCGGGTAGTGCTCGGCGTCCCGGCCTACGGACTGCTTCTGTCGGCAGTGGCCATCATCGGAATAGCGCTCGGTCCGATCACCATCGTGGTAACCCTGTTGCTGGCCATCGTCGGCGCACTGCAGTTACGCGGCCGCTGGCGGGAGTTGTGTCCGGCCCTCACGCCCCTTCGGTTGATGCTGTTTGCTCCTCCCGCCACCGTCGCCTTCCTCGGAGCAATCACCCCCGTCGCCTCGCCGGATGAGATGGTCTACAAGCTCGCCCTGGCCAAAACGTATCTTCTCTTCGGCCGGATGCTGGAGTTGCCGCTGAACTCGCAGTCCTACATCCCGTCGGCGACGTTCATGTCTGAAATGGGGCCGCTGGCCTTGTCGGGAGGCATCGCCGCGAAGCTGCTCTTCTTCTTTCTTTTTCTGGCCTGCCTGCGCGCGATTCACAACCTCGCGACCCGAGTGAGCCCCGCCAGTGCAGATCTCGCCGCCGCGGTCTTCTGCTGGACGCCGGCTCTGTTACTCCTGGCCGGATGGTGCTGGTCCGAGTGGAGCGTCCTCGGGCTAGCCGCGGTCTCGTATCGCGCCTGGGACGAATTCAATGACGGCTCTCGCTCGGCTGACTTCGCGACGAGCTTTCTCGCACTCGCTCTGGCCGTCTCGACAAAGTACACCGTTCTGCTATGGGTGGTTATTTTCATTCCGATCACGGTCATTGCCACCGCCCGGATGAAGCTGACGCGGAGACTGGCAGCGCCCGCGGTAGTCATCATGGCCCTTTTCGGCGGCTTCTTCTTCGTGCGAAACCTCGTCTGGACGGGATCGCCGATCGCACCATTTCTTCTCCCGAACAGTCCCGCCGTCACGAATTTCAGAGGTGGCACTGAGACCAACGGACTGCAGGAGATGGTTCGAGGATACGACATCCTTCACCCCGGAATCATCGACGATTCCCTCGGCATCCTGCTCCCTGTCGTGGTCTTGATGTCTCCCCTCGTGCTCCTGCGCCGCCGTCGAATCACCATCGAACTGTTCGCCATCGGCGGGCTGCAGCTGGCCGCTCTCGTCGCCATCTCGCCAACATCTCGTCTGATCATCCTCGGCCTCCTCCCGCTGGCCATTCTCGGAACCGACATGATGATTCAAGGTTGGCTGGCCTCGCGATCTCTGATCCGGAGTGTGCTCGTCGCCCTGGTGGTGACGGCATTTGCCGGCCAGCTTCTCCTCGTCAGCTATGTGTTCGTCGTCTCCTATGACTTCTTCTCTTACGTGGTGGGGAAGGAGTCGGAGCCGCAGCTCGTCGCGCGAACGCGGGCTTTCACGCCGGTGTACGAATGGGCGGCGGCTCACACAGATCCGAACAGTCGATTCCTCCTGCTCGGCGAGAACCGTCCCTTCTACCTCGACCGCCCATCATTCGCTGCCTCAAATCTGGACGGCCCGAGAGTCAACGCTTATCTCTCGCACTTTCCGACAGCCGAAACGCTGCGTCAGGATTTTCTTCGCATTGGTGTGAGTCATGTCCTGATTCACAAGCCGTGGTACTCCATAGTGACGCCCTCCTCGCCCCGGCCCGGCATGCTGCAACGCGAATACATACTGGAATTGACACCGCAGACGGATGCGACCCTACGGGACTTCATTCGCCGTTTCACGATTCGGCGATATGAAGACGCTCAATATGCAGTCTTCGAGGTTCACTGAGCGCGACGCTTCAAGGAGAGGTTCAGGTCAAACTCAGCCACCGGCTCTGGCGAGATCGACGGTACCGTGGCCGTGACCCTCACCACGAGATTCTCCCGTTCGCCACTGCTCTTCGCTTTCCGAACAAGCTCTCCGATCGCGGCACCCTGCTCACAGGAAAAGTGGACATCACCTTCGGGACGTTTCAGAAACTCCGCCTTGAAATCCTTGAAGATGAGTGAGACCCCTCCACCCTGCTGCTCGATCTGCCTCATCGCGATCAGGCCGCCGGCGATATCGGCCCCGATGCACAGGGCACCGAAATACATCGACCGGAGATGATTCCTGGTCTTTCGACGGAGGGGAATTCTGACTTCACAGCGCTGATCGTCGACGACGACAACAGAAGGATGTACGGCATGGATGAGAGGGACTTTGAACAAGGCCCACAATCGAACGCCCAACGTATCCCGAAAAGACATCAGAAGACCCTCACCTTTATCCGATCGAGATGAGCTTCTTTTCCTGGAGCTCTTTCACCAGACTCTCCAGATCGCCGTCGATCGTCTCACGCGGCGCGTCGTACTCCGCGGCGATCGTCTCGGCCACCTCGTCCAGACTCTTCTGTTCTGAGATCAACTCCCAGATGCGCGCGCCAACAGGGTCGAGGCCGAAGTAGACGCCGCTGTCGAGACTCAGGAGAACAATCTCCTCTCCGACTTTCTGGAACAGCACCGATTTAGGAATTGTGATTTCTCCGGACGGAAACATGGAAACTCCTGGTATCAATTGGATCTCGCCTTCCAGGCACGAAGTGCCTGCTGAATTACTCTTTTGTGATCGAAAGCGAGCTTCGGCAGCCGCCCGGCCGCAAACCATCGCAGACCGGCGGCATCGTCCCCCGCTGTGCCATTGCCCTTGCCCCGAACTTCACTCATGAACCCGATGCTCACGGTGTGTCCCCGCGGATCGCGGCCCGGATCTCCGAAGGCGCCGAACTGCTCGAGCTTCCTGGCGCGCAGACTCGTCTCTTCCTGAAGCTCGCGCGCCGCTCCGTCTTCGAGCTTCTCGTTGTCGTTGACGAAACCACCCGGCAGGGCCCACAGCCCCTCGTACGGATCCTTCTTTCTCTGAATGAGCAGAATCTCCAGGTCATCTCCGCTACCGCGAAACAAGGCAATATCGGCCGTCACGGCCGGTCTGGGATAGTTGTAGCAGAACTTTCTTTTCGCCATGGAGACTCCGTCTCTTAGCTTCTAGCTTCTAGCTTCTAGCTTCAGAAATCATACCTACCGCTTCACCTTGGTCAGATCGATTCTGCGCAGATTATAGGGAGCGATGACCCGATCGTACACGAATGCCGGGAGCAGCCGCGCCGCACGCATGAAAAGCGACGTGGGCCGAGGAAATTCGATGACCCGCCTCCGGGCGTCGAGCCCGGCCACGATAATCGACGTGGCTCGCTCGACGGTCATGAGGAAGGGCATCCGGAAGCGGTTCTTCGCGGTCATCGGGGTCTCGACAAAACCCGGATTGATGGTCGTGACGCCGATGCCGTAGGGAGCCAGCTCGATCCGGGTGGCCTCCAGGAAAGCCTGCATGGCCGCCTTGCTGGCCGAGTAGATCGAAGAGTTCGGCAGCCCGCGCAAGCCGGCCAGCGAGGCGACACCGGCAAACTGACCGGAGCGGCGTTCGATCATCGCCGGAATCACGGCATCGAAGAGATAGAGCATTCCGTGGACGTTGGTCAGGAGAGTCTGTTCCGCATCCTCGATCGAAAAATCGACGGCGCCATTCGGAACGCCGATTCCGGCATTGGCGATAGCCAGGTCGATCGGGCCCCACTCACTCTGGACTCTTCGAACGGCGTTGCGAACCGACTCGAGGTTTGTCACGTCCGCTGGCACTGCCATGGCCTGACCACCCGACCCAATGATCGCCGCCGCGTGCTCTTCCAGCAGCTCCGCCCGGCGCGCCGAAAGCGCCACCCGGTCTCCTCGGGCCGCCAGTTGCCGAGCCAGTTCCAGCCCGATCCCGCTCGAGGCTCCGGTGATGAAGACGGTTTTCAACGGTTCACCGGTTCGAGCGCTGCGAGGTCATGCATGTGCGAATGATAGAGGACGAGGGCACGATTGATCTGATGCGCAGGTTTCCGAGCTTGTCATCCTGAGCCGCCGCGGCGAAGGATCT
>DASZZV010000443.1:0-5138 GCA_035544835.1 Thermoanaerobaculia bacterium
CTAAGAAACTTCCAGTATTTACGCGGCTTTACCGGAGCTTGTCATCCTGAGCCGCAGCGAAGGATCTCAAGATATAGCGATCTGAATTCAGATCCTGCCGCTGGAGATCCTTCGCCGCGGCGGCTCAGGATGACAAGCACGTTTCTTTCCCTCATCGGCGACGCCTGCGTCGTTCCCCGGCTCAGGATGACAAGACCGTTCATTTTTGCTTCAACAACGTTCCGCCGTTGTTCCGGGGCTAGGGATGACACAGTCACCGCTTCGTGGTTGCGAACGACGACCCGCGACACCTCGCGAGGATCGGTAGTCGCGACGCAGCTCGACGAATACTTCAGTGGAAGCAGGCGCTCCTTCGATCTCGACATCAGCTCTCAGATCGGCACGCCTTTTCAGAGACGGGTCTGGCGCGAGTTGCAGAACATTCCCTATGGATCGACCATCACCTACAGCGAACTGGCGGCTCGGATTGCGAGGCCGACCGCGGTGCGCGCTGTCGGCAGCGCGAACGGTGCGAATCCACTGTGCATCGTAATCCCTTGTCACCGAGTGATCGGCAGTAACGGGAAGCTCACCGGCTACGGGGGAGGGCTGGAGAGGAAACGGGCGCTGCTGGAGCTGGAGGCCAAAAACAATTGAGAATTGAGAATTGGGAATTGAGAAATTAGAAGCAAAGGCGGAGAGAAGCACCGTTTTACCTTTTCTCAATTCTCAATTCTCAATTCTCAATTCGCCCTAGCGCCTCGCCGCTCGCTTGCGCAAAATTACCTGATCGACGATCTGATAGATGACACCGCCCGAATAGTCGGCGAGATAGACCTCTCCGTCCTCGTCTTCTCCGAACGTGCTCACGGTCTTAGCGGTCTGAAGTAGCACGGTAGCTGACCATCGACCCTGTGCATCCGGGAGCGCGCCCCAAAGTGTTCCCGAACAGTAGTCGGCGTAGAGATACATCCCCTGCAGGTTGGGATAGCGAAGTCCGCGGTATCGATATCCACCGGTCACCGAGCACCCCTGCGCGTGTGAGTATTCGAGAACGGGCCGGGTGATCCCGCCGTTGTCGCAGTTCGACGAAGGGTTATAACAATGCGTGCCCTCCATGAGCCGCCAGCCGTAGTTCTCTCCGCCGATGCTGCCGACCCTCTGCAGATCGATTTCTTCCCAGGCGTTCTGCCCGACGTCCCCGATCCAGAGATCGGTGTTCTGCCGATCAAATGAGAAGCGCCATGGATTGCGAAGCCCCAAGGCCCAGATCTCACCACGGGCGCTACTGTTGCCCACGAAGGGATTCGAAGAGGGAATCGCATACGGCGACGCGGCGTCGACATCGATCCTGAGCAGCTTGCCAAGCAGTGTGGAGAGATCCTGGGCCCGGTTTCCGGGGTCGCCTCCAGATCCGCCATCGCCCATCCCGATGTAAAGGTAGCCGTCTGGTCCGAACTGCAGTTGACCGCCGTTATGGTTTGAGTAGGGCTGGGCGATCTTGAGAAGGACGAGGGCCGAAGATGGCGACGCTACGTCGTCGTCGGTCGGCGAAACCGAATACCGCGCGATGACCGTGTCGCCGTTTCGATCGGTGTAGTCGATGTAAAAGAAGCCGTTCTCCGCGTAGCGAGGATGAAAAGCGACACTCAGCAGGCCGCGCTCGCCGCAGCAGGAGACGAGCGTGGAGACATCGAGAAAAGGTGTCTGCACCAGGCTTCCCCGGTCGACGACTCGAATCGTTCCGCGCTGCTCGGTGATGAAAAGCCGGCCGGAACGATCGCCCGGTGACGTGATGGCTACTGGACTGCCAAGACCGGTCACGACCGTACGCAGGGCGACTCTCGGTGTAGCTCCGAGTAGCGGTAAGGAGGCAAGGAAAGGAAGAAGGAGGAGCAGGCGTTTCACTCGCGGTCACCCTGCGACAAGACAGCAACGACGGCGCCGTCCGTATTCCAGGGTTCTTGATCAGGAAAGCGATTGCAGAGGAAAAGGGCGGCACTTCTGCCTCCGCCCGTTGCGAGTGTGGTGTGTCGTAAATAGCCCAGCGTTCCTCGGGGCGCTGGAAGGCCGTCTGCTTCGTTGGCGCTCCTCAACAATGTCCCGCAATTGCCTGCGTCGCGCCGCCTCGCATACGACCTCCCATCATCCCGACGAATGCTGGGCTATTTACGACACACCACACTAGCGGGTAACTACGAGTCTGAATCGGACCGTCAGCTCGTGCACGACCTCTACCGCCACGCTCTCGGCGATCATCGGCCTGAATCTCCAGTGGCGAATGGCCTGGACCGCGGCGTCATCGAACATCGGTTTTTCGGCGTGCTGCAGGATATCGACCTGCCGGACCCGACCCTTCCTGTCGATGAAGTAGCGGACGACCAGCTCGTCCTCCATTCCTCGCAGGCGTGCGCTCTCCGGGTAGTCTGGATAGGTCTGCGACAAAGCAGCCATCGGCAGGATCCCATCACGCGCGATGAAGATCGGATCGCCCGGCTTCCGAATCGCGACGGAGCCGGCAACTCCCCCGACCTGCCCCCCGATCTCTCCTCCGGCCTTGCCACCGGCAACGACCCCTCCAACAGCACCACCTTCGACACCGCCCTCCACTCCCAAGGCGACGCCGGGAGCCTCGGCGGCCATCACAGGAATCGTGTCAGGGATGACTGTGGGAGCGAAGACCTCCTGGGGAGTGATGACTTGCACCGGCGTTGTGGAGTGTGGGGCAGCGGACGCCCGGGGCGGGGGTGGGGCGGGCGGAAGCGGAACCTCAGTCAGAGTAGTGAAGGACACCGGTTGCCGAGGCGTGTTGTGAGGAAAGCTGACACTCCAGACACCAACTGCCATGAACGCACTGATGACGACGGCGTGGAGACCGGCGGAGAAGGGGAAGGTCTTCACGAGAAGTGCCGAGACCGGCCGGCGTCGCGATTCTATGGTTGTGGTTTCAAACACGTAAGTTCTACCAACTTTCGGGAGGGCCAGTCTATTTTCGAAATGATGAAGATACAACGGGTCAAGCCGGCCCGCGGTTCCAATCAGAATCCCATGCGGGCACTTCGGGGAAACAGATGCGCTGTGTCTTGAGGACAACCGTTGTGTTACCGCATGGCGGACCGCTCTCTCCCGGCAAAAGGAAATCTCCGAACTCAGGCGCGGAGAAGGCCTGGCCATGCGAAGGTGGATTTTACGAAACTGGTCAAATCTAAATTCTCCGCGACACCTCCTGACCCGGCAGAGAGGTAACAGGGGGTCAATATGCGACGCAGCGGGGGCAGATTTCTCAAATTCCTTTGGAAATAGATCACCTGAAACGGCCGAGGGTGGGTTCTAAAGTAGGCCACGGTTGCTATTTTGACCCGTTGCTTTCGGAAGAGGTGGTTCGTTTGTGATCCATATGGAAGTGGCGAGTGACGCTAAGACATTCAATATCAATAGTTTAATAAAATTTGGCATGGTGGCAGCGTCGTTGCTCTAGGGGAAGGCAGCTCATAACGACTCGCCGCAAGGCATAAAAGGGGAATCTGGTACATGAAAAAATTTTTCGCTGGTCTGTTGGTCGCGGCAGTCGCTGGCTCAGTGATGGCGCAGAAAGCACCCGACGTGAGGCCGGGCAACCTTCATTCAATGGGAGTCCGCGGGTGGGCAAGACCGGGCGGAGGTGGTGCGGCGAATCTGACTTACCACACCGGCGGCAAGGTGATCCGGAACGCGCACGTGGTCATGATCTTCTGGGGCTCGTTCCCGAGCGGATACACCACCAATATGCAGAACTTCCGGAACCAGTTCGGAACCACTGGTGAGTACAACACCATCACTCAGTACACCGGAATCGATGACGCCACCGGGACCACCGGCGCGATCGCGCTGAGCAACCTTGCGGGTAGCGGGAGTCTCGACTTCTTCGATACCTCCACCCCTCCAACCAACGTCACGGACGCCATCCTTCAGTCCAAGGTTCAGAGTGTCATCGCCGCCCAGAGAACCACGGATTACAGCGCCATCTACGAAGTCTTCATCCCTTCTGGCTCCTACTCTTCCAGCGGCAACAGCACCTCTTGCGGCGGACCGAACCTAGCCTACTGTGCGTATCACAGCCACTACGTCGATGGAGCGGGCAAGAACGTGAAGTACTCGATCGAGCCGTGGGCCGGATGCTCAGGCTGCCAGGCTTTCGGCAACACCTCCCTCGACCAGGAACACTTCGTCTGCCACGAGACGCGTGAGGCCGTTACGGACGCTCTTGGCAACGCATGGTTCGATCGTTCTGGCTCTGAGGCGGACGACAAGTGCGCCTGGACCCCGTCTCCTTTCATCGGCACCGGCGGTTTCGGCTACCAGTACGAGTGGTCCAACGCCGTCAGCGGTTGCGTCGCAACCCGGTAACGAGATTTTTCACTGATGCAAAAAGCCCCGGCCATGCCGGGGCTTTTTTAGTTTTTGTGCTTAGTTTCGTGCCGACAACGAAAGTGCGAACATCACTATTTTTTGGCGGGCTTCCAGTTGTTCCAGGCTTCGGTGATATCGAAGTAGATGACACGGACTGCGCCATCCGGAAACTCGACCGTCAAGACCTCATAGCGCCTGCCCTGCGAATTACCTACGGCGCCTGATTTCTTTCGGAACCTCCCGTAACGATCAAAGATCCAGTTGTACGCGAAGTCGAGTCCGTCGTTGGGCGCGTCACCCGGCACGGCGACCGCGGTCATCATCGAATCACCTTCGTGATCGACGAGCTGTCCAGCGGGAACAGGTGTGGGTTCAGGAGGGGCAGCGACGCCGGGCGCTTGTACGGGCGGCCGTGCGGGTTGATGAGCACACGCCGACGACACGAGGAATGCAGTCAGGAGAATTGTTTTGCGCATGCCCGAAGCCAACCGATGACGCTGCAGCGCTATTCTATTCTCCCTTGACCGTCGGGTATCCGCTTGCTTCCCAGGCGTGAATTCCGCCCTTGAGTGCATGTACATTCTTGAAACCTGCCTGCTTGAGTTGGAACGCCGCACGGGCGCTTGATTCCTCGGCCGGTCAGGCACAGTAGGTGACGATCTTCTTGTCCTTCGGAAGGGTCCCTGTCGCCAGGGAAAGCTCGGCCAGCGGGATATGCCGTGCTCCAGCGATGTGACCTTCGGCATACGCGTTCGCTCGAACATCCAACA
>DASZZV010000444.1:0-1753 GCA_035544835.1 Thermoanaerobaculia bacterium
CAGGCCGAAATAGGTGTCGGCGTAGGCGCCGGGGGGCAGCGGCTCGAATTCGACCAGAAAGTCGAGGTCGCTTTCGCCGGGGCGATACGTGCCGGCAGCGGCCGAGCCGAACAGGTCCAGCCGCTGGACATGGTGGCATCGGCAGAGTCGTTCGAGTTCCACCTGGTGGCGGGCGAGCTCGGGGATCATGGCGCGTTCCTCCTTTTCCACACAATAGCCCAGTTGGGCGAGGTTTTCGGATCGCCCGATCCAATTCGTGGCTTCGGCCTGCTGCTCGCGCAATGTGGCGGTGAGCCATTTCATCTTTTCCTCGAACGGTTCGCCGTCGTCCTCGACCGCCTCAGCGCAGACGTAGCGGCGCCGGGCGCAGCTGTGCGCCCGCAACTCGGGCGGGCGGATCGTGCCGCGAACAGAGAGGTACCGGACGCGCAGCTGCGCGTCCCTACGCCCACCTGTTAAGGAGAACAAAAAAAGCCCCGGCCGAAGCCGGGGCTTTCATACCACTGATGTGAGGCGTTGAGTTAGAAACGTAGGCCGACGGAGAAACGATAGAGACGCGGTGTCTGGAAAGAGTTTGCAGAGGTCGGGTCGCGGAAGGTCGAGCCGACCTTTGTGCCCTTTGCCGTCTGCCAGTTCACCCCTTCCACCGGTGTACCGGTGAAGGGATTAAACGTAGCGCAACGGGCGCCGTCGCGGTTCGGACCCTGTTTGCAGGTGGAGTTTCTGGCCGTCAGAACACCGGTGTTCCCGCCGATCTGCGCGTCTTCGTTGAAGGCGTTGAAGAGCTCAGCATTGACGTAGAAATTGAGGCCACGGATCGACGGCGTGCTGTAGTTCAACGCAACGTCGGTCGCAGTGACATCGTCCCAGCGGAAACGGCCACGATCACCGAAGAAGTAGGTTGTGGTCGGGGGAGGTGACACATACTTTTTACGAATCGGATCGGTGCTGGGGATGTAGCTGGAGGTATTGATCAACCCGGCTGTAGAGAAGGGCGTACCGGAATCAAAGCGCTCCAGCACGGAGAGATTGAAGTTTCCGACGAAGGTCGGCTGGTCGAACGATGCCCAGGCGCGGACTTTGTGCGTCTGGTCGTCCGGAAGGAAGCCCTTCGGAAGGTTCTGTTTGAAACCATTGAATTCAGGATACTGGAAGACAAAGTTCCCGGTCGTGATCGGACCGCTGCCGCTATTTTCGCCGATCGAGTTCCCTTTGAGTGTCGAGTAGGTGTAGTTCGTCCCGAGATTCACGCGCTGGAAAAGACGGTACTGCGCCTGCGCCTGGACGGCGTTGTACTTACGCGAGAGAAACTTGTTGTCGTTGGTGACGAGCTTCAGATCGGACTTGGCGCCGGTCTTGGGCTCCACGACGAAACCGGTCTGCTGGTTGGTCGTGGTGACATAGAAGTCAGCATATTCGCGGTTGATGTAGTCGGCACGGATGAAGCCATTCGTACCGATCTGCGTGCCGGCGCCGACCGTGAACTCATTGACGTGAGGCGACTTGATCGTCCCTTGGAGCTTCGTATCGAAGCCGCCGATGGACGTGACGAAGGGAGTACCGTTGACGCCACCGTTGGCATTGAAATTGGCGATCGCCGCCGCAACCGCGACACGCGGGCTGACGTTGAGGAGATCAGGTCCGGTGTATGCGTAACCGAAATATGCCGGCGAGCCATTGCTGGAGCCTGCGCCGGCGATGGTCTCGGAGAGGCGGCCTACATACTGGCTGTAGCTGGCGTTGAGACGGATAC
>DASZZV010000445.1:0-1985 GCA_035544835.1 Thermoanaerobaculia bacterium
TCTCCGGAAGAGCATCGAGTTCGCGGCGCTCCGTTCCTCCTGATCTCAGTCACGCGCCTCAACGCGCGGAAAGGAAGTGTCGAATGAAGAGGGCTTCACTGTTTGGTTTGATCCTGGTGCTGCTTTGCAGTGGCTGCTCGAGTTGGAAGGTGCGGCCGATGGGATGGAAGGAGGACGAAGTGATCGTGAGGGATGACGCCACGGCCGATAAGGACCCGATCCCGATCGATGAGGGGAAGGATTCGATCCTATGGAGGGCGGGACAGAACGTTTCGAGTATGACGATCAAGTTCACCGACCCCAACCCACCGAAGTTCAAATGCACGAAACGAACGGTCTGCCGGCTTCCGCATACGGCGACTCCCGGAAAGGGTCACGGCTGCAAAGACCCGGCCGGAAACCCAGCTCGTGAGTGCCATTACAACTACGAGGTCATGATCTGGAAGGCGAACGGAGATACAGCCGGGAAGGATCCGGTCGTGATCATCAAGGAGTATCCGTAATAAAGTCTGGAGGGCGGCGATCGACGTGTCTCGAAGCTAAGCAACGCTATCGTCCGGCCACTCACTTGTCGCTCCGCTGCACCCTCTCCCAGCCGGGTTTCGCGGGGGGCCCGCCGGGGAGAGGGAAGCTCAAGACGTCCATGCTGCTCCTGGAGATCCTTCGCCGTTGGTCAGGATGACAAGGCCGAGGTACTCAGTGCTGGTCGCCCTTTTTGGCGTGGCGCTGGATGTTCTTACCCGCTTTCTCCAGAGCCGTGCCGGTCGCGTTGGCGGCGTCGCGGCCGGCGTCGGCAGCGTTATGTCCGATCTCGCGGCCAGCCGCTGCGGCATCCCGGCCGGCTTCCTTGACGTCGGCCTTTGCCTGCGCTGTGGCCATCGTATCGATGGCCGGAACGGTCGTCGAGACCGTGGTGGTGCTTGTCTCCGCCGTCCCGGTCTCGGTGACCGAAGTCTGGCTCTCCGTTTTCTGCGTGCAGGCTGCGGAAGCCACCAGCACGGCGGCGGCAAGAATCAATTTCGTATTCATAGGTTGTTCCTCCACAGGGTCTCTGAGCAAGAACTCAGCCACCCGAGCTCTGCCATATGATCCAGGCAGCGGTGCGGAAGTGCCCATGGTCCGAGCCGGTCGGAGTTAATATCCGGGCGTGACTCTCGACCTGTCGCTTCCTTTTCTCAGATAGCTGGTTCGCAGGAGCTGATCGACGCGATGATTCCCCTGCAACAACAGGCCCTCTCGGTTCTGGCCGGGTTTCTCCTGGCCTATCTGCTGCTGCTGCGCCGGCCGGAGAAAACGGAGAGGTTGACTTCGGGCGGCTCAGTGCGGGACGACATGTATCGGACCGGCTTCGACCAGGCACCTGTTGGAATCGCCTATTTTGGCGCGGCCGGCCAGTGGTTACAGGCCAACCGTCGCTTCGCCATCAGCCTTGGATACGCCCTGGATGATCTGCTGAAGACGCCCGGGTTTCACACCATCATTCATCCCGAAGAGCGAAAGAATCATGTCGCTCAGACCAAGCGACTGCTCGGAGGCGACATTCCTGTGTTCTCGACGATCCGGCGTATTCAGATGAAGGACGGCCGATATGTGTCGTTCCGTGTGTGGATGTCGGCGTCGCGGCGGAAGCCGGAGTTCGTTGAATGCATCCTCGGCGAAATCGACAGCGCAACGCCGTCTGAAGCATCGCCGGCGGTTGCCGCTGCCGTCGTGCCCGATCTTCTCGAGCAACTCGAAGACGTGGCGGTCGTCCGTTCAAACCCCAGCGGCGTGATCACCAGCTGGAGCCGGGGAGCCGAGCGGCTCTTTGGTTACAAATCCGAACAGACCATCGGCAAAGCCAGATCGTTCCTCTATCGCGATGCCGACGTCTGGTCGGAGAAGCCGACAGCGCATCTGCGAACCTCCATCGCCAGCCGCAGGCTCGACATCGAGGATGAGCGGGTCGGCAAGGATGGCTTCGTCTTCACGACCCGGGTCACGAT
>DASZZV010000446.1:0-2758 GCA_035544835.1 Thermoanaerobaculia bacterium
TCCAGAGCCCAGGATCGGCGACGCGAAACTTTCCCTCGGTGTCGGTGACAGTGATCATCTCGGCCGCGCCGATGTAGATGACACGCGCTCCAGCGACCGGTTTCCCTTTCGCTCGAAGGGAACCGACTTTTGTCGGCGCAGGTGTGAGAAGCACCGCCCCGATGTCCTCGCCATTTGCTACAGGTGTAGCGGCAGGCGCGAATTTTTCGGCCTCGAACTGAAGCTGGAAGACCCGCTCGGCGGGGACGTCAATCGAAAACTCTCCAGCGGCATTCGAAGTTGCCGAAGCGAGGGACTTCCGATCAGGTTTGTCGGATTCGTATCGAAGGACCTGGGCTTCGGTTCCCTCCAACGCGTATGCGGTGACCCGACAGCCCGAGACGGCCGCGCCTCCGGGGTCGATGACCACTCCCTTGACCGGCGCTGCGTTCGTTGAAATCACCCACAGCAGTGAAAGAACAAACGACACCGGAATTCGACTCGAGCGCATCGAGGTCTCCTTGGAATCGCAAACATGATATCCATGGAGACGTGCTTCAGAGTCAAAGGTTCCCCGCGGTCCTCAGATCCAGACGTCGTTCTGCGCGGTGAGGTCACCGCCGCTCTCACCGGTATTGACCGTGCCTCGGGGCTCGATCAGCAGAATCCTGCACTCCACGGCGGCGCGCGGCTTGTGCTCCTTTCCCCTGGGGACGATGAACAGCTCGCCGGGTGAGAGCGTGACGCTGCCGTCGCGAAAATCGATCACCAGTTCACCTTCGATCACCAGGAACGCTTCATCGGTATCAGGGTGACTGTGCCAGACGAAGTCCCCTTCGGCCCGAACGAGCTTGAACTGATACTCGTTCATCTCCGCAATGACCTTCGGCTGGAATTGCTCAGTGAATTTCGCGAACTTGTCAGCGAACGAAATGGATTCGTATTTCATGGGACCATCCTTCGGGGGGAGGCGGCATCCTGCCGCCTCTGCTGCTGGCTAGAATAGGACCCTTCGCGCTTGCGTGAATCGAACGCCGAAGGCGTTCCGGCTCGGTAGCCAGAATCGACCGCGATCCGTGAACGCCGGAGGCGTTCCAGCGCAATTCGAGAGAGCGTTCGTCAAACTCGTCGTGAAGAAGGTCCCGCCGGAACGCCTCCGGCGTTCAACAAGATGATGCCACGTTCAACCGGTGGTAAGCGCTTCGCGCTAACCACCGGCTACCGAGCCGGAACGCCTTCGGCGTTCAAAATCGTTTCGGTCATCATCTCTGAAACGCATACGACATCTTCAAAAACAACTGCCTGTCGTTCGCCTCCAGATGATTAGCCTCGGTCAGTGTGTTGCTGTCGCCGAGACCGACGTAGATCACGGTTTGAAAATTGAGCTTGTAGGCGAACAGAAGCGAATCGGTCACCGATCCGCTCCGCCGACGGACCCCCACCGGCTTGTAGCGTGCCGGATTGTTTCGGTTGCGGACGTTCTGAGTGATCAGCCGCAGGAAGGCTTTGCTGCTGAAAGTGTACGTGGTTCGCAGCCGTTCGACCTGGGCCGTGAAGAGACGGTGATACTCATCCTGCGGACCGGTATCAGGGACGACGTTGAGGAAAAGAAGACTGCTGCTCAGCCCGAAGGAAAGGTGATCATTGGGCCGGAGCGTTGCCGATAGCCTTACATTCGCTCCGCGACCCAAGCGCGATCGAATGAAGTCGACTTCCTCCCCGACCCATCCGGAGACGGCGGCGGTAAGGAAGCCGGTCGGACTGGCGCTCAGCGAGTAGACCAGCTGCCGCCGCGGAAAAGTCTCCGTCCCACTTCGTACCCGGACATACGACATTCTGAAGCGTCCATTGATGCTGTGCTTGGCATCGAAGCCGGTGCCGAACGACACTTCGCGAAACAGCAGCTCCCCATCGGTGTCACTCTGGTAATCGGCGAGCGCGAAGGTACGCACCCGACTGAAGAACCCCTTGGGCCGGAAGGTGTAGCCTCCCTCTCCGAAATTCTCCCGAAAGCCAACCTGCGGAACAAAGCCGTCATCGGCGCGAAAATCATTGCCGAAATCCTTGTACTCGGTGAAGAGATCGAGCCTGGGACTGTTGTAGCTCCACCAGATGTCTCCGGCATGCGAGGCGAGCTTCTGTCCCATCCACTGATCGGTGGCCTCGGGGCGATTCGGCGTCACCGTATCGCTGAAGAGCAACTGCCCGGTAAGAGTCTGATTGCCGCTTCGCCACTGAAAGTCCGGCCCCAGCACGCGATTGTGACCGCCGCCCTGATTTTCACGATCGGTCAGAAGTCCGCTCACAAAAGACTTGCCGTAGTCGTGGCGCAACCGACCGATGGCCACGGTGGACGAGAAGTCCTGGTTCGTAAAGTCGGAGCCATTCGGTCCAGGCAGCACGACCAGACCGCCGCCGCGATCCTGAGCGACGAGGAGCGTGTAGGCATTTGACGAAAACTTTCCTGTGCTGCGCAGGCCCCAGCGCGGCGCGGTGATCGTGCGCGTGTAGACGGCCTGAATGGGTGTGCTGAACAGCTCGACTCCCTCCAGAAAGAACGGCCGCTTTTCCGGATAGAAGATGGCGAAACGCTCGTTCGCAGAAATGGCTGTGACATCGGACTCGATCTGGGAGAAATCGGGATTCAGCGTCAGATCGACTGCCGTGTCTGCGGAGGGATTCCACTTTGCGTCCAGCCCCGCGTCCGACTCGAAATCCCTCGTATGCAATGGACTGCCGAGCCCCTGGCGCGGTGTCTGCTCGAGCTTTGCCGTCACGT
>DASZZV010000447.1:0-7506 GCA_035544835.1 Thermoanaerobaculia bacterium
CGACAGGACCTGAATGACGCGACGAATCTCCTCGTCGCGCCCGATTACGGGATCGAGTTTTCCGCGTCGCGCCAGGGCCGTCAAATCTCGCGCGTAGCGCTCGAGAGCCTGATACTTGTTCTCCGGATTCTGATCGGTGACGCGCTGAGTGCCGCGCACCGACTGCAATGCTTTCAGGACGCCATCGCGAGTGACTCCGGAACGCGACAGAATCTGGGCCGCCGTCGTCTCCTTCGCTTCGGTAATTCCGATGAGCAGGTGCTCGGTGGAGACGAATTCGTCATGAAAACTCTCAGCCGAGGCAAAGGCAGCATCGAAGACCTTGCGGAGGGCAGGGGACATGGCTGGCTCGCCGGAAGCACCGAGCACTTTGGATCTCTTCGTGAGCTCGGCGGTTGTCGCCATCTCCACAGACGAAGGGCTCACACCGAGCTTGTTGAGAATCGGTGAGACCACGCCTCCTTCCTGCCGGAGCAGACTCATGAGAAGGTGCTCCGGGGTGAACTCGGCATGACCCGATTCCCGTGCGAAGTTCTGTGCCTCGACCACTGCTTCCTGGGCTTTTACTGTAAGTTTGTTTATATTCATTGGTTTACCTCGTAGTTTCAACCAACATTGATGATAGTAGACTAAGATTCGTAAACCGATACAATTTGCCCGGCATTTCCTCGGTGCAAGAAAGGGCGCATATTGGGGTGAAGAATTTTACGCGGCTTTCCCGACGCCGTCATCCTGAGCCGCAGCGAAGGATCTCAAGATAGGAACGATCTGAATTCAGATCCCGTTGCAGGAGATCCTTCGCTGCGGCTCAGGATGACGAGTTTGTTTCTGTATCTCAAGAACGCATCGTCGTATCCCGCCTGGGATGATCACTGATTTGCGTTAGCCTCGAAATGCGCGCACCCCGGAGTGGCGACATCCTGTCGCCTGGCCCGGCGGCGTCCCGCGCCGCCGCCCCAGATTCAGGTCGCTCCTCAAGAACGGCGCCGCGGGACGGCGCCGGGCCAGGCGGCAAAGATGCCGCCACTCCGGACAACCCAGCCGCCGAAAACCCTGGGGGCGCAAATCCAGCAACCGTCTTGCCCCCCGTTCTCTACAGACGTTAGACTCAATCGTCGTTCACCCTTTGCGGGAGACCCCATGAGCGCCATAGCCGAAGTGATTCAAGGACCGAGCGTCGACACTGCGCTCTTCGACAGCCTTCTCGAATTGATCCGCCGGACCAGCACCATCCTGCCCGATGACGTGGTGCGGGCAGTGACCGCCGCTCGGGGGGTGGAAGCAGAAGGATCGAACGCCGAGATGGCGCTGAACGTGATTGGCTGCAATATTGGACTCGCTCGCGAGAGCTCACTCCCGCTCTGCCAGGATACGGGGACGATCCTTTTCTACGTGCACACGCCGGTCGGGTATGACCAGATCGCATTCGAGGACACGGCTGTCGAGGCAGTGCGGGCGGCGACGAAGAAGGGCTATCTGCGACAGAACAGTGTCGACTCCGTGACCGGGAAAAACACGGGCGACAACACCGGTCCCGGTTCTCCGGTTTTTCACATCCATCAGTGGCGCGAGCCGTATGTGGAAGTCAAGCTGATGCTCAAGGGCGGCGGCTGCGAAAACATGAACGCCCAGTACTCACTGCCCCACCCGGACTTCGGTGGGCGCGATCTGAAAGGAGTCGAGAACGCCATCATCGACTGCATTCTGCAGGCCCAGGGTCAGGGCTGTGGTCCCGGAATTCTCGGCGTCTGCATCGGTGGTGACCGCGGAACGGGATATGGTTTCGCGAAAGAGCAGTTGCTTCGAACCCTCGATGACACGAACCCCGATCCCGTCCTGGCCGAATTGGAAGCGCGTGTAGTGGAGAAGGGCAATCAATCCGGGATCGGTCCGATGGGCTTCGGTGGCAAGACCACGTTGCTGGCCTGCAAGATCGGTAAACAGAATCGCCTTCCCGCCTCCTTCTTCGTGTCGGTCGCCTACATGTGCTGGGCGTATCGACGCCGCGGCGCCGCGCTGGGGGAGAGTGGTGAGGTGAGGGAGTGGCTGTATTGAGCACCCAACCAGCAACGACACCATGGCCCAGATAAAACTAGCCACGCCGATCGACGAAGCAACCATCCGCACGCTGCATGTCGGCGATACCGTATCGATTTCGGGGCGCCTGTACACGGGGCGTGACGGCGTGCATCACCGCATCCACACCGGCACGAAACCACCTGTCGATCTTTCCGGGCAAATCATCTACCACTGCGGACCGGTCATGATGAGAGAGGGTGATCAGTGGGTGTGTAAGGCTGCCGGTCCCACCACCAGCTCGCGCGAAGAGCCCTACCAGTGGGAAGTCATGCGCGACTACGGCATCCGCGGAGTGATCGGAAAAGGCGGGATGGGAGACAAGACCCTCGCCGCCTGTCGTGAGTATGGCGCGGTGTACATGCATGCAGTCGGCGGCGCCGCCCAGGTCTGCGCTGCCGCGATCAAGCGCGTCGACGGTGTCGACTGGATGGACCTCGGCAGCCCGGAAGCGATCTGGCACCTCTGGGTCGAGGACTTCACGGCCATCGTTACCATGGACGCGCACGGGGAGAGCCTTCACAAGAAAATATTCGAGGAGTCCAAGCAGCGTCTCGACGCCTTGAAGGCGGTGTAGTGCTCGTTGCTCGTTGTTCGTGCGCCGCCCAGTTTTGTCCCGGGCGGTTGTAGCGGCGCGCAGAGCGCGCCGACTGGAGTTTGGCCATTCGTGGGCCTGGCCCGGAGGGCCAGTAAGCTGGTAGCCAGTGGTGAGCGAAGCGAACCACTGGCTGACGTCACGAATCAATCATTTGCTTGAAGTTTCACCGAGCCCCGGCAGGGGCGAAAGCCGCCACCGGATGCCTCGATTGGACGCGCTCTTTCTGTCGATCGCTCGCGCCCCTGCCGGGGCTCTGAAAAAGAAAAGAATCGTTATGATCCCGCGTCCAGTGGTTCGCTTCGCTCACCACTGGCTACCAGCTTACTGGCCCTCCGGGCCGCCCACGAATGGCCAAACTCCAGGGCGCCTTCTGCGCGCCGCTACAACCGCCCGTTATGATGATTCACACCAGTTATGATTCCTGACGAGCAACGAGCAACGAGCAACGAGCAACGAGCAACGAGCAACGAGCAACGAGCAACGGAGAACGGAGAGCGGATGCCCACAAAAGCAAAGTACCGAAAAGAACACGACACGCTCGGCGATGTCGAGGTTCCTGCGAATGCCCTATACGGCGCGCAGACGCAGCGGGCCGTGGAGAACTACCCGGTCAGCGGACTTCGCGAGCACCCGGCCTTTATCCGCTCTTTTCTTCTCCTGAAGAAAGCGGCGGCGCTCGCCAACAACGAGCTCGGCGTGTTGAAAGATCGGCTGGCCCGAGCCATCAGTGGCGCCGTCGACGAACTGACTGGTGACGATTCGATTCCGTTCGACAGGGCCGCCCAGCATGCCGGTCGCGGCAAGTCCGACGAGGAGGAGCGCGAGGACGATCTTCGTTATGTGCCCTTCAAGATCCCCTCGCCCTACATCGCCCCGGAGCATCGCGGTCAGTTCGTAGTCGATGTGTTCCAGGCCGGTGCCGGAACGTCGTTCAACATGAACTGCAACGAGGTCATCGCCAACCTCGCTACGGTGGCGCTGGGCGGAAAGATCGGCGAGTACAAGCTGGTCCATCCCAATGACCACGTCAACATGTCACAGTCGACCAACGACGTCTTTCCCTCGGCGACCCGGATTGCGACGCTACTGCTGCTGCGTGAGTTGTTTCCAGCCCTCGATTCACTGGCCTTCGCTCTCGATACAAAGGGCGACGAGTTTTCGACAGTCATCAAGTCTGGGCGGACACACCTTCAGGATGCCGTTCCCATCACCCTAGGTCAGGAGTTCAAAGCGTACGCTGCGGCGATGCGGCGGGCCACGCGTCTCCTCTACGAGTCGGCAGCGGAGCTTCGGCCCCTCGGAATCGGCGGATCAGCGGTAGGAACGGGAATCAATACACCGGACGGCTATCGCTATACGGTCGTCAAGTACTTGACTGTTCTGACGGGGCTGGAGCTTTCCTCGATCGAGGATCTTCGCGAGGGTATGCAGTCGCAACTGCCGGTCGTGGCCGTCTCCTCGGCACTCAAGAATCTCGCGCTGGAGCTCAGCCGCGTGACCAACGACCTCCGCCTGCTCGCTTCCGGTCCTCTGACCGGCCTGTCCGAGATCACGCTGCCGTCCGTCCAGCCCGGTTCTTCGATCATGCCCGGCAAGGTCAACCCCTCCATGCTGGAGTGCATGAACCAGATCTGCTTTCATGTGATCGGATCAGACACGACCATCTCGTATGCCTCTCAGGCCGGCCAGCTCGAGCTCAACGTGATGATGCCGCTCATGGCCTACGAGCTACTCTTCTCGATCGACATTCTGAAAAACTATCTGCCCACTTTCGTGCAGAAATGTGTGTCTGGAATCGGCGCCGACCGGGAGCGGTGTGAGGCCTACTTCATCACCTCGCCTTCACTGGCTACGGCGCTGAATCCCTTGATCGGCTATGAGAAAGCCGCCGCAATTGCGAAAGAATCGGCAAAGACGAAGAAACCGATTCCCGACTTGCTTCGAGAGAAGAAACTCCTCACCCCAAAACAGATCGCCGAGATTTTCACTCCCGATTCTCTGACGGGGCAGGCTGACAAGAAAGTTCGCCAGTAACCTCGCTCGGTTTTACTTTTTCAATTTTCAATTTCCCCGGAGGTATCTTTTGACACGGATCTTCATCGCTTCGACGATACCGGGTGTGGTGCGAGAGGCGGTCGGTCGGGCCATGCATCCCTTGCGCGACAAGCTCCCGGAGGCGTCATGGACCAAAACCGAGACCTATCACCTCACCTACGCTTTTCTCGGCGATCAGGAGGAGAGCAGGTTGCCGCCGGTGTATGAGGCACTCGAGGGACGATTGGCCGGTACCAACGGTATCGCCGCGCGCTTTGCCGATGCCGGGTTCTTCCCGTCGATGGCGAGACCACGTGTCGGTTGGATCGCTCTCGAGCCGGCCGAGCTCATTTCCTCCATCGCGGTGGAAGTAAGAGCTGCGCTGGAGGAGTGTGGTGTGGCCTTCGAGGCAAAGCCGTTCACGCCGCACCTGACCCTGGTGCGCCCCAGGACGCGCTGGCGAGCCAGGGACTGCGACCGGTTTGCGGCCGCGACGGCCGACATCGCATCGCGGGAGTTTCGCATCGAGTCGGTCTCGGTGTTCTCGAGCAAGCTCTCGCCCAACGGAGCCAGGCACGACGAGCTGCGCAGGATTCCGTTCACCAGCGAGATCGGCGGCCAGTAGCGGCAGATATCGCCTTACTCGGATTTTATGGGATGTCGACGATGCCACCGGTCGGAGGCTTCTCGGGCTGCGTCGGTGTCGTCCCCTCAATGGGGCGAGAGAGGAAAAGATCAGTGTCCGGTTTACCGTCAGGGGTGAAACCGATCACCAGATACTTCTCTGGTCTCAGCAGATACTTGTAGGCGTTCCCCCACGGATCGCTCAGAAGGTGCGGTGCAACGTAGGCGGGAGTCAGATCCTGCAGCTTGAGCGGGAGCTTCCCATTGGCCAGGTTGTAGGCCTGCACGGCGTCACTGATGACTTCGATGCGTCGCAGAGAGATCGCTTTCCGCGTATCGCCGACGACTCCACTGCCGTTGAGCAGGCGGACGGTGCTGAGAGGATTGCGGGTCGAGGTGACGAGAGACAACAGCGCCAGCGCTCCCAGAATCAGAACCAGCGGTAACGGTACCGGCGGAACCTCGGCCGGTGCGTTTTGATCGACCGTGGTCTCTTCCACCGCCGCCAGCATTCCGGGGTCGCGGACTTCTTCGATGAGGTCGCGGGTCAGGAGCTCGTAGAGCCCCTTGCAGGTGTCGAACTCCGGGAGGCGGCTGGTTTCGACGATATCGCCGACATTGATCGTCCCGTCGACCATGTCGTAGATCATCTTGTCGTCTTCGGAGATGCGGATCTTGTCGGCGACGGGGTTGCGTTTCTTCCGCATGGCCGTGCTGTCGTCGAAGGCTACTTCGTCCGCATCCTGCGCAATGACGATCTCCTGATCGATGAGTTTCTTGCGAAAGACCATGTCGTAAGAGCGGATGCGCTTTTCGATGATCGGCCACTCGTCGATCATCCGGGCGCCTTCCATCAGGATCGACTCGGCGGTGATGGGGGTGACGTTCTCACGGTCGTACTCGATGGTTGTTTCCTGCGAGAAGTGGTACTCGCCATCTTTCCATCGGAAGAGCCTATAGATGATCTGGACGATCTGAAGGTTGAGTGCCGAGCGCAGGCTGTCGGCCGAGATGATGTTGTAGTGGGTGAGAATGAATCCCAGCCGCTGGAGCGTCTCACGCTGGATCTCGAGAGCCTGGCCCAGCTGCTCCTGGGTCAAGCGCCCGGTCTTTACCAGCACGTTGCCAAGACGATTCTCGAGGCGCTTGTTGAGGGAGTCCGCAGCCACGACTTTTCCGTCGAGGAAAGTGACTGTGACCGTGTCCTCCTTGCCTCGGAGCGTCAGCACGCCGGTCTTCCGCTGAAGTCCGATCAGCTGAAAAATATCAGCGAGACTGAAGTCTTTGAGCGTGCCTTCGAGTGCCATTGGTGAGGTCTCTCGAATCCCTTTCTTAAGCGAGCGGACGTTGACGGTAGATGGGAATGGTGAAGCCCAGCCAGACGATGAACGCCAGGACAGCGGCGATGATTCTGATGACCGTTTTCATGGTCGTAGCCGGGTTGGCAACCGGTGCCAGACGTCCAATCAGAATGGCCACGGAGATGAACAGGAAGAACAGCACCAGGGCGATGACTCCGCGCGCCGTTGCCCCGTCATAGGCCTGACCGGACCCGGGGAAAAAGGTCGAGAGCAGCTTCTTGAGGCGAACACGGGATCCCTGGTAATCCTGCACCTCTTCCAGTTTGGCGCGTTTGGTATCCAGCGAGACGCCGTCACGTTTTAGGTAGATGTGGATGCACTGGGTGCAATATACCGAGCTCTCCCGCGCTGACTTGCAGCGGTAGCAGAAGGTTCGGCCGCACTTCATGCAGGTCCCGGCGAAGCCGTTTTTCTTTCGCTGCAGCCACAGCACGATTCCGCCCAGCAGCGACAACAGCGCTCCGATCGTCACTGTATTGACGATAGTGCTGGTTGCATCGAAGACCGCATAGTTTCCGAAAAGCTCTTTTGCCGTCTGTCGCTTGGCGACGGTGTCGGTGATCTTGTAGGCATCGCCGAGGGGCAGGTCGTACATGACGACTTTCTTTGCGGCGATGAGCCGGTCCACCAGGGCCCGATCCTTTTTCTTCGCCTCTTCCAGCTCCCGTCCCTGCTCCTCGTATTTGTAGATCTCTCCGCTGGCCAGGGAATGGTTGAAATGAGCGATCGTCATGTCGGGGTCGAGTTGAGAAGCTTTATCGTACTGGCTGATGGCCGCCTGAAAGTCGTTGTGGAAAAAGTGAAGGTTGCCGA
>DASZZV010000448.1:0-3989 GCA_035544835.1 Thermoanaerobaculia bacterium
CGACCCTTCGGCGCCTCGCACAATCGTAAGAGCGCTCCAAGACTCCACACCGCAAGGCCCCCTCCCAGATCCCTCGCTCGACGCTCGGGATGACACCCTGGTTTCTTTCACTCAGACGCCGCGCTCCGCGGTCAATCGCTCGGGATGACGGCGTCGGGGAAAACGGGACAAACTCGTGCTCATGAGCGTCTTGGAACTGCCGTCCGTCGTCGCTCCTCGAACGGTCGCATCGGCCTGGTGACCGGAGCAGGGGCGTCGTGAAAATGCAGGACCTCTTCGATTAGCTCTTCGCGCGGCACGGCGAAGTAGAAGCCCTGCAGCAGGTCGATACCGAGCCCGCTGCACCACTCGTACTCCTCGGCCGTCTCGATGCCTTCGGCGATGGTCTGCGCGCCAATCCTTCTGGCCAGATCAACCAGCATCTTCACGAGATCCTGCTTGATCGGCTCGGTCGCCAGCGTCGATACCAGGCTCTTGGTGATCTTCAGATAGTCGGGAGACAGCGCAGCGATGGCCTCGAGTGAAGCATAGCCCGATCCGGCGTCGTCGATCGCGATCTGCACGCCGCGCGAGCGGATGTCATCGAGCAGCTTGCGAAACGAGCCGTAGTCGTCGATGGCAGCACGCTCGGTCAGCTCGAACACGAAGCGGCCGGGATGGTCGTGGAAAAAACTGAAGAGGTCGTGGAAGCGAAGCTCCGAGACCTGAAACATCTCCGCCTCGAGATTGATGAGGAACTTCTTCCCCTCCAGATCGGATTCGCGGAGCCTGGCGATCGAGCTCTCCAACGCCAATGCCTCCAGATCCCAGGAGAGATGGTTGTCGCGGGCAAAGGAGAAGAGCATGTCGGAGTTGCGGAACGACGATCCAGCCGGACCGCGCGTCAGAATCTCATACCCGAAAATCGTGCGATCGTCCGATTTGACGATCGCTTGAAAAAGAGTCGTGACCTGCTTTCTCTTGATGATGTCACGGAGCTCGCGGGTGAGACTCCGTTTCCGCTGCTGTTCGGCATCGCGAACGGCATCGGAGGCACGCTTCATCCCCGAGTAAATCTGCCGCTCCAGACGGATCTGCGGCTCGTAGTCGACGCGGGCGGCGCCGGCAAAAAATGCGATCTGCCCGGAGCGCATCTTCGGAAAGCGGGCGCGCAGGGTACGCATGAGACGCTGACGCAGTTTGTCGGCGTGCATCTCCATGCTCTCCTCCTTCATCTCCTGACGTTGCGTCTCCAGGAAAATGAAGAAGTTCGACGAAGCAACGCGATCGCTGGCGATCAAGGCGTTACCGAAGCGCTCTTTGGCCTCGTTGATGACGACGTCGCCCACGATGCTTAGAAACTCGTCGAACAGCGCCCAGCCGTAATCGGCCTCGATACTCTCGAACTGCTCGATGTCGATGAAGATCACCCCGATCTCCCCCTGCTCGATCAGCACTTCCTTGATTTGCGGAAGAAGCATGGCGATGGTGGGGAGGTCTGTCCCCCGATCAAAGAGCAGATCCTCGAGCGATTGCGGCGAATCCGCGGTGAATTCCCGCCGTTTTCCCGCTTCGGCCTGGCGCTCCAGCAGCGCTCCCACCCGCGTTACGACCTCGTCGCGATCGAAGGGCTTGACCAGATAGTCATCGGCGCCCAACTGGAGACCGGTGAGCCGATCCTTCACGTCGCCTCGCCCGGTGACGAGGATGACGGCGATGTTCGCGGTCCGCTGCATGGCCTTGAGTGCCTGGCAGACTTCCCATCCGCTTTTTTTTGGCATCTGGACATCGAGGAGCACCAGGTCAGGGCACTCTCGCTGGGCGCGGGAAAGCGCTTCCTCGCCGTCGGCGGCACAAATGACGGAACAGCCGAGCGGCTTTACGAAGTGCTTGAGCAGCTGAAGCACATTCGGATCGTCGTCGGCAATGAGAATCGTTGCTGTTCGACTCATGACCTTGCCTGTGCTAAATGCGGAAACCAAGCCAAACTGGCAGGTATAGAGGGGGTCTGCATTTTTGCGCGGAGTGAGGGGTGAATTGGTTGCTGGTTGCTGGTTCAAGAACCGGGGTCCTGGCCTTTACCAGCAACCAGCAACCAGCAACAGCCGACTATGTTAAGGTTTGAACCCCCATGGACTTGATCAGATTCGGAACCTCAGGGTGGCGCGGTGTGATCGGGGAAGACTTCACATTCGATCGCGTTCGCGTGGCATGCCAGGGGGTGGTCAACTTTCTCAAGAAACACGGCCCTACTGAGCGCGGCGTTCTGGTCGGCTACGACACCCGCTTCCTTTCCGAAAAGTTCGCTGCCGAAGCTGCAAAAATCCTGGCCTTCAATGGCATCAGGGCGTATCTATGCAGTCGCGATCTCCCGACACCGACGGTGTCATTCGAGACTGTCCGCCGCGGTTGCGCCGGAGCCATCAACTTCACGGCCTCCCACAATCCTCCCGAGTACAACGGCCTGAAGTTCTCGACCGGCAACGGCGCCCCAGCCCTGCCTGAAATCACGAAGGGAATCGAGAGAGAGATCCATGCGCTTCAGGAAAAGCTGGAGCGAATCGACGTCTACGAGAAGCCTGAGCTCATCGAGACCATCGATCCCAAAGAGCGGTACCTGGCCGACCTTCGCAGCAAAATCGATGTCGCGGCCATCCGGAAAAGCGGCATGCGCATCGCTGTCGATTCGCTATACGGAACGGCCCGCGACTACCTCGACTACTTCCTGCTCGAGACGGGAATCGAGATCAAGATCATTCACAACTATCGCGATCCATACTTCGGGGGCTATTCTCCGGAGTGCAATCCCAAGAACCTCGGAGAGCTCCGAAGGATCGTCTCGACTGAGAAATTCGATCTCGGGCTGGGGACAGACGGAGACGCCGATCGTTTCGGGATCATCGACGAGCGCGATCGTTTCGTCTCCCCCAATCTCATCATCGCCCTCCTCGCCCTCTACCTCAAACGTCATCGCCAGATCCCCGGCGGGCTGGCGCGATCGGTGGGAACCACCCATCTCGTCGATGCCATCGCCAGGAAACTCGACGTACCCCTCTACGAGACGCCGGTCGGCTTCAAGTACATCGGTGAGCTCATCCTCGAGGACAAGATCGCCCTTGGCGGCGAAGAGAGCGCCGGGCTCTCCATCTACCAGCATCTTCCCGAGAAAGACGGTATTCTGGCCTGTCTTCTCGTCGCCGAGATGGTAGCCCAGACAGGAAAGAGAATCACTGAGCTCACCGAGGAGTTGTTCGCAGAGTTCGGACCGTATTACTCGAAACGGGTCGATGTGAAGCTGACTCCCCAGGTCAAGGAAGCACTGGAGAGAAAACTCAAGGATCCACCCGACGAACTGGCCGGACTGAAGGTGAAGCAAGTCGTGACCATCGATGGGGTGAAGCTCATCTTCGACAACCAGCGCTGGATCCTGTACCGACTGTCGGGCACCGAGCCTGTGGCCCGGATGTACGCCGAGGCCTGTAGCCCGAAAGATCTGAAATCGCTCATCAGCGCCGGAAGAAAGTTTGTCGCGCCGGATTGAGGGTGGGAAACAACCCGCTGTGTCATCCCGAGCGATTGACCGCGGAGCGCGGCGTCTGAGTGAAAGAAACCAGGGTGTCATCCCGAGCGTCGAGCGAGGGATCTGGGAGGGGGCCTTGCGGTGTGGAGTCTTGGAGTTCTCTTACGATTGTGCGAGGCGCCGAAGGGTCGAGTCCCCCGCCCAGATCCCTCGCTCGACGCTCGGGATGACACCTCCGCAAAGCGGCCTAAATACTGGGAGTTTCTTAGAAGCAAGGGTGGGCGTGTGGGAGGGGCGAGGGACCTCGACTACGACGAACGATGTCAATTCGTAGGCGCTTGAGTCCGCGCGAGGGCCGATTCAATTCACATCGTTCGTCGGTTGCGAGGTCCCTCGCCCCTCCCACACACCCGCCCTTGCTCGGGATGACAGCAACGTCGGGAGAGCCGACGAAGAACTGACAAAGACCGATCACCTCATGAAATATCCA
>DASZZV010000449.1:0-21099 GCA_035544835.1 Thermoanaerobaculia bacterium
GGACAGCGTGCGCGCTGCCACTGAGAAAAGAAACTGAGTGGGTGTCATCCCGAGCCGCAGCGAGGGATCTGGGCGGGGGCCTTAGACCCTTGGCAATCGAAAATGGTTGCGAGCACCACGATGGAAGGGCCCCCGCCCAGATCCCTCGCTGCGGCTCGGGATGACACATCGGGGAACCCGCGTAAATTACAGCGAGTTTCTTAGAAGCCGGGGAACGACGCGTGCGTCGCTACTGGGAAAGATGATATGGACATCTATGTTTCTAGCCCCGTAGGGGCGTTTGAAAATAGCCCAGGACGAAGTCCTGGGTACCGGTTTCTCGAGCATGTTTCGAGCCCCGGAGGGGCGTTTGATAGTTCGTTTCGATCGCCCCTCCGGGGCTCGACTTGGAAGCTCGATCGCCAAACCCAGCACTTCGTGCTGGGCTATTTTCAAACGCCCCTACGGGGCTAAGACGAGACGCTTGATGGAACTGATGTCATTAGAAGCCGCAGCGAAGGATCTCCAGCGGCAGGATGTGAATTCAGATCGCTATATCTTGAGATCCTTCGCTGCGGCTCAGGATGACAAGCTCGGGAAATTCGCCTGAATGCAACAAAGTAAGGGAGTCCTCATGGCCAGAGACAAGCGTTTCGGGGGAGTGGGCGTCGCGCTCATCACGCCGTTCAAAACCGATGGGGCGCTCGATGAGAAAGCTTTCGAGAAGTTTGTGGACTGGCAGATTGCCGAGGGGATCGATTTTCTCGTCCCCTGCGGAACGACCGGAGAGAATCCCGCGCTCACTCATGAAGAGCATCTACGGGTCATCGAGCTCACCGTCAAGCGCGCCGGCGGGAGAGTTCCTGTGCTCGCCGGCGCCGGGAGTAACAACACCCCACGCGGAGTCGAGCTGGCGCTCGCTTCCTTCGACCTCGGGGCCGACGGGATCCTGAGCATCACGCCCTACTACAACAAGCCGACACCCGACGGGTTGCTGCGCCATTTCGGCGCCCAGGCCGAGGCGCTGGAGCGCCGCAAGTCAGGATTTCCGATCATCCTCTACAACGTTCCGGGGCGCACCGGAGTGAACATGACGGCAGCAACGACCCTGCGGATGCGCAAGGAAATCCCCACGGTCATCGGCGTCAAAGAGGCCTCGGGGAACATGGAGCAGATCCTGGCCGTGCTCCGCGAACGTGACGACGACTTTCTCGTGCTCAGCGGCGATGACGCCTGGGCGCTGCCGCTCATGGCAGCCGGGGCTGATGGCGTCATCTCGGTGGCCGGCAACGAGGTTCCGTCCCTGATGAAGGAGATGGTCTGGGCCGCTCTGGCCGGCGATTACAAACGCTCTCGCACCGTTCACGAGCGCATTCTTCCGTTGATGACCGGGAACTTCATCGAGTCCAATCCGATCCCGGTCAAGACGGTTCTAAAGATGATGGGAATCCTGGAGAATGACATCGTGAGACCTCCCCTGGCACCGATCACCGAGGCTGGCCGCAAGAGGATGGCCGAGATCCTGAGTGAGTGTTCGCTGACTACATCAGCGGCCCGCTGAGAGCACGCACAAAATGTCCGGAATTCAGGAAAGAATCGCCGCCATTGCCTCGGTCAAAGACCGGCCCGAAGCGGTTCGGATCATCAGTCTCTTTCTCGCCGAGCTGGAGAAGGGCGACATTCGGTCAGCCGTTCGCGACGCTGACGGAATCTGGCAGGCCCAAGCCTGGGTGAAGGAGGGTATCCTGGCCGCATTCCGGCTGGGCGTGCTCACCGACTTTGCCTCTGGTGCATTGTCGTTCATCGACAAGGACACCGTCCCGCCACGACGCTTCCGCAAGGACGAAGGTGTTCGAATTGTCCCGGGTGGCTCCTCTGTTCGGAGGGGCGCCTACGTCGGAAAAGGCGTCGTGATCATGCCGCCCGCATACATCAATGTGGGCGCCTATGTCGATGAGGGAACCATGGTCGACTCTCACGCTCTGGTCGGCTCGTGCGCGCAGATCGGCAAACGTGTGCACCTGAGCGCGGCGGCGCAGATCGGCGGCGTGCTCGAACCGGTCGGGAGCTTGCCGGTGATCATCGAAGACGACGTGATCGTCGGCGGAAATGCCGGCATCTATGAAGGAACCGTCGTGCGTTCCCGGGCTGTGATCGGTGCCGGCGTCGTGATCACCGGGTCGACTCCTGTCTATGACGTGGTGCGGGGTCAGGTCTACCGCAAGTCAGTCGACCGACCTCTCGAGATCCCATTCGGGGCAGTGGTCATTCCTGGCTCGCGTCCACTGAAAGGCAAGTTCGGCGAAGATCACGGCCTGCATATAGCAACGCCCGTGATCGTGAAGTACCGAGACGATAAGACCGAGGCTTCTACGGCTCTGGAAGAGGCACTTCGTTGATTCTGTCCCTCACCGGACCTGCAGGCGGCCGGGGGCGGCCGCACCACACGATGAGGAGAGGCAGTGGCGGAGGCGTCTGACTCATGCCGAGTCGCGCTGCGCACCGATTCGACGACATCGAGCTCTCCCTCATTCGGCAGATCAACGCTCTGGCTACTCCTCTATCCCTGAATCTCGGTATCGGTGAGCCGAATATCGAGCCCGACGCCTCTCTTCGTGAGATGGCAGCCCGGGCCATTCGAGAAGACTCCTGGCACTACACCCCTAACGCCGGAACGATGGAGCTGCGCAGGGCGATTGCCTCGACGATCGACAGAGAGCTCGATCCGAAAACGAATGTCTGCGTGACGGCCGGAACCGAGGAAGCGCTGTACTCGATCATGCAGGCTTTCGTAGAAGGGGGTGACGAGGTGATCATCCCGAACCCGGGCTTTGTCGCCTACGACACCATCGCCAGGTTGTGCGGTGCCGAGGTGGTTTCCTATCGACTCGAGCCCGCGAACTGGTCGATCGATTTCGGCAGCCTCGAGAGCGCGCTCTCCCCGAAAACGAAGATCGTCATCGTCAACTCTCCCTCGAATCCGACCGGCGGTGTCATCGACGAGGCTTCCATGGAGCGTCTGGCAACACTGAGCAAGGAGCGCGACTTCCTCATCATCAGTGATGAGGTCTATCGCGAGATTCACTATGACTCGCGGCCGCCCGGCATGTGGGGACGGTCACCCAATGCGATCGTCGTGAATGGCCTGTCCAAGAGTCACTCCATGACAGGGCTCCGCATCGGCTGGGCGCTCGCCGATGAGCGCCTGCAGCCGGTGATCGTCAAGGCTCATCAATACATCGCCACCTGTGCCTCCAGCGTCGCTCAGCGGCTCGCCGAGATGATTTTGACCGACACCGCCTGGAACGAGGCCTGGCTGACGCAGATGCGAGCTCGTTTCCTGGAGCAACGAGACGCCGCCGTCTTCGCCGTCAGGCAGGAGCTCGACACGCCCGTTTCCCCACCGCCCGGTGCCTTCTACCTGTTCGTTCCCATCCCACGATGCAATTCACTGGAGACCGCGAAATCACTGGCCACCGAAGCGGCCATCCTCACGATCCCCGGAATTGCCTTCGGATCGGCAGGAGAGGGTTTCCTGCGGATCTCTTACGCCGCCTCGATTGACATTATCACCAGCGGTATCGAGCGGATCGGGAGGTATCTGAAGGAATCGTCCCGATCGTAAGGGCGCGCAGAGCGCGCCAATCGGAGTGGCGGCATCTTTGCCGCCTGGCTCGGCGGCGTCCCGCGCCGCCGTTCTAGTGGCCGCGATCTGCTCTGTGGCGGCGGCGCGGGACGCCGCCGAGCCAGGCGACAGGATGTCGCCACTCTGATTTCACACCCGCTAAACGCTTACAGCTGAGCCTGAAGGCGCCGTTCCGATTTCGAGTATCATTCTCCCCCCGATGACCAGTTATGACGTAGTGATTTCCGCGCGGAACGAGGAGCGGACCATCGGCGCTGTCATCGACGCCGCACGCCGGGCTCAGGGCGTGGGAGAAGTGATCGTCGTCGACGACCATTCCACGGATGCCACGAGAGAGGTCGCCATCGCCGCGGGAGCACGCGTCGTGACTTCCCGCGGGCGCGAAGACAAAGCCCAGGCGATGGCAACGGGCGTAGCCGCATCTACATCCTCGATCATCGTCTTCTTCGATGGCGACATTCTCCATGTCGAGCCACACCACTTCGAGGGTCTGGCCGACCCGATCATCGAGGGACCGTACGTTCTCTCATGCGGCCTGATCGACTACGGCATTCGCAACAGACTCTTTCTGCGCCTGCCCCCGATCACCGGCTTGAGAGCCGTCCGACGCGATATCTTCGAGGCCATCCCTCCGGAGAAGCTGCGAGGGTTTCAAATCGAGATCATGATCAACGAGGTCGTTGCTCGAGGGTGGATGCCCTGCACCATCCGCGTCCTCTCAGGGGCCGGGCATCTCACGAAACTGAGGAAGGAAGGGCTCCGGAAAGGGCTTCCCCAGCACTTTCGGATGACCATTGAGCTCCTCGATTGCTTTCGCTTTGTACCTCTCTGGACCTACTGGTCTTATCTCAAAAACCTGGACGTTCTCTGTCCGACTGAGGAAATGAAAAGAATTCCATCGCGGAATTCTCTGTCCGATCAAACCGATTTCATCCCCGAGACGTAAGAAAGGATAACTATGAATAAAAAATCAATCGCTGCCCGCATTCTGCTGTCACTCTCGGTTTCGATGTTCGCCATGTCGGCATTCGCCGGCACCGAGCCCGATTACTCCGCCTGGAACGCTATTCTGACCAAGCACTACAACCCGGAAAAGGGCATGGATTACAAGGGTCTCAAGGCCACTCACATGGCGGAGCTGAACAAGCTCAACGACATGATGGGCAAAGTCAACGTCAATGCCCTCGATCGCAAGCAGCAGCAGGCCTACTGGATGAACTACTACAATATCTCCGTGGTCTCGCTGATCGCCGAAAAATATCCGCTGAAGTCGATCCGCGACCTCGATGGGTTCCTTCCTTACGGCGTGTTCCTGAAGGATCGCGTCATGGTCAACGGCAGCAAGACCTCATTGAAGAAAATGGAAGACGAGAAGATCCGCGCCGGCTTCAAAGACCCGCGCGTGCACTTCGCCATCAACTGCGCCGCCAAGAGCTGCCCTCCGCTCCGCACCGAGGCCTACACCGGTGAGAAGCTCGACATGCAGCTTGACGAACAGGCTCGCAAGTTCCTCAACGGACCCACAGGCGTCCGCATCGAGAAGAACGGGGACGAGACGATCTTCAACACCACCAAGATCATGGACTGGTTCAAGAAAGATTTCGCAGACTGGGGCGGCGGTGCCCTCGCTTTCTCCAAGAAGTACCTCGACGCCAACCACATGAAGCCCCTGCAGGGCGCATCCAAGGTCACAATCAAGTACGACGACTACAGCTGGGCCCTGAACGACGCCTCCAAATAGTCCCTCGATTTCCCGTACAATACGCGATATCGAACACGGCGAAGCCGGCAAGGGCGATGTAACGATCGCCCTTGCCTTTCTCTGGCTTCAGCTTTGCGTGAGCGAATGGGACGAGGTGGGACGACAACATGGATGGACAGTCGGGTAGCAGTCTGCTCAATGCCATAAGCCTGCTCAAGGACCCCGTCACAGCCGAGAAGCGCTCGCTCCTCGCCGGTCGATGGTCCACGCTCGATCCCTCGCTGAGGCTGCTGACCCAGGGTCTGGGCCAGAAAGCTACAGGATGCGGGGCCACAATCGGCATTCAGCCCAAATGCGACTTCGCCTGCACCGGCTGCTACCTCGGTGACGAAGCCAACAAGATTCCGGCCCTTCCCACCTCGGCGATTCTCGAGCAGCTCCGCCAGCTCCGCGCCTACCTCGGACCGAAGAGCAATGTTCAGATCACTGACGGGGAAGTCACGCTGCGGCCCGTCGAGGAGCTTATCGAGATTCTCGCCTACGCCCGCAAGATCGGCGTAATCCCCATGCTCATGACCCACGGCGACACCTTCCGCCGGCAGCCCGGGCTTCTGGAGCGGCTGATGTCCGAGGGATTTCTGACCGAGGTCTCGATTCATATCGATATCACCCAGCGTGGCCGCGACGGTTACCGCTCACCCAGAACAGAGCTGGAGTTGATGCCTCTCCGCGAGGAGTATGCCCAGATGATCCGCACGGCCCGGAAGGTAACCGGTCGCCGTCTCCGCGCCGCCACGACTCTCACCGTGACACAGCAGAATCTTCCGCACATCGCCGACGTCACGCGGTGGGTGATCAAGAACCGCGACGCTTTCAGTCTCATCAGCTTCCAGCCGATGGCTCATGTAGGCCGCACGCGAAAGAACCTGCAGGGAGTGACGCCGGAGGAGCTCTGGACCGAGGTTGGCAAAGCGACCGGAGACTACGGAATGCCGCTCACTAAGGCCGGCCCGTTCCACTTCGGCCATCCGGAGTGCACGCGCTTCGTTCCGCTCATCTCCATTCAGAAACCGAACGAGAAGCCGAAATTGATGCAGCTCATCCGCGACAATCCCGAGGACCTTCAGATCATGAAGGAATACACCGATCGTGGTCTGCTCGGAATGGCCTTCCGCGACGACTCGCCCGCGGAGATGGTGGGAAGAGCAGTCGGCGCCATCCGTAAAGCTCCGGTCTGGTTTTTCGGCAGAGTGAAAAAGTTCCTCGATGGCCGGCTCAGAAATGAAACAGGTACCACGTTCTTCCCGCTCCTCTTCAAAGGGCTAATGGGAATGGTCCGCGTCGACGGTGTCACCTTGACGAGCCATCACTTCATGGCGCCCGAAGAGCTCGGGACCGAGGTTGGTCAGCTCAGACTCAGCGCCTGCGTGTTCCGCCTTCCCTACAAGGGCGAGATGGTTCCAATGTGCCAGATGAACGCAGGCGGACTCCGCGAAGAGTTCTACGCCGGCATCATCAAGGGCGAGGGCTGAGGGATTCGGATTTCGAATTTCGAATTGAAAAGAACCAGGCTCCCTCGTCATGGCGGGCCGGCTCTCTCAAATGAGCTCGCTGATGTCTCTCCATTCGGCAAATGCCTATTTTGGTTCTTTAAATTCGAAATCCTAGCCTGGCCCTTCACCTCAATTCTCAATTCGCCTCACAAACGCCTCCCACGCCTTCGACTCGTCGAAGGAGCGAATCAGCCGCACGGGACGATCCCCCTCGCCGAATTTCATGTGAGTGTTTGAAGCGATCGTGGCCGTCGTCTCCTCCCAGGTGAAGAGTCCGGGTTCGATCAGATACATGGCCGCGGTCAGATCCCAGACCGGAAAGGAACTGGCCCGCTTGAGAATCCGGGCCCGGCGAAGCCATCGTCGCGAGCCCTTCACGAGCAGGTCGGTGAGCTCGTTCTTCGGCAGGTCCCGCAATCGCTCATGCGAGGCTCGCATCCGGCACGCAACCTCGAGCGGAACGAAAGTGAGGGGAAGGTCTGACCTGAACAGAGCGAACGTCGCCACCTTGTCTTTGGTGAGATTGAATTCATGGGGCCACAGCGGAGGCCATCGACCGCGCGAAGTGGCATTGGCGCCAACGATGACAACCTCCTTCACCCGGCTCACGAACCCCGGGTCGTCACGAATTGCCGCGGCGATGTTCGTGAGCGGCCCTAAGGCGGCGATGGTCAATGGCCCGCTTGTCGCGGAAAGAAACTTCGTGATGGCGCTGCCGGCCGGACGAAGCATGGCACCGGTAAAGCCGCAGGTGCTCGCAACACGCTCGTTATTGGCTGCTGCCCGAGGCTCGCTCGTGTTCCCGGCAACGCTGCCGATACCGATCACATCCAGCGGACTTTGCAGCAGCGCAGCGATGGCGAAGGCATCGTCCACATCGCCAAAGGGCGACCCGAGGGCGTTGTCGCTGTCGATGTAGGAAGGCACCGGCAGATTGTACGACCCGTCTCCTGGCTGATAGCTAGAAGCTAGAAGCTAATAGCTAGAAGCTAAGATGGAAGTTCATGACCCGCTTTCATCGTTGAAGGAAAGAAGAAGCCATGAAATTCGCCGATCTCCCGCCTGATCTTCAGGAGAAAGCCCGTTCCGACGTGTACTGCATTCATTGCCAGCAGTCTTTTCGGGTCGACGACTTTGCGGAACGGGAGTTTCGCGGCAGACTGTTCATCGAGGCTCCCTGCCCTCGATGCGGAAAAGCGATGACCAAACCGGTCGGGCCCGAGCAGTGAGTTGAAGGGACTCAGGAGCATATGAACTTCGAAAAGTATCAGCAGATCAACGACGAGAAGATGAACTTCCGCGAAATGGAAGACGCTGACGTCGTTTCCAACTATCGCAATCAGGGCTGCGGCGATGGTTACCGCATCTATCTCAAGGTCGCCGACGGCCACATCCTCGACGCTTCGTACACGACCACCGGCTGCGGCTTCGGAATGGCCGCTCTGGCCATCGTTACGGAGTTGGTCAAGGGCAAGACCGTCGAGGAAGCGGCTGCCGTCTCGACCGACGATATCAATGCCGGCCTCGATGGCTTTCCGCCGCGTCGTCAGAACTATCCAGTCTCTGCACTGGAGGCCCTTCATCAGGCGCTCGACGATCTCGAGCAGGGCAAGGGCATCCCCGCGGACGTTCGTGCCGCGGTCAAAAACGAAGCGCTGGAGAAGCTGCGCGGAGGTGGCAACTGGGTTGGCGAGAATATCGGCGCGGTCGATCTGGACGGTCAAGTACTCGATAGCATCGACGCGCGCGGCGTGAACCTCTCGCGCGCATCGCTTCGAAATACTTCCTTCCGAGGAGCGAACCTTCAGGACGCCAACTTCCGCGGTGCTTTTCTCAACGACGCCGATCTCTCGGGGGCCGATTTGACCGGCGCCGACCTCCGCTGGTGCAAGCTGAGCGGGGCGAAGCTCGAGGGGACCATCGTCAGCGGCGCTTTGTACGACGCCGGAACGCGGCTCGATCCGGAATGGATCCCCCTGTTCGCGCAGATGCGCCCGGCGGGAAAACAGATGTTCGTCAGGGACGCGAAGAGCAGCAACACGACAACCGACTCGAGGGAACAGTAAGGAATGCGGGCTTTATGGAACGGGGAAGTGCTGGCGGATTCAGACAAGACCATCGTCGTCGAAGGGAATCACTACTTCCCGCCTGATGCGGTGCGCATGGAGCTCTTTGAGCCCAGCACAACCCATACGACCTGCGGCTGGAAAGGCGTAGCGAGCTACTACCATGTAGTCGCCGGCGGGAAAACGAATCGCGACGCGGCCTGGTATTACCCCGAGACCAAAGAGGCCGCCAGTCAGATTGCCGGCTACATCGCATTCTGGAAGGGCGTGGAAGTCCGTTAGTGGCGCTTCTGGCGAGGGATCAAGCTCGAAAATTGCAGAAGCCCGCCTGACGTGTCTATGAAAAAAACGAGCTTGCTCAAAACCGCCGAGGTCGCCGAGAGGGCGAAGGACTCGATCGCCGCAAGCGAGGTCTCCCTCTATCACAACGTCCTCAGAATCAAGGAAGCTCACGATCTCGAAGTCCTCGGCATCGCCTTCTACGATTACGAGACGACGATTGGCTGGTCCTACAACGCCGACACCTACTTTCACGCCGCCTCGACCATGAAGCTGGCCGTGCTGCTCGGGGTGTTCAGGGAGATCGATCGCGGCCAGCTCACGCTCGAGTCTCCCGTTCACGTCCGCAACCGCTTCACCAGTATCGTCAATCAGCAACCATTCATGCTGGCCCTCGATCGCGACTCTGATCCGTTCGTATACACCAACCTCGGCAAAACGATGACGGTGTACGACCTGGCCTACCAGATGATCACCACCTCGAGCAACCTGGCCACGAACCTTCTCATCGAGGTAATCGGCGTTCCGACGATTCAACGCTCTCTCGAGGAGCTCGACATCAACGGAGTAAAGGTCATCCGTGGAGTCGAAGATCAGGCGGCCTTCGACGCCGGACTGAGCAACGAAGTCACTGCCCATGGACTGCTGTCGCTGCTCAAGATCATCTCCGAAGAGCGGGCATACTCAGTGGCGGCATCGCAGAAGATGCTCGAGATCATGCACGATCAGCAATTCAACAGCGGGATCCCGAAATGGCTTCCAAAAGCAGCTCGCGTCGCCCACAAGACCGGAAACATTTCCACCATTCATCACGACGCCGGCATCGTCTACCTCGAGAACAGAAAGCCCTACGTTCTGGTCATTCTCACCGCCTTCGATGCCCAGACCGGGCGGTCGAGTGCGGTGGCCGAGGTTTCGCGCGACATCTTCAGCACGCTGGCGGGTATTATTAATGGCTGAAGTGGCTGCCGAGCAGGGACTGAAAATTGTTGACGCCTTCGATCTCGATGATGAGCTCAGGGCCATCCTGCGTCCCGGCGAAATGATTCGCGATCCGCACGATCGCCGTCACCGACTCCCCCGCTATTTCTACGAGGTCCCCTCTCACGAGGCGGCGAAGAAGATTCGCCTGACTCCGCATTTCGGGCTCAATGAGTTCATCCTGGTCGATCTGCGCGAGGCTCCTCGCCTGCAGGAATTCCCACGCTATATCCCCTGTGCAGTTCGCGTGCTGGCCTTCTATCTCGAGCAGTTGCGCGCCGCGGTCGGATCGATTCATATCGCCGTCAACGGCGGTTATCGATCGCCTGCACACAAGCTCGCCGTCAGCGCCACCCCACATATGTGGGGCACCGCAGCCGACCTCTTCAGGATCGGATCGGCCATCCTGAACGACAAGGAGTCGATCACGAAGTTCAACGCCATCGCAGAGGAGCTGGCCGGCGATCTTTTCGTGATGCCCTACGGCCATGAGATCGGACGTGCCGACGACCACATGCACCTCGACCTCGGTTACATCACGATGCTGCCGAGGGAAGTGAGTGAGGACCGGATGGAAGTACCACAGCAGCAGCCGCGCTTCGCCTTTGAAGATCGCCGCGGACTCGATCGCCGGACATTGGCCTCGGAAATGGTCCCGCCACGAGATCAGGACTAGACGAACTGCATTTCGGATTTCGAATTTCGGATTTCGAATTTAAAAGAATCGAGACAAGAAATCGCGCCGCGTCTGCCTCTTTTAAATCCGAAATCCGAAACCCCTTACTTCCAGTGCTCCATCTTTCCGAGCAACTGATCGATGCTGAGCAACCGCTCCCGTCCATCGGACTCGCGGCGGAAGACGGCGTGATACCAGCCCTTCATTCCGACCGGCTTGTAGAGATCCGGCCCGATCTGCAGACATGACCCCGAAACGAGTTTCAGGAAAACACTCTCATATGCCGAACGGGTGAGACGACGGTCAGGGAACGGCACTGCATAGATGTTCTTCCGCCGGGGCTGGCGACGGCGACGCTCCACTTGAGCTTTGGATGACTCCATGCGGCGATCCACGTAGCCCGGTGAGCGCGGGAGGAGACGACCCGAGCCATTCGCCTTACGCAATATCGCTCTTTTCGGGGTAGACAATGGTTGTGGCAGCTCGGTTACAGCGGCGGGAGACTTCGGATCTGAATCGACCACCTTCAGCGGAGCCTGGGGCGTTGTCGCCGAGGAGCCGAACTGAGCGCGCTCCCGCTCCCGGGCCTCCACGTGCGCCTCGATCGGAGTGGCTTTCCAGACCCTTTCAGGAATCAGAACGCTCTGCTCTCCCAGATGCTTCAGCTCCGGAATCACCTCGCCCCAGTGACAGAGTCGTCCCACATCTTCGTAGGCCGCGGGGCGATCCTCGAGCTCCAGCATCGATAGGGCCCGGCCATCCAGTACCGCGAAGAGAAGCCGCGTGCTGAAGGGATCAGACAGTTCGCGGATCGATCTTCGGAAGAGGTATGCCGTCCGCTGTCCGATCTCGCGCAGAGTGAGCGTCTGGCCCAGCCGCGTCTTCCAGATCCGCGCATCGATGTCCGATGTGTAGGGGCTTTGAGGATAGTGAAAGTCCTTGGTGAGCCAACCCTTTCTAGTCGTGTGCTTGCCTGGGATCACCCCTTCTATGATCGGAATCTTCAGGTCATCGAGCAGAGACAACTCATAAGAAGGCCAGGAAATCACGTCGCGCACGATGCCGACGATCAGCGCGCAGGTGGCGATCATCAGGCCCGGGTCGGGCGTGAAGTCGACCGTGATCTCGATCCGGTTCCCGCGGGGACGCACACCGACGCCGGTGGAGCGGCGGTTCCCTCCTAGCAGCATGACCGGAACCGGAAGTAGATAAGCCAGCAGCAGTGCCAGCTTCTTGATGTTCCGCCGCGTGGTCTGCTCCCGTTTCTTGAGCTCGAAGGACACGTTGTAGTGACAGCTGTAGGCCTTCAGTCGAACATCATGGCCCGTGCGGTTGCCCCATTTCGTAAGCTCGTTCCGAACGAAGTGAATCTGATCCCAGAGATTGCGAACGACTCGGGCGGTGCATCCCGGAGCAATCTCAATGACCGGTGTAACGACTTCAATGACCCCGCGGTCGAAGTAGACGGCGCCGCCCGAGGGAATCTGAGTAGAAGTCTTCGTCCGGTGCAACGTGGCGCCTTCGATGAAGGCCGTAGGATGCTTCCAGTAATCTTCCGGAATGATCTCAACACCGTCGAGCCAGACGTTGAACTCTGATTCCATCCCGATGGCCGGCATCTTGAGCCACGTCCGCTGTGGGATGCGGTCGTTCCCGATCTCATCTTTCCAACTCAACGGCATTCGAACCCTCTCGAAGCGAGCTCGGCTGTCCAGCGCACGGCAAAACGCCTTGTATGGGACAGGTTCTGCCGTGCCGGGGGAGCCACTGCCTTTCCTATAAGCAAACGGCGGGCCGGAAAACAGGCCCTGATGGGTTATCGTTGCATGAGGCGTGGCGGGCGTCCCGCACTCTCGGAACAGGAATGCCGGTCCGGTCCTTTTTCTTAAGATGCCAGCCACTATCTTTCTTCTGTCGCCGGCAAATCTGAACGGAGTCCGGGCCAGGCAATTGACCTCAACGCGGGGAAACTTTGCGGCGGCGCAGGCCTACCGTTCCCCGGCCGGTGTACCGATCGGAGAGGCCTTTTCCTTCATGAGCGCTCTCTATTTCCGGGGAAAAATTACCTACGCCCTGCGCTTTGCCGCGCCTCCGCCATCGGCGGAGGGCGGCGTGTTCGTAATCGCCCCCGGTTTCGGGCTGGTTCCCTCCGGCTGGTCGATCGATCAGGCGCGGATGAAGAGACTGCGCAAAACAAAAGTGGATCCGCGTTTTGCCGGTTACACGCGGCCCTTGGTTCGGGATGCGCGTTTATTGACGACGACCCTCACCGACGATACGCGGGTCGTACTGCTGGGAAGTATCGCCACCGGCAAATACGTGGATGTGCTCTGGCCGATCTTCGGCGAGCGTCTCCTCTTCCCCCGGTCCTTCGTCGGAATCGGCGACATGAGCCGGGGCTCCATAATGCTCCGTGCAGCGGCGAGTGGAGAAGAGTTAGAGTACGCCACACTCGATATCGAGCGGCACAGAAAACGAGAACCGCGAGCCTGAGCAAATGCCGAGGGGTGTGGGCGCCTCGCCCGCACTGAGTCACGTCACGCGTGTCGTTTAGCCCCTCCGATCGTTTTCCAGAGCGGGCGAGGCGCCCGCTCCCTGGAGTTTGGCCATTCGTGGGCGGCCCGGAGGGCCAGTAAGCTGGTAGCCAGTGGTGAGCGAAGCGAACCACTGGACGTGGGATCATAACGATTCTTTTCTTTTCCAGAGCCCCAGGAGGGGCGCGAGCGATCGACACGAGAGCCCGTCCAATCGAGGCATCCGGTGGCTTTCGCCCCTGCCGGGGCTTGGTGAAACTTCAAGCAAATGATTGATTCGTGACGTCTTCCAGTGGTTCGCTTCGCTCACCACTGGCTACCAGCTCCGCGGCCCTCCGGGCCTCACACACCGGGCTCGGCCCGGTTAAGAGCGGCAAGGCGCCCGCTCCCCTCGGTAGGAGCGAAGAGTTTCGGCTGGAGCCACGAATGAAGAGCTTTCCCTTCGACATGGAACCGAACTAACCTTCCACCGGAGGCATCGATGGCGTCACTGAAGATTCCGACAGACGAGAACAATGTGACGATCCGTTTTCCGGATGGTCGAACGCTCCCATTATCGAATCTCAAGAAGATCTTCTGGCCACAGCTCGGACTTACCAAGCGCGATCTCCTTCAGTACTACGCCGACGTCTCGAAGTATCTGCTGCCCCACGTCGCCGAGCGCGCCATGGTCATGAAACGATATCCCAACGGCGCAGAGGGGGATTTTTTTTACATGAAGAGGGCGCCTGAGCCGCGTCCCGAATGGATCGACATCTGTACGATTCAACACCACGCCGGGCCGGTCAACTTTCCCGTCGTTCAGGATCTCCCATCCCTGCTCTGGCTCGTAAACCTCGGCTGCATCGATCTCAACCCCTGGTACTCGCGGCGCGACGATATCGACCGTCCCGACTTCCTGCACTTCGATCTCGATCCCGGACCTGGTGCCGACTTCCAGCGCGTTTCCGAGGTAGCGCTTGCCGTGCGGGATCTGCTGGCACACTTGAAGATGCCCACCTACCCGAAAACCACAGGGTCGTCAGGGATCCATGTCTATATTCCGATTGTCCGCGGACCTCTGCAGAAGGAAGTCTGGACCTTCGCCAAGGCCATCGCGCTGGAGCTCGAAGCGGCCTACCCGAAAATCGTGACGGCGGAGTATATGAAGGCGAAGAGGCCCCATGGCCGAGTTCTGGTCGACTATAACCAGAACGCGTGGGGACGCACGCTGGCGTCGATCTATTCGCCGCGACCGAAACCGCTGGCCAGCGTCTCGACGCCGGTGACGTGGGAAGAAATCGAAGCCGGAGTGCGCATCGAAGACTTCCGCATCGACAACGTCCCGGCGCGCCTGCGCGAGCTCGGCGATCTCTGGAAGCCGGTCATCGGGAAGAAACGCTTCGACCTCATGAAGATCTTCACTCCCCCGAAGAAGACGACCCGCAAACGGGTCACGGCGTAACCGATGGCAACCTCCGGCCGAGGCGGGAAGTCCGCCACACCTCCACCCGCGCCGCCCTCTTTGCCAATCCCGATTCCCATTCCTTTTCCGCCCATGGAGGCAAAGCGCGTCGAGAAGATTCCTCCGGCCGGACGGTGGCAGTTCGAACCGAAGTGGGACGGCTTCAGAGCCATCATCTTTCGTCACGACGACGAGGTGTACATCCAGTCCAAAGCGGGCCTTCCGCTGACTCGCTATTTCCCCGAGCTCGTGGCAGCGTTCCTTCAATTGGAGCAGAAGACCTTCGTACTCGATGGCGAGATCGTGATCTCCATTGCCGGCTCGCTGTCGTTCGACGATCTTCAGTTGCGCCTCCATCCGGCGAAGTCGCGAGTGGAAAAGCTATCAAAAGAAACACCGGCGCAGTACTTTGCGTTCGATCTCCTTTACAGACCAGTGTCGGGGCTCAAAGGGAAAGACATCCACGAGCTTCCGGTTCAGGACCGCCGTGCCGAACTGGAGGAGTTCTTCGAGAGTGTCCCTGCCGCCTCGCCGATGAAGCTCTCTCCGGCAACGACCGATCGCAATGCGGCCGTGGAATGGTTCGAGAACTACGGCAGCATGGGACTCGACGGCATCATCGGAAAACTCCTCGACGAGCCGTACCACTCCGGCGATCGCGAGGGGATGATCAAGGTCAAGCATCTCAAAGAAGCTGACTGCGTCGTGGGCGGTTTTCGCTACGGCACCGGAACCAAATCCATCAGCACTCTTCTCCTCGGTCTCTATGACGACGAGGGTGTTCTCAATCACATCGGACACTGTTCATCATTCAACGAGAAGGAGCGAAAGGAGCTCACGAAGAAACTACTCCCCCTGGCCGGACGTGGCGGCTTCACCGGCAGCTCGCCGGGAGGGCCGAGCCGCTGGTCTACGGAACGAAGCAGTGACTGGACGGCGGTCGAGCCGACTCTTGTCTGCGAGGTGCGCTACGACTACTTCAGCCAGGGACGATTCCGCCACGGCTCGAAGTTCCTGCGGTGGCGATCGGACAAGAATCCGGAGGCGTGCACCTACGATCAGGTGTCGACGAAGCGAAAACGCTAAAGGGCCAGCACCCCAACCGAGGGGAGCGGGCGCCTCGCCCGCTCTGACCAGACGAAGATAGTAAGCGCCTCGCGCAGGTGACGGCTGGCCGCGCGATCGTTGCTTCGTGCGGGCGAGGCGCCCGCACCCCTCGGTCCGGAGGTTCATCAGCGCAGAAAGGGCTGGTGTGTAACTCCGCAACTCGACAAACTCGGCAACCCAATACCTACGTACAATCTCTCACCATGACGAATCTGGAACTTCTCTTCGACCCGCGGCATCGCCCCGGTGCGATTCTGCTCGGGATCATCTTCATCGGCGCGGCGATCCTGGCGGTGCGCCTCGTTCGCTTCCTGGTCAATCGAGCAATCAGACGCGATCAGGGTCGTCATCTCGATCGCACTGCAGCTCTGTTTCTGTCGCAGCTGGCAGAGATCGTCGTCTTCGTTCTCGTCATCGCACTCTATGCCACACTCGTTCCGCCTCTTCAGCATCTGGGCACCGCTCTCCTGGCCAGCGTCAGCATCCTCTCCATCGTCATCGGCTTCGCCGCGCAGAACACGCTGGGCAACATCATCGCTGGCTTCATCATCCTTCTCTACCGCCCTTTCGAAGTGGGCGACGAGGTCGTCGTCAACGCGCCGACTGGAAAGGAAGTCGGGGTCGTGGAAACGTTGACGCTCGGTTACACAAGTCTCAAAACCGAAGACAACAGACACATCTTCGTTCCCAACAACATCATGGCTACGCAGGTGACCGTGAACCTGACCATGCAGGACCCGAGGGTCATGGCCAACATACCGGTGCGAATCGGCCCAGGCGAAGACATCGATCGTGCCCGGAGCGCTCTCCTGAAAATCGCCGGCGAAAACGCCGCGGTCCAGGAGGTCGTGAGCTGCCCGGTGACCGATTTACGAAAAGAGGGCACACAACTGACGCTCAAGGTCTACGCCGCCAGTCGCGTTTCCGCCAAACAGGTCGAGTTCGAGCTGCTCGAAGCGACAAAGAAAACGTTCGATCGCGAGGGAATCGCTTTTGGATGAAGCGAACGTTGTCATCCTGAGCAAGGGACAGCGTGCGCGCTGCCACTGAGAAAACAAACTGGGTGGGTGTCATCCCGAGCCGCAGCGAGGGATCTGGGCGGGGGCCTTAGACCCTTGGCCATCGAAAATGTGCGAGCACCACGATGGAAGGGCCCCCGCCCAGATCCCTCGCTGCGGCTCGGGATGACACATCAGGGAACCCGCGTAAATACAGGGAGTTTCTTAGAAGCGAAGGATCTTTGGCGACATCACCGCGGTGTTGATTGACGATCCCGCGCGTGTCACCAAAGATCCTTCGGTCGCACTCACTCCTTCCTGGTTCGTCGCCTTCGCGCGCGCTTCCTCAGGATGACAAGCCGCTGTCCGGTAGTGAATAACCGTGGCCACGATTTGTTCTAACGCGCGATGAAACGACTCTTCGCGCTTCTTCTTGTCGCTCCCCTGCTGGCCTCCTCCCTTGTCGCTGCTTCTCTGGAGATCACGCAGAAACCGCGCGGCCTCATCCATGGCATTCTGCAGATTCCGGTCGATGCCTCTTCGGACGTGGCGCGAGTCGAGCTGTTGATCAACGGGATCAAGGAGGACGAGAAATCGGGACGCGCCATGGTTTTTTCCGTTCCTGTTGGCAACTACATCCGGCGGCTGCGGTTGCGAGCGGTTGGCTATGACTCGGCCAACAGGATTGTGGCCGAGGACGAGATGGTCGTGAACGATCCTCAGCCGCCGTTTCGCGTTCACCTTCAGGCGCCGGGCGCGCTTTCGAAGGCCGCTGCCACGGCAGAGCTGATTGCCACCGTGACCGCCGGCAGCGACGAACGAGTCGAAGGCGTCGATTTCTTTGTGGGAGAAGAGAAGATCGGCACGGCCCCTCAGCCTCCCTATCACGCCACGTTCAATCCCTCTCTCTTCAAAGACGCCCCGTATGCGCGTGCTACGGCGCGGGCGGCAGGCGGCCTGGAGGCGAACGATATTCATTTCTGGACCTCCAACCCGACCGAACAAGTCGACGTCGTGATGCAGCAGATCCCGGTCACCGTAAAGTCCGCTGAGCCGCTGCGTCAGGAAGACCTAACTCTGATCGACTCCGGAAAGCCGCGGGCGATTCAATCCGTAGTACGCGCCTCGGAAAAGCCGCTTCGGCTCATCGTCCTCATCGACTCCTCGGAAAGCATGCTCAAGGAGCTGCCTGTCGTGCGGCAGGCCGTGCGCCAATTCGCCCGCAGCGTGCTCGGGCCGAACGATCAGCTGGCCGTGGTGAAATTCAGCCAACAGGCCTTCTGGCTCACACCATTCACCGCCGATCTCAAGACCATCGACGACTCGCTCAATCGCCTGCAGGCACGGGGAGAGACCCATCTCTACGACACCGTCATCGAAATGATGTTCGAGCTGCAGAAGCAGCCCGGACGCAAGGCCCTGGTCATCCTTACCGATGGCATCGACCAGGGAAGCACCTTTACTCTCGACAACCTCGTTCATTACGCCCGCTACTCGGGCATTCCGATCTACCCGATCGTGAAAAACCAGATGCTGTCGAGAATGATGCACTTTCCCTTTGTGAGACTCCGTGCCGCGAAGTTCGCCGAGACAGCGCAGGAGTCGGGCGCCACGTACTTCATCATTCAGAACGAGTCGGAGCTGCCGGCGGTCTACTCGAAGATTCGCGACGAACTGGCCCAGCAGTACATCCTCTCCTTTCAATCCGAGTCCGACGGTCGCGACGTCTGGCATCCTCTGGCCCTGGAATGGTCGAAGAAAGGCGAGATCCGTACTCCGCGCGGCTACTTTCCGTGAACACAGACCGCGGCAAGGAGCCTGCGCGGCAGAACGGAGTGTCATCCTGAGCGATGGACCGCGTGCGCGGCGTCTGAGTGAAAGAAACCAGGGTGTCATCCCGAGCGTCGAGCGAGGGATCTGGGAGGGGGCCTTGCGGTGTGGAGTCTTGGAGCGGTCTTACGATTGTGCCAGGCGCCGAAGGGTCGAGTCCCCCGCCCAGATCCCTCGCTCGACGCTCGGGATGACACCTCCGCAAACCGGCCTAAATACTGGAAGTTTCTTAGAAGCGTCGCGCGAAGGATCTTTGGTGACATGGCAGGATCTCGCGGAGTCACCAGAGATCCTTCGCGCGACACTCAGGACGACAAGCCCCTCTTGAACGCGCCAGACTCCTTGGATTTCGAAGGCGGCATGTGATGTGAACCTCTCCCGGCTGTCCATGAACAAGCACTCCATGCTGCCGAAGGTCCGCGCCCATCCCTGGTACGTCTCAGGGTTGCTAGTACGCGGCGAAGCGGTATTCCGCTGGGGCGCCCGCTGCCTCGTCTTTTTCATGGTTGCGGGCTGGAGCTGGACCGTGGTCGAGGACTACCAGGAGGACCGCAGTCATCCCGAAACCGCCAGCACCCCCGGCGGCGCCAGATCTGCGATCCCCGCTGTTCCTGCAGTTGCGGCTACCCGCGCCGTCACCTCGGCCGTTCTCGACCGTCGCACCCCCACGACCGCATTCATAGATGACGCCATGCTGTCGTTTGTTCTTCAGCAGAAGGGACAAAGCGGAAAGCTGAAAGCGATCATCCGGACGCCGGGGGACGAGATCGCCAGAGGGAACGACAAGGGGCTCACCGCGGAGCTCTCCCAGGGCGGAAAGACGACGTCATCGCCAAACTTCACCGTGCCCGACGAACCGGGTATTTACAAGCTTGCCGTCGCCCTGGGGCAGACCCGCCGCGAGATCGAGGGACTCAACGTAGTCAGCCTCGTTCCCTTCGCCGAGAAAAAAGGTGGCCGCATCGGCCTCTACTACCTCGGGAGCTGGCCTTTTGAACGAGGGGGACAGCCCAAGACGGCGGCCTACAGCAACCCCGAGGGCTTCATTGAAATCACCCCACAAAATGCCGGCACGCCCGTTTCCGAGCATTTCAAGTTTCGCGATTTCCTGACCAAAGATCAGCCCAATGTCTGGCCTAAGTATCTGCTTCTCCAGCCGAAGCTCGTCGACAAGCTCGAGCTGGTCATCGAGGAATTACAGCGAGAGGGTCATCCCGTCAGAAACATGCACATCATGAGCGGTTTCCGAACGCCGAATTACAACGTCAGCGGTGGAAACACGGGAGGTCGAGCCAGTCTCAGCCGGCATATGTACGGAGACGCCTCCGATGTGTTCGTCGACAACGATGGCAACGGAGCGATGGACGATCTCAATCACGACGGGCGTGTGGACGTCCGCGACGCCGAGGTGATTCTCGGCGCGGCAGAAATGGTTGAGAGGCGCTATCCGGCGCTCGTGGGCGGCGTGGGTGTCTACGCAGCATGTTGCGGTCACGGGCCATTCACGCATATCGACACCCGTGGTTATCGAGCGCGCTGGAGAGGTTTTGGCAATGGATGACGTGAGACTGAGACTAGTCGGTTTATAGAAGGAGGCACAAGAAAGTGGAAGTCACTTGTACGAATTGCGGAACTGAAAAGAAAACAGCCGAAGCGGTCTGCACGAAGTGCGGCTCCCTGGGCCCGGACGAGCATCGTGGGGGCTCGCGGAATACGGTCCGCGATGAAGATCTGGAGCCTTATATCGCTCTGCGGTATATCGCCAAGCTGTTCAAAGTGCTGGCAGTTCTGATGTTCGTGATGATGGTCGCCGAGATCGTCACAGGACTCATGACGGCCGGTTTATCAGCTTTGCGGACTCTCCTGAGCGAAACCACCCAGCTTCTGGTCTTCTCCGGACTCATGTGGGGAGCGGGGGACCTGGCCATCCTGCTCATCGACGCCGGACACGACTTGCGCGTCGCCCGCATCCTTCTGGGCCGCATCAACGCCAGGCTCCATGAGACAGGGCCCGGCGAGAGCAAAGCCCCTTGACAAGGTGCATTGAAAACTTCAGGGGCGCGCTGGTCGCGCCCCTGGGGTTCCAGTGCTCCTTCTAGCTACTAGCTTCTAGCTTCTAGCTTCTAGCTAAAACCTAAGAGCCCAGGGATTAACGCCGGCAGCTAGAAGCTAGAAGCTAAAAAGCTAGAAGCTAGAAGCTAGAAGCTAGAAGCTAGAAGCTAGAAGCTAGAAGCCAGAAGCTGCAGCTCCTACCCGCTTCTATGAACCATGACCACCGCTCGATTCATCAGGTCGCGGAAGTCG
>DASZZV010000450.1:0-3219 GCA_035544835.1 Thermoanaerobaculia bacterium
AACGTAATCGGACAGGATGGCGAAGGCAACCCCGTGCTCGCAGCGGGTGGTGAGCGCCAGATCCGCCGCGATGCGCTCGATGAAATCTTTGGAGGGCTGCAGAAGTCGATTAGCGGCCACCACTCGGTGGCGTCGACGGGACAGGGGACCGAACGACTCACTGAAACGCGACCCTACCAGTTCGGCGACGACCCGATGTCCATCGACTCGATCCGATCGCTGCAGAACACCATGAAACACACCGATCCGGCGGGCGCCATCACCATGATCGAAGACGATCTGGAGGTGTTCGAGACCGAGCACAACTCCAGCTGCGCAACCGTGGTGATGATCGACATCTCGCACTCGATGATCCTGTATGGAGAGGACCGCATCACCCCGGCGAAGAAGGTGGCTCTCGCACTGACCGAGCTGATTCTGACCAAGTATCCGAAGGACTCCATCGACGTGCTGCTGTTCGGCGATGAGGCGATGGAAGTCCCCATCTCTGAGATTCCCTACGTGAAGGTCGGGCCCTTCCACACCAACACCAAGGCTGGGCTGGAGCTCGCGCAGCGGATCCTCCGGCGCCGTAAGCACAACAACAAGCAGATCTTCATGATCACCGACGGCAAGCCCTCGGCACTGACGGAGAACGGCCAGCTCTACACGAACTCATTCGGGCTGGACATGAAGATCGTCAACCGGACGCTGGAAGAAGCAGACCGCTGCCGGCGCGCGAACATCCCCATCACCACGTTCATGCTGGCCACCGATCCGACGCTGGTGAACTTCGTCGAGCAGCTCTCGAAGATCAATCGCGGCCGGGCCTTCTACTCCTCACCCGACCGGCTCGGCGAGTACATCCTCGCGGATTACATCCGCAACCGCCGCAAGTTCGTGCACTGACGGCACGGAGGGCGTTCGCGTATGTAAGGCTCCGTCATCCTGCGTTGCCGCCCAGAACATCGATCGTTGGATTGGCCGATTGGCGCGAAATGGGTCACGCCGGAGGCGTGCAGGACATTAGGTGCGCCCGGCATGGGCGCAGAACAGGAGGTGAACCTCGGAAAGAGGTAAGTCCTCTGGGGGCCCTGACGGAGGGAACCTCACACCGAAGTGACAAGGGCATGGCGGCGGGTGGGAGGAAGCCCCGCGAGGGGATGTCTGATGGAAGTCTATGGTGCCGTGTCGAACCGAGCGAAAGCGAAGCGCCGTAAGGCGTGCAATCAGGGTGAGCTGGCCTACAGCAGCGAAGCCCAATATTCGTCGGATGGTTGCGCGTAGTGGCGACGGGAGTGACACGGAAGTTCTGCGTTCTTACCCGGGGAGATCTTTCGGCTTCCGCGAGCAGAATGCTCAGCGGTAGTCATCGAGGATGAGAAACGAGATGACGAAGGGACGAAAGAAGTCGGATGGCCGCGTAGTACCGGAAAGCCGTCGAAAGGCGGTCTTAACTGCCGAGAGGCAGGGAGGGAAGGCGGTCACGGCCAGTGAACAGACGAGACAGCTACGAATGAACCTGGGGACAGCCGATAGCCCGAAAGGGGACGTCGCTCGTACGGAAGCAGGCCAACCTGTTCCCGTAGTTAGCGCGGTGCCGAAGCTCAGGGGCAGGAAGAGAAGAGTCGCGTCGGCGATGACGATGGAAGAAGTCGCGAACGAGGAAACTCTGAGAGAAGCGTTTGCGCAAGTAAAGTCCAACGACGGAGCACCCGGACCTGATCGGCAGAGTGTGGAGGAGGTGGAGAAACATCTTCAAGACATTCTGCCGAGGCTGATTCGCGAACTGCTGGAAGAGACGTACCAACCCGGAGCAATCCGGCGGGTATGGATCGCGAAGGCAGGAGGCGGACAGAGAGGCCTAGGCATCCCGGATGTGATTGATCGGATGGTGCAGCAAGCGGTGCATCTTGTGATGCAGCCGCACTACCAGCCAGCCTTTCACCCGAGTAGCCATGGCTTTCAGGAAGGGAAGAGCTGTCATACGGCCATAGCCGAAGCAAAGAGATATCTGGAAGAAGGCTACGAGTGGGTGGTGGACATCGATCTGGAGAAATTCTTCGACCGGGTTCATCACGACCGCCTGATAGCGAGGTTGGGGCAGAAGGTGAGCGATCACCGACTGCTACGGCTGATCCGACGGATGCTCAAGGCCAAGGTGGTGATGCCAGATGGAGTGGTGGTCAGCACGGAAGAAGGAACCCCGCAAGGAGGACCGCTCTCACCGTTGCTGAGCAACATCGTGCTCGACGAGCTCGATTGGGAGTTGACCGAGCGCGGACACCGCTTCGTACGCTATGCCGATGACTGCAATATCTACGTACGTAGTGAGCGGGCCGGGCAGAGGGTAATGGGGAGCATCGTCCGGTTCATCAACAAACGGCTTCGTTTGAAGGTGAATGAGGCGAAAAGCGCCGTGGCCCAACCGGAAGGGCGGCACTTTCTCGGCTTTCGACTGCGGCGTGAGCCGCTGGACGGAAGCGTGGAGGTGTTGCTGTCGAAACGATCGAAGGATCGGATCTATGAGAAGGTCCAGCAGTTGACGCCGAAGCGATGGGGGCAGAAGTTGTCGCGCTGCATCCGCGAGCTGAACGCGTATCTGACAGGCTGGATCGGCTTCTTTCGGATCTGCACGGAATCGGAAGAGCGGACTTTGCGAGCGATCGACGCCCATATCAGAAGGCGCCTGCGCGCCATCCTGCTTCGGCAGTGGAAGCGACGGCGCACGATCGTAAAACGACTGATTCGATTGGGAGTAAAGCGGAAGACCGCATGGCGACAGGTCTATCAAGGACATCAATCCCTGTGGGCGCTGAGCCACAACGTAGCGGTGGAACGGGGACTGCGTAACGCGTACTTCGCCGAACGTGGACTCACCTCCGTCTTCGAGCGGTGGACCGCTTGGAACCGAAACATCGGTATCGCCTCCACGCAACTAGAGTTGCCATGGAGATAGCTGTGGGTGTTTATGACACTGGCGCTGGACTACGGTAGACGTGCCGAACGCCAGCGTCCCGAAGAGCCGGATGTGGACCCACAAGTCCGGTTCTGTGAGAGGGACCGTTCGCGAGGACGGTCCCTACTCGACCCGGTGGCAAGCGCCGAAGGCGCGCTGCCACCGGACTGGAACCATACAGAAACGCACCCCAGGGGGGTGCCGGAGAACCTCCTCGACCCCTGCCGGGGTCGCGATTTCGCGGGCCTCGTAAACCGGTGGCTGCGCGCCTTCGGCGCTTG
>DASZZV010000451.1:0-8799 GCA_035544835.1 Thermoanaerobaculia bacterium
CAGATCATGGTCCTTGATCTGTCGCCCGCCTTCGCGGGCTGCTGGACAAAGAAAGATTGAAGGGTTGGCGCCGCCCGCGCCACCGGGCTCACGCCCGGTGCTACAGGTCTAACGCGCGCCTTCGCGCGCTACCCTACTTCTGCCTTCTGCCTTTCGGCCCGTGGTATGTTCGTGCCCGGGAGGAACCGATGAGCTCGAGATCCGTTTCCGGCTTGGACGGCGACGATCGCCCGTCCCAGCCGAAGCTCTCGCGACCGCTCGATGAGATCGAGGTGCGTCTGTTGGGAAGTCTGATGGAGAAGCAGCAGACAACGCCTGAGTACTATCCCTTGACGGTCAACAGCCTTCTGTCTGCAGCCAATCAGAAAACGAATCGCGACCCGGTGACTGAGCTCTCCGAATCCGATGTCTCGTCTGCTTTGGAGCGCCTTCAGGATCTTCACCTGGCCTGGAGAATAGTAGGCGGAAGAGCGACGCGGTGGGAGCACAACCTCGATCGCCGCTGGCATCTCGGGCGTGGCGAGAAGGCGCTGATGACTCTGCTCCTCCTCCGTGGTCCCCAGACGGTCGGTGAACTTCGATCGCGCACGGAGCGGATGTTCACCTTTGGCAGCATCGATGAGACTGACGGCGTCCTTGCGGAGCTCGCCGCATCCTCGGAACCTCTTGTGATTGAGCTTCCTCGGTCTCCAGGGCAGAAGGAAGCGCGCTGGATGCATCTGGCAGGAGGGCCTGTTGAAGTCTCGACGCCCTCAGCTGCGCCTTCCGTTCCCAGCAATTCGATGACGGAACGGATCGAACGTCTCGAGGGGCTCGTCGAGACGCTGACGAACGAGCTGCGAGAGCTCAAGAACCGTCTCGGCGAATCCTGAAAGTGGCGCGCTGGCATGCTAGGATTCGGAGAGTTGCTGAGTTGCTGAGATTTCGAGTTACTCAGTTCGGCGCGAGCCGCGTAGCGGCGGAATCTTGTTAGCCCACGGCGTGAGCCGTGGGAATGTTGATGCGCGCCCTTATTTGGAGCCCCGTAGGGGCGGCATCCGTCCGAAGGAACGGGATCAAGATTCTGGCCTGCGAGTTATGGCGCCCCTACGGGGCTCCGCATACGTTCGGCGCGTTCGCAAACCCACGGCTCACGCCGTGGGCTAACAAGATTTCGCCGCTACGCGGCTCGGGCCGAACTGAGTAACTCAGTAAACTCAGTAGCTCAGTAACTCTCAGTCATACGGAGCCACCGAATGCAGACAGATCGACAGGGAGCGGCAGCGCCGGCGAACGCGCAGTTCACCAAGGAAAATATCCTCAGTGACTACCGCATGGGCTATCGAAGCAGGCAAGCAAGCCTGATCGGCCGGAAAGAGGTACTGACCGGCAAGGCAAAATTCGGGATCTTCGGGGACGGCAAGGAAGTCGGGCAGCTGGCCATGGCCCGCGCCTTCAGAAACGGCGACTTCCGCTCCGGCTACTACCGCGATCAGACCTTCATGTTCGCAACAGGAATGGCCACGCTCGACGAATTCTTCGGTCAGCTCTACGCCAGCACGGAGCTGGAACTCGATCCCGCCTCGGCCGGCCGCTCCATGAACTGCCATTTCGGTACGCGGTCCCTCGACGAGAACGGCGAATGGAAGAACCTCGCCGGCATGATGAACTCCGCGTCGGACGTCTCACCGACCGGCTCGCAGATGCCGCGTCTGGTCGGTCTGGCTTACGCTTCGAAGCTGTACCGGGAAGTCGACGAGCTGCGATCCATGACTCAGTTCTCGAGAAACGGCGACGAGATCGCCTTCGGCACGATCGGCAACGCCAGCTGCGCCGAAGGGATGTTCTGGGAGTCCATCAACGCCATCGGAGTCCTGCAGGTGCCGGTCGTGATGTCGATCTGGGATGACGGTTTCGGCATCAGCGTTCCCAACGAGTTTCAGGTTACCAAGGGCAATATCTCAGAGATCCTAAAGGGTTTCCAGCGCGACAGCAGGGGGCAGAAGGGTTTCGACATCTACCAGGTTAGGGGATGGGACTACCCCGCGCTCTGTGAGACCTATCTGAATGCCGCGTCCATGGTGCGGACCGAGCACGTGCCGGCCATTATTCACGTGATTGAGGTGACTCAACCACAGGGTCATTCCACTTCGGGAAGTCACGAGCGCTACAAATCAAAAGAGCGGCTGCAGTGGGAAGAGGATTACTGCTGCCTCAAGATGATGCGCAGGTGGATTCTCGAGCAGGGGATCGCCACGGCGGAAGAGCTCGACCGCTACGAGGACGAGGACCGCCGGATGGTTCGAGACTCACAGAGGCGAGTCTGGGATGCCTACCGCGCGCCCATCGATCGCGAGCGCACCGAGCTCATTACTCTCATCGACAGCGTTGTTGCGGCTTCTGCCAATCGCGCGCGGGTTACGGAGATCCGCAACGAGCTGCAGCGGACGCCGAATGTTTTCCGGCGTGATCTGGCGCGGGCCGCGGCCTCTGTTCTCGTTGCCGGAAGAGAGGCCGGCGAAACGGCCCTGGCTCCGCTGGCCGGATGGCGTAATGAATACAACAGGATCAACGACCAGCGCTACGACTCGGACCTGCTGAGCTCCTCGGGCGAGTCGTCCATTCGTGTGCCGGTCGTGCCGGCGGCCTTCAATGCAGAATCGCCGGTGATGAATGGGTTCGAGGTTTTGAACGCCTGTTTCGATGCCGCGCTGAAAAAGTATCCGAACCTCATCGCCATCGGGGAAGACGTCGGTCAGCTCGGCGACGTGAATCAGGGCTTTGCCGGGCTTCAGGCGAAGTACGGACTGTTGCGGGTAAGCGATACAGGGATTCGCGAATGCACGATCGTCGGACAGGCGATCGGAATGGCCATGCGCGGCCTTCGGCCGATCGCCGAGATTCAGTATCTCGACTACATCCTTTATGCCATCCAGATCTTGTCGGATGATCTGGCCACGCTTCGCTGGCGTACGAAGTCGGGTCAGAAAGCTCCGGTCATCATTCGCACCCGCGGGCATCGACTGGAGGGCGTCTGGCACTCCGGATCACCAATGGCCGGAATCATCAGTCTCCTGCGTGGAATGCAGGTCTGCGTTCCCAGGAACATGACTCAGGCGGCCGGTTTCTATAACACTCTGCTGCAGTCCGATGATCCGGCCGTGGTCGTCGAGGTCCTCAATGCCTATCGCGCCAAGGAGCGTCGCCCGGTAAACATAGGCGAGTTCACGGTCCCTCTGGGCGTTCCCGAGATTCTCCGAGAGGGGACCGACGTCACCATCGTGACCTATGGAGCCTGCTGCAGGATCGCCATGGAAGCGGCGGAGCTTCTGGACGAGACGCAGATTTCTGCAGAGATCATCGACGTTCAAACGCTCTTGCCGTTTGACCTCCAGGGAATCATTGCCCGCTCGCTGCAGAAGACCAGCCGTGTTGTCTTCCTCGATGAAGACGTACCAGGCGGAGCCTCCGCATACATGATGCAGCAGGTTCTGGAGCGCGATCGGGCCTGGGAGCTACTCGACTCCGAGCCACGGACCGTTACGGCCAAAGAACATCGTCCCGCCTACGGATCAGACGGCGACTACTACTCCAAGCCGGGTCGAGAGTCGGTGTTCGAAGCGGTGTACGGACTCATGAACGAGAGTGATCCGCGGAGGTATCCGAAGTTTTACTGAGGCAAATCGGAGTGGCGGCATCTTGCCGCCTGGCTCAGCGGCGTCCCGCGCCGCCGTCCGGTGCGTGATGACTACTGTTCCGCCACCCGAACGGCGCCACGGGATGGCGTCGAGCCAGGCGACAGGATGTCGCCACTCCGATGTGCACGAGTGCCCGATCCTCACGGCGCCAGCCGCTCGATCGTCCACAACGAACCATTCCGTCGATAGCAGAGTCGATCGTGGAGTCTGCTTTCCCGTCCCTGCCAGAATTCGATGGCTGCCGGGATGAGTCGATAGCCACCCCAGTTAGGTGGACGGGGAACCGCTCCGTTCTTGAATCTCTCTTCCGATGCGCTGAAGAGAGCCTCGAGCTCTTCACGGCCCTTCAGCGGCTCGCTTTGAGGCGATGCCCAAGCGCCGAGCTGACTCCCCCGAGGACGCGTTTGAAAGTAACGATCCGACTCCTCGGCTGACACCCGCTCGACCTTCCCCTCGGCGCGTACCTGACGATGGAGAGCCGGCCAGAAAAAAACAATTGCAGCATGAGGGTTCGCATCCAGATCCTCGGCTTTGCGGCTCTCGTAGTTGGTGAAAAAATGAAAGGAATTGTCGATCACTCCCTTCAACAGAACGAGACGCACCGACGGAATGGCCGCCGGCGTGGCTGTCGCCAGCGACATGGCATCCGGCTGCGGCTCGCGGGTGGAGGCCTCATCGAACCATCTGCTGAACTGGATGAAGGGATCGGAATGCAGGTCGTTTTCGTGGAGCTCGGCTGAAGGCGTTTCGGAATGCAATGGTTACTCTCCCAGGATCGGCGCTGATTCTTACATGAGCGGCAGGCTAGCCAAAGGGCGAGGGGAATCAGAGTTGCAAATAGTGAGGTTCCGTCAGAGATACAATCAGCGTCGGCGAGAGTACGAAAATCATGACAAGGGTGTCAGAGTCGAAGCGAACAGGACCGCGACGGAAGGTTGAGCGGATCAAGCTCTCCATGCCTGCGGGTGCGCGCGTGGGAGCCCACTCGGTGTCGCTCATCGACCTGAGTCTGCGTGGCGGGCGGATCGAGCATCCTGCGCCGATTGCGGTCGGACAGAAACTGCTGCTGACCTTTGCCTTCGAAGAGAAGCCCATCACAGTGTCGGCGACGGTGGTTCGATCGAAGCTGGAGCGCTTTACCGATGGCCGCGGGATTTACGAGTCGGGTGTGGTTTTCGATCACCCGGGAGACTCCGAGCCGCGACTGCATCGGATCATCTCGGCGATGGTCATGAGCGCCCTCGAAGAGCAGAAATCGAACGCGCGTGGGGACTTTCCGAAGTACCTGCTGGCCATGATCTCCGGCGTCGAGGCCGGCGGCGAGTCGGAGCGCCTGCATCCCATCGAAAGAGTTCGCTATGCGCGCGCGCAGGGCTATGTGCAGTACACGCTCCACGACAACGGGAAATGGACCCGCAGTCGCGCTCGAAACTCCGAGCAACCGGAGGAGGGATTCACGGTGTGGGCCTATGAAGATGCCGACGCGTTGGAGCTGCTTTGCGAGACCTATTCGAACGGAGAGGGAAACGTTCGCTCCCTGATACGTCTCTGCGCCGAGCTCAGCCTCTATGTCGACGACTCGTTACCGCCCCAGAAGTTCAGTCCGTAGGCAGAGGCGGCGACACCTCGAAGGCAGTGCGAATACTACTCGCCGCGGGCGTCGTTTTTCTTGAGCTCGACCCTGCCGTGGTAGCGCTCGAACCCGCGTAGCAGCAGGTTCAGCGTGCGGCCCCCCGGAACCTCACCATTGCTGGATTCCCAATCGGCGATCTTCGTCGCTGGTACTCCCAGCACACCAGCCATTTCGTTGTGCGACCACCCGAGGGCGAGTCTGCGGTTACGAAGTTCTCTCGGAGTCATGACACACCTCCCGAGTAAAAGGTTGGACGGCTGACCGCTTTTCATTGTACTGCTCGCGAGGCAGGCGTTCTAGTGGGAGACGAAACCAGGGTCGACTCAGCACAAGCTTGTCGTTCCGCCACCCTGTGACCTGCTCGTGCACGTCCATTGCACAGCCCTCCTCGTGAGGTGAAGGGTCTGATGAATTGGCTTAAGAAATACGAGGGGCACCTGTTTGCGCTGCTGCGAATCGTCTCCGGCCTGATGTTCGCGATGCACGGCACACAGAAACTGTTTAATTTTCCGCCGAGTGACCACCCGGGGATGGCGATTGCGTCCATGGGCGGTCTCAGTGGATTGATCGAGCTCGTGGCAGGCTTGCTGATCGCCATCGGGCTCTTCACCGGCTTCGCGGCGTTCATCGCCAGCGGCGAGATGGCCGTCGGCTACTTCATGATGCATTTTCCGAAGGGCTTCTGGCCGATCCAGAATAAGGGCGAGCTGGCCGTGCTGTATTGCTTCCTGTTTCTCTACATGGCCGCCCGCGGCTCAGGACCGCTGAGCATCGACGCCGCACGAAAATAGATGCACCAAGGAGTCTGCGAGCTGAAACCGATTTTTGAAAAGCCGGACCCGGCTTTTCGCCGTCCCGTCGAGCTGAGAGTCAGTTCAGTCCAAACACTGGATCAATCGTACTCTTGTCGTCCGCCAGCCCATCGTTGGCCGGTCCGGGAGTTGTGGCACTGAGCGATGCCTCGAGTTCACGTGACTCCTGCGATACCTTCAGCTGCGCGCAATCTCGAACCATTTCCACGAGAAACTTTATGTCGAACGGTTTCCTGATGACTGCGTGCACGGCATGGGGTGCCAGTTTCCCGATCTGCGATTCGTCGCCGGCCGTCATCACCAGAATGACCGGGTCAGCCTCGGGACGGGCTTTTCGGAAAGCGACCAGGAACTCCGGGCCGGTCATTCTCGGTAGCATGAGGTCCAGAAGGATCACGGCATGCCTGGTGGCCCGCGCCATCTTCAAGGCATCCACACCATCGCAAGCCACCTCCAGTTCCAGCGGCTCACGCTTCAAAGCGGCAATCAGCAACGTTCTGATTCCTGGATCGTCTTCTACGATCAAAACCTTTGGAATTTTCGGCCGCACGGTTCGTCCTCTGAAGTTGTACGCGCCTTTCGTGCCGACTTCGACCATCAGCGACCGGGCCAGGGCAATCATAGGTAGAAAGTAGCTTCAATCCCGTAGGGCGCGCAGCGCGCGCCGATACCCTTTCGGCCTACCTCGGTAAAACAAAAAAGGCCAGCTCGAAAGCCAGCCTGAGTCGGTGAAGGGATTGGTGCGGGGTGAGGGATTTGAACCCCCGACCCCCTGCGTGTAAAGCAGATGCTCTACCGCTGAGCTAACCCCGCACGAGGGAGAAGAGTATAGCAGCCGGTTTGAGCGCTGCTCGAATGTGCGCCGACTGTGCCGCTCAGCGCGACTTCTTGCTCGCCTTCGCTGACGACTTCTTTACGGAAGATTTCTTCTTCGATGAGCTGGCAGCCTTTGACGAGGTCGAGCCTTTCGAAGAGGACTTCTTCGCTGCGCTCTTTTTCGCTGCGCTCTTTCCTGCGGACGACTTCTTCACCAGGGACTTCGCGGGCGTACGGTCGCCCTTGTCACCCTGGCCCGGCCTGGCCACCGTGGTCGACTTGCTTCGGCGATCCGCGGCCAGAGATCGGCCTACGTCGACGACCTTGTCGAACCTGCCACCTTGATCGCGTCGCACATAGCGTTTGTCCCCCGGGGTCGGCTCGATGAGCTCACGTTTGCGTTGGGCCATTGCGTTCTCCTCCTGTATTGGAAAATTGAGAATTGAGAATTAGAGAATTGAGAAAGTAAGACTAGGGCTGAGGTGTATCGCTCTCCGCTTCTATTTCTCAATTCTCAATTCTCAATTCGCTTCATTGCACTGCTACCTGCGCAGGTGGTGTCACGCCCTGCGGAGTGACGATGTAGCGGATCACGGTTGACGGCTCCGCGTTGGTCTCGGCGAGTTGCAGGATCACGTGGGCGCCGTTGGGATCGAGGGCCTGGCCGGGGACAAAGGGATCCTGCATGGCGTCGTTGAGGTTTACCTGGAGCGTTCGCCAGTTCTGATTCTCCGGCGGGTAGGGAGGTGGCGGGGAGTAGGACCGGAACTGAGCCAGATACATTACGTAATAGTGATAGACCTGCGCATACGAATCGTCGGTGGCCAGCGTGTAAACCTCGGCCTTGGCCCCGAATTGATTCCTGATGTTTACGGCATCGCGCTGCGTGAGGTCCGAGCTGAAATCGGCGCCCTCATAAATCGGGATCGAACCTCCGATGGCGCGAATCGCCTTCGTTGCCTCGGTCGAAGAAGGGCGAGGCGCCGGCTCGGAAGACGTTGCTGTCGTACCGACTGTTTTCGACTGCTGCGCTGAAGCGATCGTGCCGGCCGAGGACTCCTGTCCTCCGCAACCGGACGTCAGAAAAGTCAGGGTGATCAGGACGATGGTCGCGACGGCCGCCTTGAGGAACCTCATGCTCTGGATCAATAGCAATCGATATGCCCTTAATGCTGTAACTCGCGTGGGCGGGTCCGGCGGGAGAAGCTGCGCAGGCGCTCCAGCGCTGTTTCGCCTCCGAATTGCTCGACGAGCTTGTCGTCGAACTCGTCGGCTGTCGAGGCCACGCAGTTGAGCGAGGCGATGAACTGGTCGGGAATCAGCTTCATCCCGACGAAGGCGTGCGAATAGAAGACGTCGTTGCCGACCAGGCTGAAGCCGCCCAATGGAATCTCCGAATTGAGGCGGAGCAGCTCCCGCATCAGCTCGAATGATGGCTCGACCCCCTGAACGCAGAAGGCCAGAACCTCGACCAGGGCACTGTCCTCCTCGTAGGCGTCAATGGAGATTTCGAGTACGGTCGAACCGTATTTCATGTAGAAGTCGCAATGCTCGGCGTCGTCGAAATGCTCATCGCACAATTCGTCGAGCTGAGCTTTGACCTGCCGGTACATCGACTCCTGGCAGTGCGATCGAAACGACTTCTGAAGCATCACAGGCTCATTATATGAGCAAGCTCGTCATCCTGATGCCGGGGACAGCGTGGTCAAACTACTGAGAGAAGAAACTGAGTGGGTGTCATCCCGAGCGATTGACCGCGGAGCGCGGCGTCTGAGTGAAAGAAACCAGGGTGTCATCCCGAGCGTCGAGCGAGGGATCTGGGAGGGGGCCTTGCGGTGTGGAGTCTTGGAGCTCTCTTACG
>DASZZV010000452.1:0-2104 GCA_035544835.1 Thermoanaerobaculia bacterium
CCCCCAATGACCCTCCCGATTTCGGCAGAGAGATTGCGGTCGCGAAGCGCGAATCGTCTCCTCGGGCTGGCATTGACGTGGTAGAAGAAGGAGACTCCAATTTTCAGGACCCTTTCATGCAATCGACGCGACGGGCTGGCATTCTGCTTCACCCATCTTCGCTTCCGGGCGATTTCGGCATCGGCGATTTCGGCCGCGAAGCCGAGAATTTCCTGCACTGGTGCAAAGCCGCCGGCCAGAGTCTCTGGCAGATTCTCCCCCTCGGACCGACCGGACTGGGGAACTCGCCATACGGCGCTCTCTCATCTTTCGCTGGAAACCCGCTTCTCATTTCCCCGGAGCTCCTGCTCCATGAGAGATGGCTGACACCCGAGGATCTCGCTGGGAATCCGCACTCAGACATCCGCCACGTCGACTTCGGCGCCGTCACGACCTTCAAGGAATCGCTCTTGAGAAAGTCCTTCGAGCGCTTTCGCCAGACAGCGGAAAAGTCACAACGAAAGGAGCTCGCCGCCTTCTCCCAGTCGCATCGCGCGTGGCTCGACGATTGGGCGACCTATGCCGCGTTGAAGGGGCGTTTCGGTGGCCGGGAGTGGTCGAGCTGGGACCTGGGTCTCGCTCGCCGCGACGGCGTTGCCCTGGCCGCAGCACGGAAGCAGCTCCATACTGAGATCGCCTACCACTCGTTCGTTCAGTGGATCTTCTTTCATCAATGGACCCGCCTGCGCAGGTTCGCTCACGACCTCGGTATCTCGATTCTCGGCGATCTGCCGATTTACGTCGCCTACGACAGCGCTGACGTCTGGGCCAACCAACATCTCTTCGTTCTCGACGAGAACCGCAAGCCCCTGGTCGTTTCCGGAGTACCACCTGACTACTTCAGCAAGACCGGACAGCGTTGGGGAAACCCGATCTACCGATGGGATGTCATGGCCAAAGACGGCTTTGAGTGGTGGATCCATCGCTTGAGAGGAAACCTGGCCCTGGTCGACGAATTGCGGCTCGATCACTTCCGCGGCTTCTCAGGATATTGGGAGATTCCGGCGGACGAGGAAACGGCGGTCAACGGTCGCTGGGTGCCCGGCCCGGGCGAGCGTTTCTTCTCGGCTGTTCGAAACGCTTTCGGAGAGTTGCCACTCGTGGCCGAGGATCTGGGGACCATTACTCCGGACGTCGAGGTGTTGCGGGAGAGCTTCAACCTACCCGGTATGCGAGTGCTGCAATTCGCATTCGGGGAAGTCGACAGCAACCATCTTCCCCACCATTACACCAGACGCACCATTGTTTACACCGGCACCCACGACAACAACACTTCGGTTGGGTGGATGCACGTCACGACCGAGGACGAGCGCCGTCGCATCGTCCAATACTGCGGCGAGACCTCCGGTGGAATTGCCTGGACGTTGATCCGCACGGCCTACGCATCCGTGGCTGACACCGCCATCGTCCCGTTCCAGGATGTTTGCGCCCTCGGCAGCGACGCCAGAATGAACACGCCTGGCGAAGGGCATAACAACTGGAGCTGGCGGGCTCGCCATGAGCAGTTTCGAAGCGATACACCACAGCGGCTGCATCATCTGGCCGAGCTTACGGGAAGAACGAAGTGAAACCTGCGCAGAATTTGGAGGAGGCAGATGGCTGAACGCCGCAAAGGGCCTCTGGAAGGCCGAGGTACCCGCATCTCGGTGTCCCTTCCCGACGAACAGATTCTCTGGCTGAAAACGCGGAAGGAAGGGTTGTCAGGAACGCTTCGAACCCTCGTATTCGAGGCCATGAACCTGGACAACCTCAAGAAGAGCGTCGCGAAAAAGTAGCGGCGGGCAGAGCCCGCCGATGCACCGGGCGAAGCCCGGTGTGTGAGGCCCGGAGGGCCGCGGAGCTGGTAGCCAGTGGTGAGCGAAGCGAACCACTGGAAGACGTCACGAATCAATCATTTGCTTGAAGTTTCACCGAGCCCCGCAGTGGCGAAAGCCGCCACCGGATGCCTCGATTGGACGCGCTCTTCTGTCGATCGCTCGCGCCCCTCCTGGGGCTCTGGAAAAGAAAAGAATCGTTATGATCCCGCGTCCAGTGGTTCGCTTCGCTCACCACTGGCTACCAGCTT
>DASZZV010000453.1:0-2966 GCA_035544835.1 Thermoanaerobaculia bacterium
TGTCGTAAATAGCCCAGCATTCCTCGGGGTGCTGGAAGGCCGTCTGCTTCGTTGGCGCTCCTCAACAGTGTCCCGCATTGCCTGCGTCGCGCCGCCTCGCATACGACCTCCCATCATCCCGACGAATGCTGGGATATTTACGACACACCACACTAGTGTGGTGCGTCGTAGATTCTAACCGGCTGAGCGGGACGTTTCCCTCCTCCGCTCGATGTTCCCTGATTCGAGCGTGATCCTGGCCATCTCGCGAATGACTTCGCGTCCGGCGCTGTCGCACTCATGGTAGGTCCGGCACAACATCTCAACCTGATCGGAAGTCTCGCTGGCCAGAATCGTAAAGCCCTCTTCGGGCTGCTTCGGATCGAGGGTCCACTTGATCTGCCAGTTGCCCCGCAGCAGGCGGCAGCGCAGAAAACCATTGTCACGCACGATCGGCTTGTCGGGAAGAAGACGAAGATCGCGGGCCGACCGTTTGATATCCAGGCGATTACTGATCAGAGCTCCCGATTTGAAGATCGGCATCTCGCCGACGGTTGGCGCCAGAAACCCCTTGGCATTCGCCACCTGCTCCACCAGTGCGGTCGCCAACTGTGCTGAGATCATCTGGCGCAGTGACTGGACGAACTCCCCCGCCTCGTCAAGAAACTTCAACCCCGAGCGGAAGACCGTGAGCCCGTCATCACCGGAAGAGAAACGATGCACTGCGCAACGAACGATTCGGGCGCGCGCGGAAACCTCCCCGCCATCCCACTCCAGTCGAAGGATCCGCTCACTCCCGTTCTGACATCGCGAGTAATGCTCGACCAGGGCGCCAGTGTCGCTAACGTCGATGACCAGAGTGCCCATGGTTCCGAAACGAGCAATGATGGCGTTGGAAAGCCGCACTCGCTCGGCAATACGTCGCTCAATGCTTGACGATCTTCGACCCATAGGAGTCTCGTATTCTGACGACGAGACGTCAAGAAGCCGTCAAAAGCTCTAGCGAAAGGGGGCGATGGACCATTTATCGAGGCGGGTCCACGATCCAGCCCGCGAAGGCGCGTTTGACAACGTTTCCGCGCTCTCGGCTGCTTACTGCCATTAGCTGACGACTTCGGGCGGCTTTCAGATACTCTCCCTCGATGAATGACCGCGAAGCGATCCGGCCTGATTGGCGTCTCATCGTCTGCGGTCTTGCCGTTCTGTCGCTGACCTCAGTCACGCATCTGGCGCTCTTCCGGAAGGACACCGAGTTCCGATATCCAGACTCCACAACCTATTTCATGCCGGCCGAGCAGATGCTCCTGGGCAATGGTTTCGCCGATGCACCCGGAATCCCCGACACGATTCGAACGCCCGGCTATCCGGCCTTTCTCGCGGTCTGCAGGTTCCTTGGTCTGAATGACCGGCAGATCGTTCTGGTGCAACACGGCGTCTGTATCGCCTTCAGTCTCGTCATCATTATCGCGGGTGTCGTTCTCACCCGAAGCCGGCTCGCCGCGACCACGGCAGGGCTGATCTATGCGATCGACCCTACGACTCTGCGTTACAGCAACCTGCTGCTGACGGAATCGCTGTTTACGATTCTTCTTTTTCTGATCGTCTTTCTTACGGCGAGAGCATTGAGTGAGGGAGACACACGGCGCGTCGCCGTCATCGGCATCCTGTCAGGTCTCCTTTCAATCCTGAGACCGGCCGCACTTTTCTATCCCTTCGTGCTCCTTTTCATTCTCATGGTGAGAACGCGCCAGCGTCGCGCCCGGATTGCCGCTGTTTTTCTGGCGAGCGCCGCAATCGTGCCTTTTGCCTGGATGAGCCGCAATGCCGTCCAGACCGGCGTCTTCGTTTTCTGTTCGATCAGCGGTACCAATCTGCTGATGCACCGTGCCGCCGGAGCGCTGGCGATGGAAGACGGCGGCGACTTCGCAGCGAACCTGACTCGTCATCAGAATGAACTGCTGGCACCAGCTCAGGAGCGGCTGCGTCAGCGTTACGGCGTTGCCGCTTTCATGCTACCGCACGCAGTGCAAGGCCGTGAGTACGGAAAGGAGGCCCGACCCGTCATCCTAGAACATCTTCCCGCCTATGCTCGCCTCACGATCCGCGGGCTCGGGGAAAACCTTTTTAGTGATGACGCCGAGACCCTCACGTCACTCAACGACAGTGCACTCGATGATGGCGACATCACCAGCGTAGTTCGCTTTTACACAGGAACACTGCTAGTCCTCGCTCTCGCGGGCGGAGCCCTTCTTTCGCGGAAGGAGGCCCAATTGGCGATGCTGCTGATCGGCACGATTTTCTATTTCGTCCTGATCGCCGCGGGCGCGGAAGCAGAGTCTCGGTTCCGCGCTCCCGTCGTGCCGCAGATGGCGCTCCTGGCCGGATTGGCGGTCGCCTCCGCCGCGGGTCGCGCTCGTCGCCTGATCCGGCTTCAGCCCATCGATCTCTGATATTCTGATTGAAGAACCGCATGCATACCATTCTGCTCGCGGCTTCCGACCGCCAGGAAATCGACCTTCTACGAGCTTACCTTTCAAAAGCCTTTTGCCGTCTCGTGCTCGCTGCCACTCTTCCTGAGACTCTCGACTCTGCGGCGCGCGAGAAGCCGGACGTCATCATCACCACGTTCATCGATCCCGGCCTCGGCGATGCCACTGCCCCGGTCCCGATCATTCTCGTCACTGATGCGGAGCATGCCGATCTGCCGATGCTGCGCGTCGCATCCGTGCTCGGCCGGCCTGTAAAGGAGGAGCGGTTTCTAGCCGAGGTCCGTCGGTTTGTCGAGCTACCGGCTCTTCGAGAGCCGCGCGTTGTTACGAGTCTGAGTTGTATTGCACGGATCGATCGACGAGATCTGCCGGTCAGAATCATCGATCTGTCGAGCGGAGGGGCACTTATCCGCGCCGTGTTTGCACTTCCCCTCCAGGGAGCCGGCTTCTCATTGGTAATCGAGACCCGGATCGATGGACAACGGGAGCGCTTCACCT
>DASZZV010000454.1:0-4504 GCA_035544835.1 Thermoanaerobaculia bacterium
GAAACAGTTGGAGCCTCGCGGAATCTTGTTCGCGAACATCTGATAGCGCCGTTCACGCGGGCGGTTGCGATACAGCAGCACTCCCCACTCCTGAGGATCGCCCTGGTTGTAACGGAGCGAGGAGAAAGGAATCCGAATCTCCAGAGTCCAGCCGTCTTTGGTGATGCGGCCTGCCGAGTCCCAGTAGAAGTCCGGTGAGTTGTCCTCGTTGCCGCTGGTGTCGTCGCTGATGGCGTCGTACTGAATGCCACGCGGGTTGGCGAGGAACATCATCGCCGTCTTGCCGTCGTTGCGGGTATCGAGAATGACTCCGGCATAGTCGTCGAGGTTACCGGAGACGTTGTCGTGATCGCCATACGGTGCGCGGACTTTTGAGGGCTCCGGATCGGAGAACTCGAAAGCGGCATAGAAGAATTTGTCGTCGTAGGTCAGGTAACCGACACTCTTGACCTTGGGCTCGGTGTTGTCGCCTGGGTTGGTCTCCCACCATTGATCGACGCGGGCCGCGCCTGCCCAGCCAGGGTCGGACAGATCGCCGTCGACGGAGATCGAGCCGGCGGCGCGTTGGACCTGAATCTTCGCATGACCGTCCGTTTCTGCCTCCGCAAAGAGAGGAAAAAGGAGAGCCGCACAAGCACCGGCCAACAGTACCGTTTTTCGCATGACCTTTTATACGTTGCCAGCGCTCTCAGGTTCCCGCCTCGATCCAGAATGTTTGCGACTTCGAAACGCCGTACTATATGTGCATGCCGAAAATAGTGAAGCTGCTGATCGTTGCGGTAGTCCTCTATTTCGCCTGGACGAAAGGTTTGCCGCGTCTCAAAGCTCTTGGCTCGAGCTCGTCGACAACAACGAGCGCGTCAGGCTCGGCGTCGACGTCCTGTCCCGATCTTGCCGCGCGAGCAAGTGAGACCTGGGGCTCGGGATTGTCTCGATTCGTCAATCCGCCGGTCGACGTAAACGAGTGGCAGACCTTTCGCTCGAGCGTTCAATCGCGAATCGACGAAGCCAACGACGCCTGTCGTTGCAGCGAGCCGGCCTGTGACAAAACGCGCGAGGCGATGTCGAAACTCGAGAGCCTCGTGAGCTCGGTCGACGGAGCGATCCGCGGCGGAGGCCCGATGCCTTCTGATGCACCCCAGCAGCAGGAGCAGATCGATCAGGGTATCGACGCCGCTAGAGAGATGGCGCGCAGCAGCAAGTAACGGAGTCGAAGGCGCTCTCTGCGTAGATTCCCGCCGAGGGGAGCGGGCGCCTCGCCCGCTCGGGGCCGATGTGAATCTTCCGTAAGCAGGTGCGGGCGAGGCGCCCGCACCCCTCGGCCAGCTCGTTGTTTCTTCAGGTCAGACCGCTTAAACTTCTAACTTCACTACCAATTCGAAGAGAGAGGGCTCATGTTCGAGACATTCCGCCGCAGCTACCAGATCTTTCGCGAGTCACTCTCGGTGCTCCGCCAGGACAAGGAGATTCTCATTTTCCCGCTCCTCTCCGGAATCCTGACCGTGCTGGCTCTTGGCGGTCTGATTTTTGGAGGCGTCATCACCGGCTTCTTCGCGCGATTCAGCAGTTCCGGTGATCACTACGTCCAGGGCAACATCCTCGGCTATACGACGCTCTTCGTCTGGTATTTCGTGAGCTGGTTCATCATCCTGTTCTTCAACGTCGCCGTCGTTCAATGCGCGAAAATCCGTCTTGACGGTGGCGACCCCACCGCCGGCGATGGCTTCCGCGCCGCAGCGCAGCACCTGTCGCAAATCGTCGTCTGGGCTCTGATCTCGGCCTCAGTCGGAGTGATCCTGCGCATGATTGCCGAGCGCTCCAAACTCATCGGGCGCATCATCACCGGCTTTCTCGGCGGCGTCTGGGCCATCGCTACATATTTCATCGTCCCGGTGATGATCTTCGAGAAACGCGGCGTGAAGGACTCGATCACACAGTCGACGGAGCTGGTCCGCAAAACCTGGGGCGAGTCGCTCGTGGCCGCCGGCGGCGTGGGACTTTTCATCACCCTGCTGGCCATCCCTGGTGTGCTCCTGCCTATCGGCGGAATGATGATCAACATCGCCGCCTCTATCGTCGGTTTCGGCTTCATGATCCTCTACTGGCTGGCCCTGGCGGTCGTCTCCTCAGCTTTGACATCGATCTACCGAACGAGCCTTTACCTCTATGCAACCGAAGGGCGTACGCCTCCCGGTTTCAGTGAAGGCTTCATCAAGAATGCCTTCAAAGAGAAGAAAGGTAGCAGGAGCCTGGCGCGCGCTTGAATGTTGTGCTGGCCTGATGATGAACCTGCCAGACCCGGTTTTGACGTTGCTGTCATCCCGAGCAAGGGCGTGCGGGTGGGAGGGGCGAGGGACCTCCCACTCGACGAACGATGTAAAGCTACGTACCTGTAACCTCAGACGAAGAGCATCCGGTCTGACTTGACAGCGCGCGGGGCGATGAACCGCGATAGTGAGGATCTTTGACTCAGCCAACCGGCGAAGTGGGTCACATCGTTCGTCGGTTGCGAGGTCCCTCGCCCCTACCACCCACCCGCCCTTGCTCGGGATGACAGCAACGTCAAAACCGCGAAATACAACCAAGACTAGCCTTCCTTACTTTTTCAATTTTCAATTTTCAATTCATCCATATGCCTCGTCCTGCTCGATCTTCGATAACACCCAGTCGAAGTCTCCTGAGGTGATCTTGCTGTTGCAGTAGCTGCAGATCCCTGCGGCGTTGACCTTCAGCGCAGCGCCGCAGTTGGGGCAATTGAGGTCGCCGTGGATGGTCCCGGTGCGGCCGCGGCTGCGAATGAAGGTCCAGTACTCGGTCCAGGAGCGAACCGCCGTTCTGGATCCGGCCACCACTTTCCCGGCACTATCGATCGTGTAGTCGCGGCCGCTGGCGAAGATCCGCACGGTGATGGAGTCGTAGAAGGCGTCGTCACTGATACGGACAGGCTCGATCCGCGCGACTGTGAAGTCGTCGACTACGTTGCGAAGAGACTGGCGCTGATAGGCGGTAATCCAGTAGCGATGCATCTGGAACAGGTTGTCAGTCTCGTGAGGCCGGGCCCTTTCCCATTCGAGCGAGGACCAGGCGCTCTGCAACTCGCGGGCGATCATCGTCACGCGGGCGTCGAAGTCTTCCCACTTGAAATCGGGGTGCGCAGCCTCGAAGGCGGCCATCGCCGTAGCGAAGCGCGGCTGGAAGCGCGTCGGCAGATCGGTACCGACTTCCGGAACGGTGCCGGTGAGCTGCGGGCCGCGGTTCTCCTTGTCCAGCACCACGATCGACTGCACGAACCACTGGAAAGCGCCGTTCTCCACGCGCACTCCGCAGTGCCGGCAGTTGCCTTCAGTCGTCAACTCCATGGAGCTGCCGCAATTCGGACAGCGATCGGGTCCAGCCTGATCCGGGACCGGCGACAGAATGTCCCGCGCGCGCTCCAGTCGCCACTGCTCCTTCGTGTACCAGGTCGTCTCAATCTCGCGACCCTCGCGCTCGACCAACTCTGTGTAGTTGCATTCAAGCTCGATCGCGGCCGTGACGGTCGGAGTGTCGATGCCGCTGTAGCCGATGAAGCGGAACGCGCCCACCAGAACGCCACGGACTTCCTTGAGCCCCGGAGGATTCCGTTTGTCCAGACTCTGCCGGGCCGGTTCGCTCAGGTAGGGTGCGAGATTCGCCAGCCCTTTGCTTCCGCGCGCGTACTGCGACCGCGCGTAAAGTGCGTAGCAGAAGTCGGTGAAAACGATCTCCGAGAAATTGGGGTCGAAGCGGCGAAGAGCATCGAGCTCCACCTGCTCGTCGCTGATCGCCACTCCCGGGGTTACTCGGATGGAGTTGATAGTCCGCGTCGAGGATCCCCCCTGCCGATTCAGGTAGCGATAGACGGCGTAGATGACGACAATGTCGACCGGAATCCCGATCAGCGGAAAGTGAAAGGTCAGCCAGAAAAGAAAGCGGAAGAGATAGAAAATGATCTCGCCGCCCCCACCACCTCCCCCACTTCCGCCACCACTCGACGAACCACCTCCGTAGCTCTGACCTCCTCCCACTCGCGCCGTCGCCGTCACGGCGAATGTCGCCGAAATGACAAGGAGCAGTAGAGCCGCAAGCCACGGTCGTCTCTTCATTCGACGACGAACCTCACCGCGTTGGACAGTTCGTCCGGATTCAGCTCGCCAGCGGGAAGGGCCTCCTCGAGGAGAGATCCGAGCCGCGCGACAGCAGCGACCAGAGCAGCGGAATCGGGCGTAGTGTTCGTCCGATGCAGCTCTCTCACCGTGGCGTTCCACTTCTCCGGTGGCACACAGGTCAACACGCCGCGATCGGCGAGGATCTCGACGCGCCGCTCCAGCAGCGACACGTACAGCAACACGCCCGTTTCGGCCATCGTGTTGGCCAGGCCACGCTCATAAAAGAGAGCCGCAGCAGCGCGACGCACGGCCTCGTCCCGCTTCAATTCCGGCGTGAAGAGACGGCGCAGGCCATCGCTCTGGCTGGCAATCCATAG
>DASZZV010000455.1:0-10450 GCA_035544835.1 Thermoanaerobaculia bacterium
CTTTTTCAATTTTCAATTTTCAATTTTCAATTCCCAAAGGGCTCACATCCCCATTGGATGCCAGACCGTCTTCATCTCCAGAAAATCGGCGATGGCATACAGCGACTGATCTGTCGTGTAGTCGACTTCGTCGCCGCGGGCGCGGACGAGACGCTTCACGTTGTCGGTAGCGGTGGTCTGAACCTTGGCGAGAAGCTCGGGATCGACGCCGCTGCAGTCGATGGCGTTGATGTCCATGTGTGCCGCCATCCAGGGAATCAGCTCGCTCTTCAGACCGGATAACAGGTTCACGACCCCGGCCGGGACATCGGCTGTGGCCATGATCTCGCCGAGTGTCATTGCTGGAAGCGGATATTTTTCAGAAGCGATGACCAGCACCGAGTTGCCGGAAACAATGGCCGGAGCGATGCGACTCACGATACCGAGAAGAGCGGGCTTCTCGGGAGCGACAATGCCGACGACCCCTGTCGGCTCGGGAACCGTGAAGTTGTAGTACGGTCCCGCCACGGGATTCACGCTGCCGAGAATCTGCTGGAACTTGTCGGACCAGCCGGCGTAGTGGATCCAGCGGTCGATGGACTGCTCCACTTCCTCGCGTGCGTCCTGCTTGCCAGCTCCCAGCGAGCGAAGCTCGTCCTCGAGCTCACCAGCACGTGACTCACACACCTCGGCCAGTCGATAGAGAATCTGCCCGCGGTTATAGGCTGTCTTTCCGCTCCAGCCGGAGAACGCTTTTCGCGCCGCAACAACAGCGTTGCGTAGATCTTTTCTGGAGCCTCGACATGCGTTGGCCAGCAACACTTCTCCCTTCTCGGAGTAGATCGGATAAAACCTCCCCGACTCCGTGCGCGGAAACTCTCCATTGATGAAGAGCTTGTAAGTCTTTCGAACGGGCAGACGGTTCGTAGCCATCGCTATTGCAGCCTCACGTACCCTGCGAGTCCGTGCAGCCCTCCCTCGCGGCCGAAGCCCGACTCCTTGAATCCACCGAAAGGCGAAGAGGGATCGAACTTGTTGTAGGTGTTCGCCCAGATCACTCCAGCACGAAGCTTCTGCGCCATCTTGAGGATTCGCGAGCCCTTCTCCGTCCAGATACCGGCCGAGAGACCATACGGCGTGTTGTTAGCCTTCTCGATGGCCTCCTCGGGACTTCTGAACGTGAGCACCGAAAGGACGGGGCCGAAGATCTCTTCCTGAGCGATGCGATTCGACTGTGCCACGCCGGTGAAAAATGTCGGCGGGAACCAGAAGCCGCGATCGGGAAGAGTGCACTGGGGCTGATACATCTCGATCCCCTCTTCGATCCCGCTATTGACCAGTTCCCGGATCTTGTCGAGCTGCGCCTGCGAGTTGATGGCACCAATATCGGTGTTCTTGTCGAGCGGGTTTCCAACCCGCAGAGTGCCCACACGCTGACGCAGCTTCCTGAGAACCGGCTCCAGGACCGATTCCTGAACGAAGAGCCGCGAGCCGGCGCAGCAGACGTGACCCTGATTGAAGTAGATGCCGTTGATGATCCCTTCCACGGCCTGATCGAGCGGCGCATCTTCGAAGATGATGTTGGGCGCCTTTCCACCCAGCTCGAGCGTTACCCGTTTCCTGGTTCCGGCAATGGCACGCTGAATCCGTTTGCCGACCTCGGTCGACCCGGTGAAGGCGATCTTGTCGACGTCTTCATGCGCAACCAGCGCGCTTCCAGTGGAGGGACCGCCGGTGATGATATTCACCACGCCAGGAGGAAGGCCGCTCTCCTGAATCACCTCGGCCAGCATCAGCGACGTCAGAGGGGTCGTCTCCGCCGGCTTGAGAACGACCGTGTTGCCGGCCGCAAGTGCGGGCGCGATCTTCCAGGCCGCCATGAGCAGCGGAAAGTTCCAGGGGATGATCTGTCCTGCCACGCCGAGCGGCGAGACCTTCCGGTTCGGGAAAGCGTAATCGAGTTTGTCAGCCCAGCCGGCGTAGTAGAAAAAGTGCGCAGCGGCCAGCGGAATGTCGATGTCACGACTTTCCTTGATCGGCTTGCCGCCGTTCATCGTCTCCACCACAGCGAAGGCGCGGGCCTTCTCCTGGATCAACCGGGCGATCCGATAGATGTACTTCCCTCTCTCAATGGCTGGAAGCTTCCGCCAGTATTTCTCGTACGCCTTTCGCGCGGCCACAACGGCGCGGTCGACATCCTCGGCGTTGGCATCCGCTACGCGGGCCAGGGTCTCTTCCGTGGCCGGGTTGATCGTTTCGAAGTATTTCCCCGAGGCCGGATCGACGAATTCGCCGCCAATGAAAAGCCCATACTTCTTCTGAATCCGAACATGATCGGTCGATTCCAGAGATGCCGAGTACTCCCACAGTGCCGGCATTGCCGACGCCGCCCCCGGCTTGAGGCGTTGAATCTCAATCGTCGTGTTTTCTTCCATAGTCTTAGCTTCCAGCTTCCAGCTTCCAGCTTCCAGCTTCTAGCTAAAAGCTAGAAGCTAGAAGCTAGCCTTAGTCGAGTGTGAAGTAATCGGCCGACTGATAAATACCCGTCGTCTCCTTGCGCAGCTGCATGAGGACATCGTTCAGAAGAGAGCTCGCTCCGAAGCGAAAGAAATCCGGATTCATCCAGTCACCGCCGAGTGTCTCGTACAACATCACGAGGTACGACAGAGCGAGCTTGGAGGTGGAGATGCCGCCGGCCGGCTTCATGCCGATCATCTTCCCGGTGAGGTGATGGAAATCGCGGATCGCCTCCAGCATGACCAGTGTCACCGGCAGCGTGGCGTTGACGGTCACTTTCCCGGTCGAGGTCTTGATGAAGTCTGCCCCGGCGTACATGGCGATCATCGAGGCGCGACGAACCTGATCGAAATTCGCCAGGTCGCCCGTCTCCAGGATGACCTTCAGATGGGCAGGACCGCACGCTTCCTTGACGGCCACGATCTGATCGAAGACCTCTTCGTGATGGCCTGATAGAAAAGCACCACGATCGATCACCATGTCGATCTCGTCTGCGCCCATGGCCACCGTCTCGCGAGTCTCTTCGATCTTCACCCGAAGCGTCGTCTGCCCGCTGGGGAATCCCGTGGCCACGGCCGCTGCCTTCACACCGCTGTTCCCGAGAGCCTTCTTCACATGGGGAATCATGGTCGGATAGACGCAGACGGCGGCAACGTGCGGGATGGACCGATCCGACGGATCGGGGCGCATGGCCTTCTGGCAGAGCGCGAAGGCTTTCCCCGGCGTGTCCTTCCCCTCGAGCGTCGTGAGATCCATCATGGTGATGATGGTCTTGAGGCCCGACACCTTGGATTCCTTCTTGAGCGACCGCTTCGCCAGCGATGCTGCCCGCTCCTCGACTGCGACGGCATCCACGCCAACAACGGCGTTCAGAGCATCGGCCAGACCCGTTCGGGATACAAGACCCTTCCCTGCCGCCGATTGAACTGCCGTTGTCATCATCGGTACCTTACCACCGTGGGAGAAATTGAGAATTGAGAATTGAGAATTGGGAAAGAAGGAGATCCCCGTCAAAAACGTAAAAGGGCGCACCGGAGTGCGCCCTGGAGTCCGAAAGAGATCGGGCGGCGAGTTCGGCTCCCGACCCTTTCTCAATTCTCAATTCCCAGTTCTCAATTTGCTCTTATTGCGGAACCTGCAGGGTCCACGAGGATCCACTGAAGGTCCACAGCTCGGAGAAGAAGTAGCCTGCGTATCCGCCGAACAATGTCAGTTTGCCTGTGCTGGGATCGACGGTCAACCCCAGGTTCATTCTGGGCGACGGACTCTTGGCTGGCTCGATTTTCGCCCAGGTGGTCCCGTTCCACAGCCACTGTTCGTTGATGTACTGCTCGGTCGCACTCTTTCCGCCAAACATGAGAATGTTTCCGGAGGCCGGATCGATCGAGGTCATCGTTCCGTAGCGTGCGGCCGGGAGGGTCGGAACGGTCTTCAACTGCAGCCACTTCGTCCCCTCGAAAGACCACATGTCTGCGTAGCGGGTAATCCGGTCGTCGGTTGTTGGCCGTCCGATCCCACCGAAGACGAAAGTCTTCTGTTTAACGGGGTCGTAGAACATGGCCGTAAGCGCCCTGGGCCTGGGATTCCCCTTGGTGTTCTTCTTCCAGGCAGTACCGTCCCAGAGCCATGTCAGAGATTGATAGTTGATACCGTCGAATCCGCCGTAAAGGATCGTCCGCTTCTGCACCGGGTCATAGACTACCGAGCTGAAGCGTCGCGTGGCTGGCCGGGTTTTCGGCTCGAACTTCGTCCACTTCTCGGAATCCCACTCATAGCCAATACCGCTTTCGCAGACGATGACCAGCTTCGAGCGGTCTGTGTCGAAAGCGCCAGCGGGGTACGTGCAGCCCGCCGGTGGATCTGTCGCCGTGATGAGCTCCCACTTGCCAGCCTGGAGCTTCCAGAGATCGTAGTAATCGGTCTGATCGTCATGGCCACCGAACAGCCAGGTCACTCCTCTGGTCGGATCCTTCTCGAAGACGAAGAGCGAGCGAGGACTGGGCTGCAGAAGCTCTTCTTTTACCTCTGCCCAGTCGTCGTCGTGAAAGCGAAAGGCAATGCTCTGAAGCACGCCATCGACGGCGCCGCCTCCGAACAGAAATACCTCATCGCGGGTCGGGTCGTAGGTCATGGCCACGCCCGTGACCTGCCCTGGCAGGATCTTCACGTCTTTCTTCGTCCAGTCCGCGCCATCCCAGATCCATGTTTCCTGCGGGGTCGCCCCGCTGGGGCAGACACCATTGACCAGCACGATACGGTTCTTGGTTGTGTCATAGGCCATCGAGGCCAGCAGCACGCAGGTGGGAAGGTGTGCCGGGGTGAGCTTCTCCCACGCGCCACTCACGTAGTGATACATCTCCGACTCGTTCTTGGAATTCTCGCCTAGGAGCACAACGTCGTTTCTGAGGACGTCGTAGGTCATGAAGGGGTCTCGAATCTGCGGGCCGGCGACCTGCGTCTCTCGCCAGGTCGTTCCGTCGAATTCCCACGAGTCGAAGATGTCGGTCGTGCCATTGAATCCGCCGAACAGGATGACCCGATCACGAATCGGATCGTAGGCTGCGGCGGCGAGACTCCTTGCCGGCGGTGAGCTCGGCGTATTTACCTGCGACCAGTTCTGATCGTGGAAGACCCAGGTGTCGCCGAGCACGACAGGCTTCTTGTCGCTGTCAAGACCGGCCGTGCCGCCGAACAGAACCTCCTGGGATCGCGCCGAGTCATAGACCATCGCGAATGCCGATCTCGCCGACGGTGCCTTGGCGGTGAAGATCTGAATCCAGGATTTTCCGGTCCATTCCCATGTGTCGCCCAGCTGGAAGGTGTTGCGGTTCGCATCGACCTTGGTCATTCCACCAAAAAGAACGAGCCGATCGAGTTTGGCGTCGTAGACGATTCTGCCGTTCTGTCGCGCGGGAGGTGCCGCCAGAAGAATGGTTGTCGAGAAAAGGCCCAGTGCGATTGCGAGGGTGATTCGAAGGAGTCGTTGAGTCGAAGAATGCATGCGATGGGTTCTGCTTCCTCTGATTGAATTTACGACTGATTTCACGCCCCACTCGAACGCGCCGCCCCACTCTTCCATTCCGGGTGAGGGGGGACGCCAAAGGAGGGGCTCGCTATTTATGACGTTTGGAAACGAAAAAGGACACGGCCGGGCCGTGTCCTTTTGGAGTTGCATGTTGATCGGCTTTAGTTGCGATTGAATCCGCGAATCTCGCTCTCGATATCGGCCTCGCGCCACTTCTCGCGGCCGTATCGCTCCTGGATCTTCCCGACGATCTTCTCTCGCTCTCCCTTCATCTGATCGACATCGTCGTCAGTGAGGTCGTTCCATTTGGATTTGATGCTTCCTTTCATCTGATGCCAGTTGCCCTTTACCTGATCCCAGACGGCATCGGTCTTCTGTCCGGTCTCGCGTGCGACGTCATGTCCGACTTCCGAAGCCCTGGTCATTCCGGCGCCGGTGCGGGACTGCACGCGGCTGAAGGAATCGCGGGTGGCATCACGAACATCTCGCCACTCGGTCTTCGCTGTTCCACGATAGGTGTTCCAGTTCTTCTCCAGATGCGGCTCGGCGTCCTCGAAAGAACGGCCAGCATAGGTCGGCTGCGTCGCGCTCTCGTAACCATACCTATAGCCGGGGCCGTACGTGTTGTAGTCATGACCGGCCTTGTAATACGGTCGGTTCTTGTACTCTTTCTGCCAGTACGCGTCTTCTTCGGTTGGATTCACAGACTCAGCTACGCCTTTGCCTGCCAGTCCGCCGGCCACAGCACCGATTGCGCCACCAACGAGGGCGCCCACGGGGCCACCGACTGCTCCACCGACTGCCGCTCCGGCCATCGCACCGCCTGTTCCGCCGCCGGCAACGCCGATGGGATGGGCACCTGGCTCTTTGGTGATCGGATCGGGGTTACTGTCCGGGGTACGATCGAAACCCTTGTCTTTGATAGTCATCTGATTCCTCCTGATCGGAATGCGTCCGATGCCCTGTCTACTGCAAGGCAAATGCCGTTATTTGAAGTTCGTGGCGGTCTCTTCTTTACTGCAAACAACAGTAAATTCGGAGGCGAATTAGGAATTGAGAAACTGCATTACCTTCTTACTTTCTCAATTCTCATTCTCAATCCGTATCTAAGGCTCAGGGTTGCCAAGCAACGCACCGGGCCGTCCGCGCTGAAGACGTCGTTCACGCGGCCCAACGAAAGCTTCTTCCATTGTTACCTGGACAATGGCCGCTGCCGGTATAGCCATGACCGCTCCGATGATTCCGAGCCGAATGCCCCCAATTATGAAGGCGATGAAGGCCGAGAGAGCGAAACGCGAAATCTCGGACTCAGCTGAGATATTGCTGAATGGCCTGTTCAATCTGCGCGCGCCCGACCCCACCGACCAGGCGTCCTTTCTCCTCACCGCGTTTGAAGAAAATCAAGGTGGGGATACTGCTCACGCCGTAGCGCGAACCGATGGGCTGATTCTCATCGACGTTGAGCTTTCCGAACAGAACGTCACGTCTTTCGTTCGCCAGGCCATCGATGATCGGCGCGATCATCCGGCATGGACCGCACCAGGGCGCCCAGAAATCGACCACCAGCGGTCCTCCGCGGAGAATCGAGTCGAAATTCGACTGCGACAGAATGAGCGGGGACCGATCCTTGTCCAGCGGGGTCTTGCAGTTTCCGCAGACCGCCGCCTTCCCCTGCTTCAGCTCAGGAATGCGGTTGGAGCGACCGCACTGAGGACAGGAAACCAGCGGTGCGACATTCATGGAGGATGCAAATCTGCGAAAGTGAAGCCAAAGTGAGCTCGTTCGCGAATCGATACCGTAATGACGTAAACCCAATGATCAAAGGGCAGTCGGTCAACGCCGCCCTCTTCATTCTCAGCGCACTGTGCCTCATCCTCGCTATCGCTACATCGCCGAAGTCTGGTGGCTTCGGCCCGCCGAGTGTCTCAATGAGCACGTTGAGCTACCCGACATCATTCCGGGATCGGCGTCGAGGGCGAGGGGTTGCCGTTGTTGTACATCAGATTGATCTCCTTGACGGAGACCTCGACTGGGATGCCATCCTTCCAGTCGAGCCAGGCCTGCTTTGCCTCGTTCTGACAAACGAGACAATCGACGGCGTGATGGTCCTGATAGCAGCTCAGAAGGCTCTTGTGTTGAAGGACCGGGTCCTCGTGGCAATGGCAATAGCAGTAGAGCTTCTCGAGGCGATCGGGGATGTCCTTAGCCAGCTTGTAAGCCATTGCCGGGAGCGGCGAAATCCCCTCGGGATTGAGAACGGTTGCGGCGAGGCGTGTGATCCGCTGTTTCTCGGTCTCGTTTCCTGCAGTCTCTTCTTTGGTCTTCGTCTTTGACACCGATTTGACAGGGGAAGCGGACGAGCTCGAAGAAGTCATTTTCGGCAGAAGGGGCCCTGGTTGCTGTTCAGCCTGAAGGGGAACCTTGGCCGGAGTGACGCTGGCGGTCGTCGGAGATGCCGAATCCTGTGCAGGTGCCGCTGCTGCGGGCGCGAGCGGGACAGCTTCTTGAGTTGGGGTTTCCTGCTTGCCGCCACAGGCAGCAAGCAGCGTGACGATGGAAAGAAGACAGAGTGCTCTTTGCATATGTTGTCCTGAAAACGCCTTGAGACTCCAAAAATTGCAACTCTACTTCCCCACCGAGAGCGACAGGGTTAAGCTTCCGGCGGTCATGGATGACGAACTCAGAATCGAGACTGCGCGTACCGAACAGCGGACCCTTCTCGAGGTGGTTGCAGCCCAGGGCAACGATGCTCCCTACGACCTTTTGACGGTTCTGAGCGAAAAGTGTTTCGATCCCGGATTCTCAGGCCCTTCTCTGGTCCTGCTGGCCTTTCGCGAAGAGGAGCCGGCGGGATTCGCCGTCGTCTGCGGCCGCTTCCTCCGGCTTCTCGTAGTGAGCCGTCCCCATCGGCACACCGGAGTCGGCTCGGCGCTGCTGACTCAGGCCGAACAGCACGTCGCGAAAGATGGTCAGATGCGCATTGCGGTGGGAGCTGAAGCCGGCAATTACTTTGTGCCCGGTGTTCCCGAAGACGATCCTGCCGTCCGCTTCTTTCTCGAAAAACTTGGGTATGACTCGGGCCCAGCGACCTCCAATCTCGAGTGCAGTCTCAACGACAACCCACTGCTGTACGGTTCCGACAGCGATGAGGTCCGGCGTGCTCTCGCCAGCGACCGCCAGCGTGTGACTCGATTCATCGAAGAGAACTTCGGCCGGATCTGGGCGTTCGAGACCCAGGCGGCGCTCCGTAACAACCCGCCAACCGTTTTCATCGCCGAGCGGAATGGAGGCATTGACGGATTCAGCGCTCATGACTCGAACAACCGCGGGCTCGGATTTTTCGGACCGACCGGAGTCCAGACTTCTCAGCGGGGAAAAGGACTCGGAAAGGCCTTGCTACTGGCATCGTTGCGAGACCTTCGGAATCTCGGTTACCCCAAAGCCGTCATTCCATGGACCGACGCGATCGACTTCTACAGGAAAAGCTGCGGAGCGGTCGTCGGCCACCGCTTTGTGTCGTACGTAAAAACTCTCTAGGTTTTCTTTTTCGCCTTCGTGATGTCTCCCCCCTTACCCTCGATTGCACGGCGATACTCCTCTGGCGCCAGTGGCAATTTCGCTCCGCGAATACCGGCCGAGGACAGAGATGACCTCGAGAGCTGTGCGGTCTCGTCGATGATCGCAGTATCTACGCGGGTTTTGGAACTTGTCATCCTGAGGGAGCACGCGCAGGAGTAAGGAATCAGTAGGGAGTGAGTGCGACCGAAGGATCTTTGGTGACATGAGAAAAATTGCCAAACTCAAACCCCTGTGATGTCACCAAAGATCCTTCGCTGTCGCTCAGGATGACAAGCTTTGTTTCTTTCCCTCATCGGCGACGCCTGCGTCGTTCCCCGGCTCACGGTGACGGCGTCGGGAGTCGCCAAAATACCGGGAGCGGCGGCCATGGCCGCTGCTGTCCGCTGTCTTGCACAAACCGCTGTGATATGTTCGAAACAATGAAAAAGAGGTCACGCTCCTCGACGAACCCAGCCCGGCGCCCGGAACGAGAAAGTGGCTTCCTTCCTCTGGCCATCGGCACCTCCGGCGGGGTCGCGATCGCAGCTTTAGCCTTCTGGTTCTTTAAGGAACAGGCTGAAGCAGTCGTCGAAGGCCGCGCCGAGAAATACGACGTGGCGGTAATCGATCTCGTTCACACCGCCTCCAGCGAGGGGATGACCACGGCCATGAAGGTCATCACCCACCTCGGCTCGCACGCAGCCATCGGAACAGCCGCCGGCATCACGGCCATCGCTATGATCTGGCGCAAGAGAAATCACGACGCCTCGACGGTAATCATCAGTACCGGCGGCGCCATGGTCTTGAATACGGCATTGAAGGCAATCTTCCAGCGACAGAGACCGGACTTACAGCGGGAACGTAAGATCCGCCTGCCCAAGTCGCACAGCTTTCCGAGCGGCCACTCCCTTCTCTCGGCCGCGACCTATCCGATCGTCGTGCATCACCTGGTCCGCAATCGCTCGGCGGCCACGCAGCTCCTGGCCCACATCGCTACTTTTGGGATCATAGGAACGGTCGGCTTCTCCCGGATCTATTTCGCGGTCCACTTCCCCTCCGACGTTCTGGGCGGCTTCGCCGCCGGTTTCGGCTGGCTGGGCCTGACTTCACTTTCGCACACCATCGGCGACCGCGAGCTGGGGCTCGACGCCTCGGAATTGAAAATTGAAAATTGAAAATTGAAAAAGTGGGCCTCACCCTATTGCCAGCGATCAAGAAGTAGGAGATGGCAGCAAGCTCTGAGGAAAGTGTCATTCCGAGCGCGGAAACAGCGCCGGACGTTGTTGAAGCCCAAATGAACCTTATCATCCTGAGCAAGGCACGACGCTGCGTCGCCGATGAGGGAAAGAAACGTGCTTGTCATCCTGAGCG
>DASZZV010000456.1:0-20602 GCA_035544835.1 Thermoanaerobaculia bacterium
TCCTCTCGCAGTCTGGCCAGCTTTACCTCGAGCCCGCCGCGGCTGCTTTCGGGAAGGTCTACTGCTTCGGCCCCACCTTCCGCGCCGAGAAATCGAAGACCCGCCGGCATCTGATGGAATTCTGGATGATCGAGCCCGAGGTGGCCTTCATGGAGTTCGATGAGCTCCAGGACTTCGCCGAGGAGTTTGTCGAGTATATCGTCGCGCGCGCCCTCGATCGCTGCCGGGAGGAGCTCAAGACCCTCGAGCGCGACATCAGCAAGCTCGAGAACATCCGGCGACCGTTTCCCAGAATCACCTATCGCCAGGCCATCGATGTTCTCATCAGCCGGGGTATGAGCGTGAAGTTCGGCGACGACCTCGGTGCCGACGAAGAGACGGCTCTGGCCGAGGCCTACGAGCGGCCGGTGATGGTTTCGCGTTACCCGGTCGGGATCAAAGCGTTCTACATGCAGCCGGATCCAAAAGATCCTGAGGTGGTGCTGGGGCTCGACATGCTGGCTCCAGAAGGTTATGGCGAGATCATCGGGGGCTCGCAGAGAATCCATGATCACGATCTTCTCCTCCAGAGGATCAAGGAGCACAACCTGCCGGTCGAGGCCTTTCAGTGGTACCTCGATGTTCGCAAGTACGGTTCATTCCCGCATAGCGGCTTCGGCATGGGCATCGAAAGAGCAGTGGCCTGGATCTCGGGCGTGCATCACTTGAGGGAGTGCATTCCTTATCCGAGAATGCTGAATCGGATTTATCCGTAGGTTGCGATTGGGGTCATTCAGGGGCGACTGCGTGGAAACAGGGCAATGTGTCATCCCGAGCCGCAGCGAGGGATCTGGGCGGGGGCCTTACCGTCGCGGCGTCAGGCGATTGTGCGTAATACGCGCGTTGGTAGGGCCCCCGCCCAGATCCCTCGCTGCGGCTCGGGATGACACGATCGTACTGCCTTCCCTCGATCACCGCTTTTTCGAATCAAAGCCAAAACACCATGACCGACACTGAGACTAAATCAACGCCCGCCACTGCGGCCCAACCCGCCCCTCCCACTCTCCGCATCATTCCCCTTGGAGGACTCGGCGAATTCGGCATGAACATGATGGTCTACGAGCTGGGTGACAGCTCGATCATCGTCGATTGCGGCATGATGTTTCCCGACTCGGCTACTCTCGGCGTCGACGCAGTGATTCCCGACATGTCCTACGTCTTCGAGCGCGCCAGCAATGTGGTCGGCATCTTCCTGACACACGGCCACGAAGATCACATCGGAGCAATCCCTTTTCTCGCTGGAATCGTGCACGCGCCGATTTACGGAATGCCGCTGACGCTCGGCTTCATCGAGGGCAAGTTCGAGGAGTTCGGGATGAAGGGGATGGTCGATCTCCGCACCCTCACTCATCGCACCGTCGTCGAGGTGGGACCGTTTCGCGTCGAACCGATCCACGTCACGCACTCCATCGTCGACGCCATCGCGCTGGCCATCACCACCTCCATCGGGACGATCGTGCACACCGGCGATTTCAAATTCGACTCCTCACCCGTCGATCACAAGCCGACCGATCTGGCACGCTTCGCCAGCCTTGGGGAAGAAGGGGTGATGATGCTGCTCAGCGATTCCACCAACGCCGTCATCGACGGCTATTCCCATTCGGAACGGACCGTCGGAGCGTCACTGGAGCGCATCTTCGCTAACGTCACGGGACGCGTCGTCGTCACCACCTTCGCCTCGCACATCCATCGTCTGCAGCAGATCATCGACGCCGCCCGACGCTATCGCCGCAAAGTATTTCTCATTGGCCGCTCCGTGGTCGACAACGTCGAGATCGCCGAGAGACTCGGCTGGATCCGCTTTCCCCGCGAGGTCCGGCCCGGCCATAACAAGCCGATGGATGAGGAGGCTAAAGACGTCGTCATCATTACGACCGGGACGCAGGGTGAAACGACCTCGGCGCTGGCGAGAATGGCTCTGGGGGAGCACAAATCGGTTTCGCTGCAACCGGGCGACCTGGTGATCATCTCGGCTCGAACGATTCCAGGAAACGAGAAGGCGATTGGTCGAGTCATCGACAATCTTTACCGGCGCGGTGCTGATGTCATCCATGACGAGGTTCGCGACATCCACGTCTCCGGCCATGCCTGCAGGGAGGAGTTGAAAACTCTCCTGAACCTCACTCGCCCCCGGTTCTTCATTCCCATCCATGGTGGTCTTCGTCAGCTGGTCCATCACGCCAGACTTGCCGAGAGTGCCGGGGTTCGGCGCGACAACATCTTCGTCGTGACCAATGGTGAAGTCGTGGAGATGAAGAATGGAGGGGCCCGCATTCTCGACGCGCCTGTCTCCACTGGAAAGGTGTTCGTCGACGCCCAGGCTGAGGAGGTCGCCGAAGTCGTCCTGCGGGACAGGCGGCATCTGGCCGAAGACGGTTTCGTCATCATCGTACTGGCTCTCGACATGAGCTCAGGACGACTGGTCCGTGAGCCCGAGATCATCACCAGAGGCTTGGTGCACGTCGACGCAAGCGCCGATGTACTCGGGGAGGTTCGAGAGTTGCTTAGCTCTCTCTTGCTCGAGATCGCCGTCGAAGAGTTACGGGATGCAGAGGCTGTACAGGAGCGCATCCGCTCGATGCTCAAACGGTATTTCCGAAAGAAACTTAGCCGCCGTCCGATGATTCTGCCGGTGGTGTGGGAGATGTAATGTCGATTTTCCAGGCCATCGTGATGGGACTCATTCAGGGGCTCACCGAGTTCATTCCAGTCAGCAGCAGCGCTCACCTTCGTCTCGTACCGGCACTGCTCGGCTGGAAAGATCCAGGCGCGGCCTTCACGGCCGTCATTCAGCTCGGAACCCTGCTGGCAGTGCTCATCTACTTCTTTCCCGATCTGGTGAAGCTGACGGTCGCTTTTTTTCAGGGCATCTTCAAGGGCAGGCCATTCGCCGACCATGACTCAAGGCTGGCCTGGTACATCGGCATCGGCACGATCCCGGTGGTCGTTCTCGGCCTGGCCTTCAAGCATTTCATCGAGACCGAGGCGCGCAGCCTCTGGATCATTTCCTTCACACTCATCTTCGTGGCCGTTCTTCTCATGCTGGCCGAGTCTTACGCGGCGCGAAATGAAGGGCGAGAGATCGCCGATGTCAATCTCACCGACGCCGTGGCCATGGGACTCGGACAGAGCTTGGCCCTCATCCCAGGCATGTCACGCAGCGGATCGACGATCATGGTGGGACTTTTCCGCCGTCTATCACGGGAGGCCGCGGCCCGCTTCTCCTTTCTGCTCAGCATTCCAGCGATCCTCGGCAGCGGATTGCTGGAGATGGTCAAGGAGCGAAAGCACTTGATGGAGGTAGGGGTGACGCCGACGATCATCGCCACTGTCATTTCGTTCGTCGTCGGATGGGCATCAATCTGGTTCCTGCTCCGCTATCTGCGCACGCATACCACCTACGTTTTCATCTGGTATCGAATCGCACTCGGCGTGATTCTGATCGCGCTTTTGGCGACACACGTGATCAGCCCGTTTCAATGAGACGTTAGATACCTGAACCTTGAATACCCCAAGGTTCTCTTCGGATCGAACGCCTGTGTTAATTAGAAAAAGAAACTGACGTGCGTGAGCTTTTAGCCCCGTAGGGGCGTTTGAGAATAGCCCCAGGACGAAGTCCTGGGAAATGGTCCCCGAGATTTCGTTGTCGAGCCCCGGAGGGGCGATTGACGGCCCTCTCAATCGCCCCTCCGGGGCTCGACACTGCTTACTGGACCCGATCGATCCCAGCACTTCGTGCTGGGCTATTCTCAAACGCCCCTACGGGGCTGGGCGCCGCGCACAATTCTGGGTTCACCATTCCTGAATTCTGCATTTCACTACGCTCATCAGCCCTACCCCGTCACGACGCACCACACGAGAGCCTCCGAAACGCAAAAAAGCCCGGCCGAAGCCGGGCTTTTGAGGTGAAATCGTTGGACGCCTAGTTCTGCGGGTTGTTCACGTAGAAGTCGCGCGAGCCGATGATAGTCTTGCGACCGCTCTGCTCGACGGCCTGTACGACAAGGCGATGACGAGCGTCGCTGAGTTGAGTGGTGTCCATGTTGAAGCGCCAGCCCGAGGTCGTGCTGTTGAAGATGAAGGGATAAGCATCATGGACATCGGTGCGGATGTAACCGGTGCTGGCATTGCCAGCCACGATGCCGTCGATGAGAATCTCAATTCGGGAGGTGTCGAAGGAGGTTTCGTCGAGAGTCCATCCAAAGAACGTCACCGTTCCCTTGAGATAGTCGAAGTTGGTCGGGAAATCGATATAGCCGAACGGCGGAGCGTTGAAGTTGCCCTGGCCCGGAACGTCCTGGATACATTGGAAGAAGACGTTCACGCCGGCCGTGTTTGGGATATCGGCGAAGGTCTGCTCCTGATCGCCTACCCGGACTTTCATGACATGGTGACCGGGATTGAAGAATCCACCACCCGTTTTCAGCAGCGTTCCGATGTCGAGGAGGAACATGAAGCCGGACCTTGGAGAGTCGGGGTAGGTCGCGTAGTACTTGGCAACATCGAAGCGGGGCAGTCCGTAACAGTTCACGTACGAATCGACGACTACGTTCCCGATCGTGCCAACGTAGGTGCAGTCATCGGTCGAGACGATGCGCGCGCCGTCGATGAGAAGTTCAACGTAGGAGACGCGACCAGTGTTTTCGCGGGTCCCCAGATCGAGTGCCCAACCGCGGATCGGGGTAAAGTGTGAGTCTGGACGAACCCCGGGAGATACGACCGGAACAACATTCCCGCAGGAGCCAAAGAGCACGGCGTCTTTGATCGGTTCATCGAGCCGGCCGAAGGGACGCAGATTGTTCTCACTGTTGAAGACCTGAATGTTGCGTATACCGATGACGCGGCTCAGGCCCAGGCGATCGGTCGCTCGTACCTGCAGCACATGCACACCGTCTTGAATCCTGGTCGAATCGATCTCTGCGACGAATCCGCTGTACAGAGCAGCCGGGAAATCAGGAAATGAGTTGCCGACATCGGGGCGGGGATCCCCATAAACCGCCGACTGTTGATTCAGGTTGTCGATCAGGACATCGACCCGAGCCACGCCGTCGGTGTCAGTCACCCAGCCAGACACCGGAAACGATCCGTTGACGTCATAGATCGCCACCGAGTCGGGACTGTCGACATAGCCAAACGGTGACTGGTTCTTTTTCCCGTCGACGATAACCGTCCTGCGGCCGATCTCGAACGTCTGATTGTCCGACGTGATGACACGCATGGAAATGATGTGCGGGCCATTCGAGAAGCGGCTGGCCTGGAAGCCAGTCTGGAAACCGGGGAGTCGGTTCTGAATGCCTTCCCAGTCAGGATGTGCCTCGACGACATCGATGCGAGGGATGTTGATGTCGGCCGAATACTGGAACACGTCATCGACGTATAAGTCGACTCTCGAGATTCCGGTCGGGTCGACCGCCCAACCCTGCACGAGCACCATTCCTGTAACGGTGGAACCTTCAGCTGGCTTCTCGATGAAGCCGATGAAGGCCGGCTGCGCAAACGCAGCGGGTACCAGGCACACGGCTAGCAACGCCAGGACCGACCCGCGGGCAATCAATCTCCACATAACCCACACCTCCAACCCAAATTGACCGTATCGCGCGGAAAAGAACGAGTTAACGATACTCTCTGATCGCCCGTGCGTCAAACAAAGTACCGTCTCTGGAAAGCTGGGCCGCGCTTTGCTGCGTTTCGACGAAGTTTATACTAACGGCCGTGCCAACGACAAACGACCTGCAACTTCCCACCCTTGCCGACGTCTCGGCAGCACATTCACGGATCTCGGCTTTCATCCACCGCACGCCACTGATCGCCAATGCCTCTATCGATGCTCGCCTCGGCGGCCGTGTGCTTTTGAAGTGCGAGAACCTCCAGCGCGCCGGAGCATTCAAGATCCGCGGAGCGCTCAACGCGATGTCGCAGCTCAAGGACGAAGAGCGTCGTCGCGGAGTGGTCGCCTTCTCCTCGGGCAACCACGCCCAGGGTGTCGCTCTGGCCGGAAAGCTGCTGGGAGTCAGAACGACCCTGGTGATCCCGGAAGGTGCCAACCAGTGGAAGGTCGACGCAACGCGCGGCTATGGTGCCGAGGTCGTTCAGGCCGGCGTAGGTGAGGCGACGCGAGGCGAGGTCGCACAGCGGATCGCTGCGGAAACCGGAGCATCGATCATTCCGCCGTTCGACGACTCGCGCGTGATCGCCGGCGCCGGAACGGTCGGACTGGAGATTCATCAGGATCTCGCTGATGCCGAGAACGTATTCGTTCCCCTCGGCGGTGGTGGGTTGCTGGCAGGGACTGCGCTGGCGCTGACATCGCTCAATCCCCGGATCCGTGTTTATGGAGTCGAGCCGCTGGCCGGCAATGACGGCCAGCGTTCCTTCCGCAGCGGAGAAATCGTGCGGATCGATCCACCACGGACCATCGCCGACGGCGCTCGCACCACGGCGCTCGGAGTGCGGAACTTTGCCATCATCCGGGAGCGCGTGACCGACATTCTCGCAGTCGACGACGACGAATTGCTGGAGGTACTCAAGTTCGTCATGTACCGGACCAAACTCGTGATCGAGCCCACCGGCGCGCTGGCCATCGCCGCGCTGCTAACGGGAAAAGTAAAAGTGAACGGCGTCAGTGTCGCCGTTATCTCCGGCGGCAACATCGACTTCAGCCTGCTGGGCAGAAATTGAGAATTGAGAATTGAGAAATAAAGGTCAGAGCCGATGTGTCATCCCTCGCTGCGGCTCGGGATGACACCTTCCGTTGCCTCTTTCTGTTGCTCCTTTCTTTCTCAATTCCCAATTCTCAATTCTCAATTCGTCTCATCTGAAATGACTTCTAATCTCTTTGACGATCTCCAGCCGGGCCGGAAGCGGGTCGACAAGGAGGTGCCACTTCCCGAGGTGATGAGGCCCTCGTCGCTCGATGAGGTCGTTGGACTTCGCGAACTGCTCGGGCCGGGCGAGTTTCTTCGGACCGCCATCGAGGAAGACCGAGTGCCCTCATTGATCTTCTGGGGGCCGCCCGGTTCCGGCAAGACGACGCTGGGACGGATCATCGCGCGCGTGACGAAGGCGCGGTTCGTTCCGCTGTCGGCCACGAGCGCCTCGATCAAGGACATCAAGGCGATGATGGAAGACGCGCGAAAAGAGCGTGACGCGACGGGCCGCCGCACCATTATCTTCATCGACGAGATTCATCGCTTCAACAAAGCGCAGCAGGACGCTTTCCTACCATATGTCGAAGCCGGCGACATCACCCTGCTGGGAGCGACCACGGAAAACCCCTCTTTCGAGATCAACTCCGCGCTGCTGTCCCGCGCCAAGGTCATCGTCCTCCAGAAACTCGAGCACGGGCAGATTCGAGAGATCCTCCACCGGGCCATGAAGCACGAGTCGGTCATCAAGCGGAAGATCACGTTATCGCCCGAGGCCCTCGACTTTGTAAGCTCGATTGCAGGAGGAGATGCGCGACAGGCGCTGAACAGTCTCGAGCTGGTCATCACCACCTCGCAGTCGACCGGCCAGCCGCTATCCCGCGAGGAAGTTGCGCGGATTCTCCATCAGCGCTCGCTGGTCTACGACAAGTCGGGCGAGGAGCACTACAACATCATCTCCGCGCTTCACAAATCGATCCGTAACAGTGACGCCGATGCCGCCGTTTACTGGCTGGTGCGCATGCTCGAGGGTGGAGAAGAGCCGATGTATATCGCCCGGCGGCTGGTTCGCGCAGCGGCCGAAGACGTCGGGCTCGCTGATCCCGAAGCATTGAAGCTCGGAATTGCCGCAAAAGATGCCGTGCACTTTCTCGGCATGCCCGAGGCCGGAATCGTGCTGGCGGAGCTGGCCGTGTACCTCTGTCAGGCGCCCAAGTCGAACGCTATCTATACCGCGTACAGCGCCGCTCGAGGGGAAGTGCGCAACGGAGACAACCCCGCCGTCCCGCATCAGATCCGGAACGCAGCGACCTCTTTGATGAAGGAGCTCGGTTACGGAAAGGATTACCAGTACGCTCACGACTTCGACGAATTCACGACCGGGCTGGTGTGTCTCCCCGATTCGCTCGCCGGCCGGGTCTTTTATGAGCCGAGGGAAAGCGGCCGCGAAAAAGAAATCGGCGAGCGGTTGAAGAAGCTGAAGGACTTGCGGGAGAAGATGAGGACGGGGAAGTAAAGGTGTTGGTGATGCGCCGCCCCCGCCTCTTGTGTGGCACAGGCACTCTTGCCTGTGTGCCACGGCGTCGAGCCGTGGCGTTTCTGTGAATACCCTACAGGGAAGTCCGGCCTCGACGGCCGACACACAGGCAAGAGTGCCTGTGCCACACAAGAAACGAGCAACGAAACCTACTACACCGTCTCGTGCGCCGCTTTCCTCGCCTCGATGTTCTTGCGCACGATCGGCGTCGGCTTTCTCTGCTCGTTCATGTTCACGTAAACAACTTGCGCCTCGGTTACCAGCACGCTCTCGATTCCGCGAAGCGCTTTGACGGTCACTTTTGTCGAAATCGAGGTCGTCCCGATCCGCGTCGTCTCGGTCCAGAAGCTGACCAGATCACCGACGTAGACCGGTGCATGAAAAACAATCTTGTCCATCGAGACGGTGACCATGAGGTCGCAGCCCTGGCGGCGGGCCTCGATAGCACCAGCCTGGTCGATGTACGACAGGATTACTCCTCCGAAGATGGTGCCGTGCGCATTCGTGTCTCTCGGCATCATAAGGACACGAATAGCTGGCTCATCCCACTTCGGAAGTGGTTCCATGGCCGTGCTCACGCTTCCGGTGCCGGCGCAGCCGACTGCGTCAACTTTTCATTCACGTCGATCTTCGACTGCTTCTTCAAACGCTCCAGAAGTGAAGCGCGAAGCTTGCGGACTTCGGAGGAACGGATCGAGTCGCTGTAGCTGTCGAGGTTCTTCGCGAAATCCTGCGGGTCAAATTTCTTCTGTTCGGTGATCTGAAACAGTACGGCACCTTCGTTGACCGCGAAGGGGCCTTTGATCTCGCCGACGCGGCCGGAGAATGCGGCATCGATGATCGGATTGAGATTCCCGGTGATCCCCTGTACGAAACGGACCCGATTGATCACTGTTTCCTGGGCAGTCACACCGATCTTCTTCCCAATCTCGTCAAGAGTTGACGCGCCGGAGTTCTGCTGGAGCGTGGCAGTGGCCATCTGCCGCGCCTTCTCCATTTTGGCATCAGCTTCGACCTTCGGACGAATCTCAGCGAGGTCGGACGTTCCAGCTCCGCGCGAACCGACCAGCCAGGGCACGATGGGGCCGCGCGGCGTGTTGATGATCGCTCCGAAATCGCCTTCTTTTGCAGTGAAGGCCCAGTCACTCAGCGCCGGCAGCTTGCCAAAACCGGAGATGTTGTCGTTCTTCGAAAACCACTGCGTATCGTTGTATGAGATGGTCGGGCCGGTCATGTTGCGCACCTGCTCGTCGTTCTTCGGCTTGACCTGCTGGATGCGCGTGCGAAGAGCAGCGATCTGCTCGCGGGCCTGGCTTTTGGCTTGATCCTCCAGCAACTGCGACTGCAATTGAGCGCGCACTTCCTCAAAGGGCTTGACTCCCTCAGGCCGCTTCTCGAGCACTTTCAGAATGTGATAGCCATAGGATGTCCGGACCGGTTCACTGATTTCCCCGATCTTCAGGCTGAAGGCCTTCTGCTCGAACTCAGGCACCATCTGTCCACGCTCGAAGAAACCGACATCGCCACCCTTCGCTGCACTGCCGGGGTCCGCTGAGTTGGCCTTGGCGAGAGCAGCGAAATCAGCACCTCCACGGAGCTGCGCGACGAGCCCATCAGCTTTGGCTTTCGTCGCTGCATCCTCGGCAGGAGTGGCCTTCGGGTCGACTTTGAGCAGGATGTGCTGCGCGTGAACGGCTTCCTTGCCCTTGAAGGCTTCCTTGGATCTCTCGTACTGCGCGCGGAGGTCGGCATCGCTGGCGGTCAGACGCGAGCGAATCTGATTCAGATCGGCCAGGACGTACTTCACGTGCCGCTGATCACCATGCGCGTACTTCTCGGTATTGGCTTTGTAGTACTGATCGACTTCCTGCGGCGTGACCGTGACGGTGTAGGCCAGGCGGTCGGCGGGAAACAACAGAAGGCGGACCTTGGCGTTCTCGGTGGCCTTGCGATACTCCGTCTCGGCGCGTTGCGGAGGAATTGTGATCGAGCTCTCCAGTGCGTTGTCCATCTTGGTCAGGGTCACTTCGCGGCCGACTTCATTCTCGAAATCTGAGACAGAGGGATAGCCGAGGCTGCCGGTGATGTAACGCTGATACAGATCGGCGCCGACGAACTTGCCGTTCGGGTTGAGCGCCGGGATCTGGAAGATTTTCTTGCGGACCTCTTCGGGCGTTGCCGTCATGTGCAGGCGATCGGCTTCCTGCATGAGCAACTTCTGGTCGATCAGGCCCTGGATCACCATCCGGTTGATGCCGAGCATCTGCCGCATCTGATCGTTGACCGGCTGACCGTACATCTCTTCGTAACGCTTCTCGGTGTAGAACAACGCGCGCGAATAATCGACCTCGGAGATCGTGTCGCCGTTCACGCGGGCCGCATATCCCCCCTTGGAGGCCTGCTGTGCGCCACCAGCGCCCCAGTCGACGAACACCAGAAGAACGAACAACGCCACGATGAACACCAGAATCCATTTCAGGTGTTGAAAGCTGTTACGCATCGCCTTGAGCATGGGAACGAAACCTCCGGCGTGAGCCTCACGCCAATTCGAATTTTGTGTCGGGGAACAACAGCGGGAAAGGATGTCGCTGGCGAACCTCGGAAAACGCGGCAGTTTACTCAAATACAACGACGTACTGCAAACGATCGGGACGGTCGTGGCCGAGTTTTACGGAATGCTATGCTATAAGCACAAATTCCCTCGTATTTCCTGCTGTTTGGAAACCGGAGAGCATGGCGCGTAAGAAGAAGCAGACCGGAGCCGACATCGATTGGTACCTGATCTCGATAGATCGGCTCAAGAAGATCGGCCTCGGCTTGTTCATCGTGCTGCTCGCGGCCGGGAGCTATCTCTACTATTTCCATTCTCAGACCCCTGAGCAACGTGCTCAGAATACGATCCGCGATGCCGAGACGTCCCTCAACGAGCTGGCCGGGTCCAAAGAGTTCAACTCCTTCCGGACGGAATTCGAGCGGGCAAAGGGAAAAATCGATCAGGCTCGCAGCCTGTTCGCAGCGCAGAAGTTCCCGGAAGCCGAATCGGCGGCCATCGAATCTCAGACCATCACCAAGACCGTGCTGGCCCGTGTTCCCGGTCAAGGCGACTCCGACGCGCAATTCCTGACCGTGGAAGGCGAGGTCGAGTACCAGAAGTCGAACAGCAGCGACTGGAAGAAGGCTGATCCACGCACGGCGCTCTTCAACGGCGACTGGGTCAAGACCAGCGGCGCGTCGTCTACGGAGCTCATCTTCTCCAACGGCTCGCTTTATACCGTCGGGCCGAACGCACTGCTCGAGATCTACGCCGTGTTCAATCCTGCCACGAAGCAGAAAGACAACTCCGTGCAGATGCAGGTCGGTCAGATCGAAGTCAACACCACCGACGATACCTCTCTGATCAAGACGCCGGGCACGCGCGTCGTGGTCAACTCTGACTCGACCTCTCAGGTCGCCGTCGACGGTGTGGCCAAGAGCACAGCTATCTTCAGCATCCGTGGTTCGGCATCCGTTGCCCCTTCTGCCGGCGGCGCGCCGGTCACTCTCGCCAGCGGTGAGCAGGTCACCGGGTCCAAGGATGGCGAGATCTCGGAGAAGGCGCCAATCCTTGCTTCCCCCGCCCTCGAGTCGCCTGGAGAGAGCCAGGTCTTCCAGGTTTCCGGCGACCTGAAGATCGATTTCGGCTGGGGAGTGAACGCTCAGGCGAAGGCATATCAGTTCCAGGCTTCGCGGTCCCGACTCTTCTCTTCGCTCGAGATCAATGCTAGAAAAACAACGACCAAGGCGCGAGCACGCATTACGTCGGAAGGGATTTTCTACTGGAGAGTCGCCTCAGTTGACGCACAGGGACGTCTGGGACCCTACTCTCAATTCAGACGTTTCCGTGTGGCCGGCAGTGGTTCAACCGCTGTCGCCGGTCCTGCGGGAAATGGGGATAAGACGCCGCCGGCCATACAGGTCAGTCGACCGCGGCCGCTCGGCGGGCAGTACTATCTCGTTGAAGGCAAGGTCGAGCCTGGCGCGCAGGTGTTCGTCAACGAAGAAGAAGTCAGTGTCGAATCGGATGGATCATTCAGGAAGCTGGTGAGCTTCGCAAAAGTCGGTTTGAATACAGTTATCGTCAAGGCGGTCGATTCCGCAGGAAATCAGTCGGTCCAGCGCGAAAACGTGTACGTCGAAGAGTAGCTCTCGACGCGGTCGTTTCGCCCCTCTTTATTTCCTTCTACTCCATACTTTTCTGCGGCAAGGCTTTTGCACTTCGGAGCGTTCGGCCCTCCGGGGAATCTGACAAAGGAAAACTAATTAAATGGCAGTGAAATCACTCTTGTCCATGTTTTCGAACGATCTGGCGATCGATCTCGGAACGGCCAACACCCTCGTCTACGCAAAGAACAAAGGCATCGTCGTCAGAGAACCCTCCATCGTAGCTGTCAACAAAGTCACGGGCAGGGTCGAGGCGGTTGGAAAAGAAGCCAAAGAGATGCTCGGCCGAACTCCGGGCAACATCGTGGCCATCCGCCCCATGAAGGACGGCGTGATCGCCGACTTCGAAGTGACCGAGAAAATGCTCGACTACTTCATCAAGAAAGCGCATGGGCGCTCTTTCCTGGTGAAGCCGCGCATCGTCATCTCCGTCCCATCCGAAATCACCCAGGTTGAAAAAAGGGCCGTCAAGGATTCCGCGCTCCGAGCCGGTGCCACCGAGGTCTATCTCATTGAACAGGCGATGGCCGCAGCGATCGGCGCGGGATTGCCGATCACGGATCCGACCGGAAACATGATCGTCGACATCGGCGGAGGGACGACCGACGTCGCCGTCATCTCCCTGGCCGGGATCGTCTACTCACGCTCGGTGCGAGTGGCCGGAAATGAGATGGACGACGCGATCATTCAGTACATCAAGCGCAAGTACAACCTGCTCATCGGTGAGCGTACCGCCGAGCAGATCAAGATGGAGATCGGATCGGCCTTCCCTCTGGACGACGAGATGACGATGGAGATCAAGGGACGCGACCTCGTGGAAGGTGTGCCCAAGACGCTCGTCGTGTCGGACGAGGAGATCCGCGAGGCCCTCTCGGAGACCGTGGCGACCATCGTCGAAGCAGTGCGCGTCGCCCTCGAGCGGACCCCACCCGAGCTTTCCGCCGACATCATGGATAAGGGAATCATCATCGCCGGCGGCGGCTCCATGCTCAAGAACCTGGACAAGCGCCTTCGTGAGGAGACGGGACTACCGGTAACTCTGGCGGAAGATCCTCTCGCCTGCGTCGCTCTCGGAACGGGCCAGATGCTCACCGACTTCAATCTCCTCAGGAAGATCTCAATCGATTGATCCCTGGATTCCCAATATGCAAGTTGCTGTCGAACGTAGACCTACACTCATCTTCCTGATTGTCCTGGCTGTGCTGCTGGTTCTCATGACGGCCAGCACCCGGACGATCCGGGGCGTTGGTGAGACCCGCACACTATTTGAACGGACCGTGATGACCCTATTCTCGCCAGTCCCGAAAACCGTGAACCGGGTGGGACAGAATGTCTCCGACGCCTACCACGGTTACGTCGACATGAGGCGGTCGGTCGCCGAGAACGTCCAGTTGCATCGTCGCCTCACCGAGCTGACGACCGAGAACCTGGTGCTTCGGCAGACTCACGGCGACCTCTCACGGATGCGGGCCCTGCTGAATTACTCGGACCAGGTCTCGATGCCCACGGTCATGGCTCAGGCGGTGATGCTCGACACCGGCGGGCGATTCAAATGTGTCGTCATCGATCGCGGTTCGGACGAGCAGGTTGAGCTGAACGATCCGGTCGTCAGCGCGACCGGCCTGGTGGGCCGGGTCATCCTGACCACCAAAGACCTCGCCAAGGTCCAGCTGGTCATCGACTCCAACTCCGCCGTTGGCGTCCTTCTGGAGCGAAGCCGCCGCCAGGGAATCATCAAAGGCGATGGTCGCGGCATGCTCACCATGCAGTACGTGCCCGCGGGAACGGACGTCGTCGTGGGCGACAAGGTAGTCACGGCGGGCATCGACGGCATCTTCCCCAAAGGAGTGCCGGTGGCCCGTGTCACTAAAGTCGAAGAAGGCAAAGATCTGTTCAAGAACGTCACCTGTGCTCCGCTCGCCGATCTGAGCAATCTGGAGGAGCTCATCGTGCTCCGGACAAGAAAAGTTCCTGACGCTGTCGTGAGGTACGGTCATTGAGATGGCTTCGGTTCCTCATCGGGCTGATCCTGGCGCTGACGCTTCACTCTCTACTGGATAACTTCTTTCCCAATGCGCTGGCGTTTTTCAACCCCTACATCATCCTGGTCGTCTACTACTCGATGGGTGGAAATCTGTTCGGGGCCATCATCGCCGGCGTGGTAGCGGGACTGGTGCAGGACGCATTCTCCGGAGCCATCTTCGGCCTGCACGCCTTTGCCCTTACGGTCTGCGCCTACCTCGTCGCCTACGTCAATTCCCGACTCGTTCTTCGCGGAACGCTGGCATTCGGACTCTCTCTGATCGGCTCGGTTCTGCTCAACGAGATCGTGATCTACATCCTCGTGAACATCCTCCTGAAGCAACGCATCGACCTGTTCGAGCAGGGCGTTGTCGTAAAGACAATTCTGACTTCGATTTTCGGGATGCTCGTTTACCAGATGCTGTCGCTGTTCCTTTCCGAAGAACCGATCGAGGCCACGAGGCGTCCAAGTGGGTGGTAGGGAAGCAGCTGCTAGCTTCTAGCTGCTAGCTTCTAGCTTCTAGCTTCTAGTGGCACGTTAAGAGCTATACAGTGAGAACCAGAAACCAGAAACCAGAAACCAGAAACCAGAAACCAGAAACCAGAAACCAGAAACCAGAAACAGAAGGTGGAAGCTAATCTAGAAGCTAGAAGCTAGAAGCTAGAAGCTAGTAGCTGAAGCTAGTAGCTGCCTCTCAACCCCATGCGCGTATACAGAGACGATCAGAAAGCCCTCAACCTCCGGATCAACATCGTGATGTGGGGCTGTGCGGCGGTGTTTTTCTTCCTGGCCGGCTCCTTTTGGTACGTGCAGGCCGTTCAGGCCGACAAGTACAGGACTTTGTCGGAGACCAACGCCCTCCGTGAGACTCCTGTGCGAGCGCGGCGCGGGCTGATCAAGGATCGAAACGGAAAGATTCTCGCCGACAACCAGGCCGCATACACACTAAATCTGAACAGAGTCGATCTGAACGCCATGGCCAAGACCGACCCGGCCATCAAAGAACGGATCGTGAATTTCGTGGCCAACACTCTGACTCTGCCGCCGGCGGAAGTCCTGGCCCGTCTGGACCGAGGGAAGAATATCCCCGTCAGCCAGCCGCTCGTCCTCGAGGACGACTTGACGATGCCTCAGATCGCCGGGATCGAGGCCAATAAGCTGGTCTTCCCGCCGCTCACCGTCGAGCCTGTTCAGCGTCGCAACTACCGCTACGGAGTCATGGCCGCTCACGTTCTCGGGTACATGGGCGAAGCGACTGAGAAGGACATGGCCAAGCACTCCGGCCTCAAGCTCGGTGATCTCATCGGCAAGAAGAGCGTCGAGTTGGTGTACGACGACTACCTGCGCGGACTGGACGGGGCGAAGTTCACCATCGTGGACAGTCGCGGTCGCACCCTCGACGAGTATCGAGAGGCCCGGAAGAACCCCGTTGCGGGGCGTAACCTTTATCTCACCCTCGACTTCGAGCTGCAGCGTCGCGCCGAGCAGTATTTCATCGAGAACGAGTTCGTCGGGGCCGCCGTGGCCATGGATCCGAAGACCGGCGAAGTGATGATGATGGTCTCCAGCCCTACCTACAACCCGAACGTCTTTTCAAAAAGGTTCACGCCCGACATCTGGCGGTCGATTACCTCCAACCCCTTCCATCTCCTGCAGAACCGGGCCATTCAGGGTCTCTACTCGCCGGGATCGGTGTTCAAAGTCGTCATGGCCATGGCCGGACTCTCGTACGGCGCGGTCACACCTTCCACCACCTTTGACTGCGGAGGAAGCGGCACGTTCTTCGGTCGCCGCTTCCGATGCTGGAACAAGAATGGACATGGAACGGTGAGCGTCGCCACCGCTATCAAGGTCTCCTGCGACATCTTCTTCTACAACACCGGCGCGCGGCTGGGCGTGGACAAGATCGCCGAGTACGCACATCGTCTCTCATTCGGTGAGCTTACGGGAATCGATCTCGAAGGCGAGAATCCCGGGCTGGTACCGACCGAAGAGTGGGCCCGAGTCAAACAGCATCGCAAGTGGTACCCCAGCGAGACGATCTCCGTCGCCATCGGTCAGGGGCCCCTCACCGTCACTGTTCTTCAGGTGGCGACCATGATGTCGGCCATCGCCAATGGTGGAACCGTTTATCAGCCACATGTCGTGAAGATGATCGAGACAACCACATCCGACGGCACTCCGACCGGAAAGATCGTCATCAAGCCGAAGGTTCGCCACGAGGTCAAGCTGTCCGAAGCGGCTCTGGCTTCGGTGCGCACTGGTCTCTGGAAAGTCGTCAATGAAGATGGTGGAACGGGCGCCAATGCCCGGATCACCGGCCTCGACGTCTCGGGCAAGACCGGCACCGTGCAGGTGGTCGCTCAGTCGGGTTATGGGGTCGGCCTTCCCTTCAAGTACAAAGACCACGCCTGGTTCGCTTCGTTCGCACCAAAAGACAACCCCAGGCTCGTCGTGGTGGTTTTCGTCGAGCACGGCGGACACGGTGGAACCGACGCGGCGCCGCTGGCCCGCGCCATTTACGAAGGCTACTTCCACGACACAGTCGAGCAGGTGAACCTCAACCTCGGCGATCCAGAAACGCTCGAAAAGATCAAGGAAGGGCAGATACCGACCCCCGGACTCCGAATCAAGGCTCCAGCCCAGAACGCGGTACCTCAGGACCACTGATGCTGACGACCCGCGCAGCCTCCCGGCTCGACCTGAATTTTCTCGGCACTGCCCTGGCAATCGCCGCCATTGGATGCATGCTCGTCTATAGCGCCACTGTCTCCAGCAGCAACGCCGGACTGTTCAACCGTCAGCTGCTCTGGTGCGGAATCGGGATCGGGCTCCTGGCCCTGTTTACGCTGGTCGACTATCACGTATATTTTGATATGTCGCTGATTCTGTACGGCGTCGGAATGGTGTTGCTGGTCTATCTTCTGGTGTGGGGAAAAACCACCGCGCACGTGAAGTCGTGGATCCGCATCGGCGGGTTTCAGTTTCAGCCAGCCGAATTCATGAAGGTGTTTACGGCTCTGGTGCTCGCCAGGTACTTCGATTCGAACGATCGCGCCTACCTCGACTTCAAGTCTTTCGTGATCGCCATGGCCATTGTCCTGGGGCCTGTGGCCTTGATCGCCGTGCAGCCTGACTTTGGTACGGCAGCTTCCTTCGCGCCTCTCGTCGGCGCCGCCATGTTCTTCGGCGGAATCCGGCTTCGATACTGGATCGTGGCCCTTCTCATCGTCGCCATCCTGCTTCCGGTGGGCTGGTTCTTCTTTCTGCATGGGTATCAGCGCGAGAGAGTCATGATCTTCCTCGATCCACAGCGCGATCCGCTCGGGACCGGCTATCAGGTCACGCAGGCAAAAATCGCCATCGGCTCAGGTGGCATCACCGGGAAAGGCTTCACTCAGGGCACGCAGACGAAATACGGTTATCTGCCAGCGAGGCACACCGACTTCATCTTCGCGGTTCTCGGAGAGGAGTGGGGGTTTATCGGGGTCCTCGTGCTGCTGTCGCTGTATCTATTTCTCTTCGTCCAGGCCTTCACGATCGCGAAAGCATCACGGGATCGGGGGGGCACGTTTCTGGCGATCTGTCTGATCTCATTCTTCATCTTTCACGTCGTGATCAATGTGTCGATGCAGATCGGGCTCTTGCCGACCACCGGAATTCCCCTGCCGCTGGTGTCGTATGGCGGATCGTCGACCATGATGTTCTTCATGGCCATCGGCCTGATTCTGAACGTCGACTACCGTAAGTTCGTCAACGTGTAAGAGCGCGCGCACCGGAGTGGCGGCATCTCTGCCGCCTGGCTCGGCGGCATCCCGCGCCGCCGTTCTCGCGGCAGCCATATGCGGTGGGGGCGGCGGCGCGGGACGCCGCCGAGCCAGGCGACAGGATGTCGCCACTCCGGTTTTGCAGGCTCGCAAATTGAACTTTGCGCAGCTCTTACCCTCTCCACTTCTCTTGATCGCGACGATCTTTCTTGGTCGGTCTGCCGGCGCCTCGCTCGCGCACGCCGGCGGTTTGAAGCTCATCGCGCTTCACCTCAGGAGTCTCGTCGCGGTACAGCGTTCGGGCCACCTCTTTTGAGACGGTGTGCTCGGGACACTCCAGAACTACCAGTTTTCTGTAAATGGGACTGGTGATTTCCACCAGATCGCCGGGGTGAATCGTCGCGGCCGGTTTCACACGACTGCCATTGAGCTTGACGTGTCCACCCTTGCAGGCTTCGGTAGCCTCGGTTCGATGCTTGAACAGGCACACCAGCTTCAGCCAGACGTCGATTCGCGACGGGTTGCCCATAGTTTTGGTGACTCCTTCCCAGCGCCCCCTCCCAAGTACAGGTAATTCAGATACTTAGATTGACGCTAGCGAAGGCGCCTTTATATAATCTCACACCTCAGCCGACGCCATGGGGGGAGTTAATGATCAAGGCAGACATCGTCAATAGAGTCGCCGAGAAGATGCCTGACATCTCGAGGCAGAAGGCCTCCCAGGCCGTCGACACCGTGATTGAAGGCCTGCGCAGCGCGCTCGCGAGAGGCCAGCGCATCGAGCTCCGCGGCTTCGGCGTCTTCCAGGTCAAACAGCGGAAGAAGGGCATCGGCAGAAATCCCAAAACCGGTGTTGAGGTAAAAATCCCGCCGGGCAACACCATCCGCTTCAAGCCGGGAAAAGAACTGAGAAACCTCGTGTAGAGACCGGAGTGGCGACATCCTGTCGCCTGGCCCGGCGGCGTCCCGCGCCGCCGCCCTGATTTCCCGCGACTCCACGAGAACGGCGCCGCGGGACGGCCCCGGGCCAGGCGGCAAGGATGCCGCCACTCCGGTTTGCTTAGAACTGCTTCAATACCCGCAAGTCGTTCTCGAACAGCACCCGGATGTTCGGGATGCCGAACTTCAGCATGGCGACGCGGTCGATCCCTAGACCGAAGGCAAACCCGCTCCAGACATCGGGGTCGATGCCGCAGTTCCGCAGAACGTTGGGGTGCACCATTCCGCAGCCGAGGATCTCCATCCAGCCGGTTTGCGAGCAGGTGCCACAACCTTGTCCCTTGCAAAAAATACAGGACATGTCGACCTCTGCCGATGGCTCCGTGAAGGGAAAGTAGCTGGGCCGGAAGCGGAGCTCGGTGTCGGGCGAGAAGATCCGCCTGAGGAAGTGCTCGAGGGTTCCGCGGAGATGCCCGAAGTGAATGTCCTTGTCGATGAACAGCCCCTCGACCTGATGGAACATCGGCGAGCGGCGAAGGGTGATCTCATCGCGACGGAACACACGACCCGGCGCCAGCACCTTCAGCGGCGGCTTGTGCGTCTCCATGGTTCGGATCTGCACGTTCGATGTGTGGGTCCGCAACAGATGAATGTCGTCGAGATAGAACGTGTCCTGAGTGTCTCGTGCCGGGTGGTCGGGCGTGAAGTTCAAGCCTTCGAAGTTGTACCAGTCAGTCTCTACTTCCGGACCTGGATCGATCGAGTAACCCATTTCGCGGAAGATCTCCTCGATCTCCCGGCGAACGATGGTGATTGGATGGAGGTGCCCGAGATTGGGGACGCGGCCCGGAAGCGTCACATCGATGACGTCAAGACTCCGTTTCCGTTCGGCGTCGATGCGCGCCGATTGCTCGAGTTTCTCGTTGAGGGTCGTCTCGAGCCGGTCGCGAAGGCGATTCAAGGCGTCGCCGACCTGGCGCTTCTGCTCCTTCGGAACGTTCTTGAGCTGACTGAACAGCTCAGGAATCAATCCGCCCTTGCGCCCGAAGAACCGCACCCGCAAAGCCTCCAGGTCGGCATGCGACACCGCCGCGCCGAGCGAGGCGTCGAATTCGCGGGAGATCTTCTCAATGTCTTCGAGCATCGTGGTTACCTCTCCGGGTTGAGCCTCTGTTGTCATCCCGAGCAAGGGCGGGTGTGCGGGAGGGGCGAGGGACCTCGCAAGCTACGAACGATGTGAATTCCAACTACTCCGGAGCAACAACCTACATCGTTCGTCGTACCCGAGGTCCCTCGCCCCTCCCACCCACCCACCCTTGCTTCTAAGAAACTCCCTGTATTTACCTGGGTTCCCTGATGTGTCATCCCGAGCCGCAGCGAGGGATCTGGGCGGGGGCCCTTCCATCGTGGTGCTCGCAAACATTTTCGATTGCCAAGGGTCTAAGGCCCCCGC
>DASZZV010000457.1:0-24460 GCA_035544835.1 Thermoanaerobaculia bacterium
GGACAGCGTGCGCGCTGCCACTGAGAAGAGAAACTGGGTGGGTGTCATCCCGAGCCGCAGCGAGGGATCTGGGCGGGGGCCTTAGACCCTTGGCCATTGAAAATGTTTGCGAGCACCACGATGGAAGGGCCCCCGCCCAGATCCCTCGCTGCGGCTCGGGATGACACATCAGGGAACCCGCGTAAATACTGGGAGTTTCTTAGAAGCCGCAGCGAAGGATCTCAAGATAGGTGGATCTGAATTCAGATCCTGCCACTGGAGATCCTTCGCCGCGGCGGCTCAGGATGACAAGCACGTTTCTTTCCCTCATCGGCGACGCAGCGTCGTGCCTTGCTCGGGATGACACACTTTTTCTTCGCTGATCCGCAACCCGCCGCTACGACGGTGCTTCCGAATCTTCCGACCGCATCCGAACCGAGAGCAGGCTTCCGACCAATCCGGCAAGAATGCCGCCGGCGATCAGGCCCAGCGCCTTCTGCCACGGAAGAAAGGTCACAAACAGAAATCCCCAGATGAAGCCGAGCGAAGGTGCCAGCCATCGCGCCCCTGCTTCGAACATAGCCAGCAGCACGGCCAGAGCGACCATTGCTCCGAGCCCGCCGTAGAGAATCCCCTCGACCAGAAACGGCCCCCGCACAATGTTCTCCGTTGCACCGACCAGTCTCATAATGTCGATCTCTTCCCGATACATCAGCATGGTCAGCCTGATGACATTCGAGATCGTAAAAGTCGCGGCGACGGCCAGCGTTCCTCCGATGATCAGACCGATGAGGTTCAGGACGTTGACGACGCGCCGCAGCCGCGATACCCAGTCCCAGTCGAACTGCACGTCGTCGACTCCGTTCATTCTGCGCAGCGCTTCCAACTCGGACCGGAAGGATGAGGAGTCGATGTTGGGCCGTTTCACTTCGATTTCGTAAGAGGGCGGAAAGGGATTCTCGTCCAGCCCGGCCACAACAGGCGACAGAGACTGGAAGTACTGCTTGAATTTCACGAGCGCCTGTTCGCGCGTGACGAAGCGATTTTTCCGCAGATCGGCGTGGTCCTCGAAGAATCTGGCGATCTCGCGGATCTCGGCCGGCGTGGCGTCACGCTTGAGGTAAACCCGTAGCTGGGAGCCCCCTTCCCACCGATCGACCGCTTCCTTCAGGTTCTCACTGATGAGAAGAAAGAATCCAAGGGTCACCAATGATATGGCGATCATTGAGATCGCTACGCCCGTCGTTCGTTTGGAGCGCCAGAGCCTGCGAAAGGCTTCCCGAAAAAAGTAGCCCGGTACTCCTACGGCGCGTTCTTTACCGGTGTCGGCTTGAGGATCCGTGAAGCGGCTCACCGCCGGGTCAGCTCCACTTCATGAACGCGGTCGGCTCGTAGGGCACCTCAATCTCCGCGGCCGGCCGCTCCTCGGCGATTCGCCCCTTCTCGAGCGTGATGACCCGTTTGCCACTCTTTCGGATCAACTCGCGATCGTGCGAGGCCAGTAGCACCGTAGATCCACGCAGATTGGCCTCAATCAGAATCTGGACGATGTCGGCCGAGAGGTCGGGATCGAGATTTCCTGTAGGCTCGTCGGCAATGATCACCATCGGATCGTTGATGAGTGCCCGGGCGATTGCCACCCGTTGCTGCTCGCCGCCGGAGAGCTGAAGCGGATAGGCGCCGAGCCGGTGGTGAAGGTTCAGCGCGCGCAACACTTGATAGGCCTTGCGCTTGTGCTCTCTCGGTGGAACGTTGAGGACTGTCATTACGAACGAGAGATTCTCGAAAACAGTCATCCGTTCGATCAGTTTGAAATCCTGAAAGATCATTCCGATCTCTCGACGGAATTGCGGCAGCTGCTTTCTCTTGATGGCCGTCACGTTGCGGCCGCTGACCAGAATCTGTCCTTCGGTCGGATGCAACTGCTTGAGGATGAGTTTGAGAATGGTCGACTTGCCGGCGCCGGATGGCCCGGTCAGAAAGACGAACTCGCCTTTCTCGATCTGAAAGCTCACGTCGTTCAGTGCGCTCGAGTAGCGGTCGAAGCGCTTACTGACGTGATAGAAATGAATCATGTGTACTCCTGATGATAGTGGAGGCGGGGTGAACAGGGAACAGGGAAGAGGTGAGAGGTGCTATTGACCGCCCTTCTGAGGATATCCTCTCGATGGATGAACTTCTGCGCCGAGGGGAGCGGGCGCCTCGCCCGCTCTGACCAGACAAGTCGGCGAAGCGCGTGTGGGCCGCGATTGTCTGATCAGAGCGGGCGAGGCGCCCGCTCCCCTCGGTCGTGGCCAACCCTTCTTTCCGGCTGGCGGCGGCATCGTGTACTTCCGCCTGGCGCCTCTTACCTCTTACCTCTTCCCACTTCCCTTCCCGATCCGCATAATCGCGAACCATGTTGCAGAAACTGAACGAGGCTGTTTCGTTTATCAGGGCTAAGAGCACCGTAAGACCTGAGGTCGGAGTGATTCTCGGGTCGGGCCTGGGAAACATCGTCAAGAGCATCGACGCCGAGGTCGTGGTCCCTTACAGCGACATTCCGAATGCGCCTCTGTCGTCGGTGGTCGGTCACTCCGGCAAATTGATTCTGGGCCGTGTCTCGGGGCGTCCTGTGGCCATCATGCAGGGTCGGGTGCATTACTACGAAGGCTACGGGATGGAAGAGGTGTTGTTCCTGGCCCGCCTTCTGGGACGTCTCGGTGTGGAGTCGGCCATCGTCACCAATGCCGCGGGAGGAGTGAACACCTCTTTCTCGGCCGGCGATCTGATGTTGATCAGCGATCACATCAACCTCATCGGAGCCAATCCTCTGCGCGGGAAGAACTACGACGATCTGGGTCCCAGGTTCCCCGACATGAGCGAAGCCTATCCGGCATCGCTCCGCGCGCTGGGACGCGAGGTAGCCAAAGAGGTCGGGATCGAGGTGCGGGAGGGCGTCTACCTGGCCGTGTCGGGACCGAGCTACGAGACGCCGGCCGAGATTCGCGCTTTCCGGACTCTGGGCGCCGATGCCGTCGGGATGTCGACGATCCCCGAAGTGGTCTCGTTCTCACACATGGGGATTCCTGTGCTTGGTATCTCCTGCATCACGAACATGGCCTCAGGGATTCTGCCGCAAAAGCTTTCTCACGACGAGGTGATCGAGACGACCAGACGCGTGCAGAAGGAGTTCACCGCGCTCGTGCTGGGGCTTCTCTCGAAGATGTAAACGACGTTGCCGGCTGCGAACATTCATTGACGTTCTCGTTTCCCTCTGTTAACTAACACCCGCTTCCAAATTCGAATCGAAGAGGTTTTTATGGAGCGTTTCTCCGCCCTGATCGGATTTTTTCTAATCCTCGGCATCGCCCTTCTGCTGTCCAACAACCGGCGAGCGATTCGATGGAAGACCGTTGGCTGGGGGCTCTTCCTGCAGGTTGTGACGGCGATTCTCGTTCTCAAGGGTGAGCTCATCGCCAGTTACCTGACCGGGCTCCAGCTGGGGATGAACCGCAACATCGCCGCGGCGATCGTGATCGTCCTGCTGATCGCCGGCGCGCTTGTGGCGGGACGTCTGTCGCCGGGAGCACGTCGAGCCTTCTGGATCGTCGTCGGAGTCTTGACCCTCTTCCTTTTTCTGGTCTTCAATCTTCTGGCGTTCATGTTCGAAACGCTCAAGGACATCGTCACTGAGCTGATCGGATTCACGGCCAAGGGCGCGGCATTCGTCTTCGGCGACAAGCTGGCGTCATCGGATGGGCCGGTCGGCTTTGTCTTCGCCTTTCAGGTGCTTCCCACGATCATCTTCATCGCCTCGATCTTCGCCATCCTCTACTACCTCGGTGTCATGCAGCTGGTCGTGAGGCTGTTCGCCAAGGTGATGACGCGTTTCATGGGAGCCTCCGGCGCCGAGTCGACCTCGGTGGCAGCGTCGATCTTCATGGGGCAGACGGAAGCGCCGTTGACGATCCGCCCCTTCATCGCCGACATGACCATGTCGGAGCTGATGACGATCATGACTGCCGGCATGGCTCACGTCTCCGGCGGGATCATGGCCGCCTACGTGCTGGTGGCCAAGGTCGACGTCATTCATTTGCTGACGGCCGTGATCATGACCGCCCCGGGCGCAATCATGATGGCCAAGATCATTGTTCCCGAGACCGACGTGCCCAAGACCGGCGGGGATCTCGTCGTCGAGGTTCCGAAGCAGGACGTGAATGTCATTGATGCGGCCGGGCGTGGTGCTATCGAAGGGCTGCATCTGTCGATGAACGTGGCTGGAATGCTGATCGCCTTTATCGCCCTCGTCGCCTTGGTCAATGGTGCCTTCGGAGCCGTTCACGGATTTCTCGTGCCTTACGGTGTGAGCTGGTTTCCCGAGAGTCTCGACGTTCTTCTCGGTTGGATCTTCGCGCCGATTGCCTGGGCCATGGGCGTGACCTGGAAGGATGCCTCGACGGTCGGCAATCTGCTTGGAACGCGCATGGTGCTCAACGAGTTCGTCGCTTTCGTGAAGCTCGGTCCATTGCGTGAAACACTGTCGCCGCGGAGTGTCGTGATCACGACGTACGCGCTGTGCGGATTCGCCAACTTCTCCTCGATCGCGATCCAGATCGGTGGCATCGGCTCACTGGCGCCGTCGCGTCGTGGCGACTTGGCGCGCCTCGGATTGCGGGCCATGCTCGCCGGAACGCTGGCGAACTTCCTGACGGCAACGATTGCGGGGATGCTGCTGTAAGCGACGATTCTTGTGTGGCACAGGCACTCTTGCCTGTGTGTCGGCCGTCGAGGCCGACTTCTCTGTTGAATTGCAGCAGGAACGCCGCGGCTCGACGCCGCGGCACACAGGCAAGAGTGCCTGTGCCACACAAGAAACAAACGTCACTTTCCCTGGACGATCGCGATCAACTCCCTCAGATCCTCCGGAACCGGCGCTTCGAACGACATTTGCTCTCCCGTTTTCGGATGGGGAAAGCGCAACCGCTCGGCGTGCAGGGCCTGGCGCCCGAATGACTTCAACGCTTTCTGCAGCTTCTTGTCCGGAATGCCTCGCCACTGGGGACCCGAATAGAGTGGATCGCCGACGATCGGATGGCCGAGCCACTTGAGGTGAACCCGGATTTGATGGGTACGCCCGGTCTTCAGCGAGCAACGCAGGAGGGTCACGTACGGCATATCTCCCACTGCGACGTAATCTGTGATGGCGTTTCGACCGCTTTCCACGACAGCCATTCTTTTCCTGTCACTGGGGTCACGCCCGATCGGCTGTTCGATAGTGCCTTTTGGGTTGCGGGGTTTGCCGTATACCAGCGCCAGATACTCCTTGCGAACGCGGTCGGTGCCCCATGCGGCGGTGAGCTCTCGATGCGCCAGGTCGTTTTTGGCGATGACCATCACGCCGCTCGTGTCTTTGTCTAAACGGTGGACGATTCCGGGCCGTATCTCTCCTCCGACGCCGCTGAGATCTTTGACATGAAAGAGAAGCGCATTCACCAGCGTCGCGTCGGTGTGTCCGGCGGAGGGATGAACGACCAGCCCAGCCGGTTTGTCGATCACCACGATGTCGGAGTCTTCGAACAGGATCTGTAACGGGAGGTTCTGCGACTCGACGGTCTGACCAGTGGCTGGGGGGATTTCGACATCGATCATCTGGCCGCTGGACACGACCACTGAGCTTTTCGTGACGATCTCGTCATCGACGCGAACATTTCCCCCCTCGATGACTTTAACCAGAAAGCTCCGGCTACGGCCGGGCATTAATTTTGTAAGGACGCGGTCCAGTCGCTCGGGTTGTGAGTTGTCAAGCTCGAGATGGATGATTGTGCCCATGATCGTGATGGTAGTCGGTAGTTGGTGGGAGGATTCGGAATTAAATGGTTCCTGCTGAACATACAATTGTTACAATCGGGTCGGTAAACGGCTTTAACTCATGTTCGTCAAATCCGGGAGTGGTTCGGGTAAAGGGGAAACTATGCGCAAATTGAAATTGATGGTCGTCATTGCAGTTCTCGCGATGGTCGCAGGAAGCACGATGGCCAGTAACTTCCGTTCGGGTGATCTGGTGTATCTGCCGGCGGTGGCGCGCCTGCAGGGGGGAGCATTCTTCAATACCGATGTAGTCATCGCCAATGTCAATTCTTCGCCTGTTGTGGTCTCGATTGTTTACGCCCCGACCGGCGTCGACAACAGCACTGTGACGAGCGGTCCGAATGTCAGAGACATCACCCTGGCCGCGCAGGAGCGCCGCGAGATCATCGACGTCATGAAGACGGTCTTCAATCTCGATGCGGCCAATGGATTTCTCCTTTTCTTCGCCTGCAAGCAGGGTGGAAACTGCTCGAGCACCTGCACCACGAACCCGACCGATCCGAGATCGATCACGGTGGAAGGTCGTATTTATGTCCAGAAGACGGACGGCAGCACCTTCGGTCAGCTTTTCAGCGGTTATCCATGGTACAGCTATGTGTCGACCAATGACGCAGCCAAATTTCTCGACAAGGTGACCATCGCCGGCGTGCGCGTCTCCGGGTCGCTTGGTGTCAGCGGTTTCCGCACCAACCTCGGAATCGTGAACGCCTCGGTCGATTACCGATCCCCGATGCTGATCACCCTCTTCAACAACAACGGCACGGTGTTCGGAACGAAAACAGTCGATCTGGCCCCGCTGCAGCATTTCCAGAAGGCAATCACCGACCCGAGCCTGTTTCCCACCTTCAGCGGCTCGGGCTACATTCAGCTCGAGCAGGTTTCGCCGCCCCTGGCTCCTGGTGGCTGCTCCCAGGGTACCCCCGGCTTCCTGGCCTACGGCTCGCTGCTCGACAACGTCACCAGTGATCCGACGACCCTGGAGACCCAGTACAACATCGACCTGCCGATCGATTGCGTCTATGGGACCGCGAAATCAACGGCCAGGCGCCCGGCTCGTCGTCCGTAATCAAGCCTCCTTTCCGCGTTCGTGTCCCGGCGGGTAATGCCGTCGGGACACGATTCGCGACAGGCCTCAGTGAGGGAATCCCGAGGCCCTTCAGCGAGTTTGTAGGAGTAGTCGAAGGCGTGTTAGTATGCGCGTTCGACAGCTTTCGAAGCATTCGGAAGCGGCCGGGTGGCCGCTTTTTTTATTGTTCGGATTTTATGGCGGAGCTACCGGCAAAGGTACAGCAGGAAATCGAGAAGATAGCGTCCTCTGAAGGGCTCGAGCTCGTTCATATCGAGTATCGGCGTCAGGGGGCGACCATGCTTCTGCGGATCGACATCGACAAAGAGGGCGGCGTCAATATCAGTGATTGTGCGAACGTCTCGCACCAGTTGAGTGCCTTTCTCGATGTCGAAGATGTCATTTCGAGCGCCTTCGAGCTGCAGGTGTCTTCGCCTGGACTTGATCGCAAGTTCTACAGCGAAGCCGATTACGGGAAGTTCATCGGCAAGCTGGTGCGGGTGAAGACGGCTGCGGCCGTGAAAGGGTTGCACGTGGTCGTTGGCCACCTGCAGTCGTTCGACGGCGAGAAGATTGTCGTGATCGATCCTGCCAGCAGGAAGGATTACGAGATCGGACTGGCCGATATCAAAGAAACACGATTAGAAGTTGAGATCTAGGAGCGGTGTGAGCCTCTCCCGGTTCTTCGAGGAGTTCTGGTTATGTTCAGCGAAAAAGACATCCGCGCACTCGCGTACGAGAAGTCGATCGACGTCGAGCGTGTCTTTGCCGCGTTGGAGGATGCCCTCTCGACCGCGGCGAAGAAATACTACCGGACCCGTGAGCCGGTCGAGGCGGTCCTCGATCGTACTGGTGCCAAGGTTACGATCCGCCTCATCAAGCAGGTCGTTGAGTCTGCCGAGCAGGTCGAGGATCCAATCGCCCAGTTGACTCTCGTTGAAGCCAGGGAGCTCGATCCGGAAGCCGAGGTCGGGAAACCGCTTTATCTGGACTACATCACCAAGGTCGTCGTGGATGTCATCGAGGACGTCAACACTGAGATCAGGATGTACGACGCCCGTAAGATTGATCCCAAGGTCGAGCCGGGAGATACGGTTCGCATTCCGCTTTCGAAACCGCCTGAGGAACTGGGACGCATTGCCGCTCAGTCGGCCAAGCAGGTCCTGTATCAGAAGGTTCGCGAGGCCGAGCGCGAAAAGATCTACTCGGAGTTCGCCAACAAGGTCGGAGAGCTGGAGAACGGCTATGTGAAGCGTTTCGAGCGCGGGGACATGATCGTCGACCTCAACGGAAAAACCGAGGGCGTCATCCCACGAAATCATCAGTCGCGTGCCGAGCGTTACTCGCAGGGTGACCGCATCAAGGCGGTCATCGTCGAAGTGCATACACAGCCGAAAGGACCGCAGGTCGTTCTGTCCAGGACCGACGCGCGCCTGCTGATCAAGCTCTTCGAGATGGAGGTGCCGGAGATTTACGACGGTACCGTTACCATCAAGGGTGCCGTGCGCGAACCGGGCGAGCGCGCCAAGATCGCCGTGACTTCACGCGAGCGGGACGTCGATCCGGTCGGCGCCTGCGTCGGAATGAAGGGCAGCCGCGTGCAATCCATCATCCGTGAGCTGCGCGGCGAGAAGATCGACATCATTCCCTGGCACGAGGACATCGTCAATTTCGCCCAGAACTCGCTGGCTCCTGCCAAGATCACGCGCGTCAGCGTCACCTCCGACGAGAACGCCCATCGTCCCCATCTGGACGTCATCGTCGACAACGATCAGCTTTCGCTGGCCATCGGAAAGCGCGGGCTCAACGTCCGTCTGGCGGCAGAGCTGATTTCGGCGAAGATCGACATCAAGTCGGAAGAGGAAGTGAAGGGTGAAGTAGCCGATGCCCTGAGCGAGATGCTTCACGCCGCCATGGCCGAGGCGCGCTCGGCAACGAATGTCCATGAGATCGAAGGGCTCGAAGGCGAGCTCGCCAACAAGCTCGAGGATGCTGGTTACGATGACCTCGACTCGGTGTTGAATGCATCCGTCGAGGATCTTTCCGCCATTGAGGGCATCGACGACGAGACGGCTGCCTCGATCATCGAGGCCGCTCGCCAGTTCGACTCGTTCACCGACACGGAAGAGGATTCTTCCGAAGAAGGTGAATACGAGGACGAAGAGGGCGAGATGTCTGATGAGGAATACGAATCCGAGGACGAGGAGTCCGAGGATGGCGACGAGGCTGTGGCTGAGGACTCTGACGAAGAGACCGGGCCGGTAGCTGAGAACGTCGAAGAACAGGAAGTAAAGTCGTAAGCGGTTTCTGGATCAGGCTGTGAGCACAGGCGTGCTCGATTCAAGGAGCAATTCGGATGGCAAAGGTTCGGGTCGGTGATCTTGCGAAGCAGATGGGTATCCTGGACAAGGATCTCGTCTTCAAGCTGCAATCACTAGGAGTTCAGGTAGAGAACGCCTCTTCGGCGATAGACCATGAAGTGATCATGGCTATTTTGTCCGGGAAGAAGCTGGCCACGCGTCCGCGCAATGTCATCATGCGGGAAGACAAGCCGCAGACCGAAGCGGGAGCGAAGAAGAAGGAGATCAAGCCTCCACGGCCGATTGTGAAAACGGTCAAGAAGGAGGCGGCTGCCGCGTCACCCGAATCAGCGCCCGCCGCCGGCTCTCCGACGCCGATCATCGCAGAATTTGTCGAGGCTGCTGAGCAGGAAGCGGCCGAGCAGGAACGGGCCGCAGCCGAGGCTAAGGCAGCTCCCAAGCCAGCTCGCAAAGCCAAAGCTCCGGCCGCCGAGCCGGTCGCGGCGCCCCCCGAAGCATCCAATGTCGAACAAGCCGTTCCGCCACCGCCGGCGGTCGAACCGGCACGGGCTCCGATGCCGGCAGCCGCAGCGCCCCCGACACCGTCCGCTCCGGTCCCTTCCACCGTTCATCCTCATCCTCCCGCGCAGCAGCGCCAGCCAACCGGACCGACCGGCCCTCGCGCCCAGGTTGCCCCGTCGGCACGTCCGAATTATCAGGGGCAGGCTCCGGTTCGCGATACCAGATTCACCCGGCCACCGGTTTCATCATCACCCGCGCCGGGCCAGCGTCCGGTCAGTCAGCCCGGCGGATATCAGGGGACCCGGCCGCAGGGGACCGGTACATCCTTCCGACCGGCTGGTCCTGGCTCCCGTCCGATGGGAGGCCCGGGAAGCAGCGGCCCGCGTCCGACCGGTACCGGATTTCGTCCCAGCGGTCCTCGTATGGGGTCCAGCAGCGGACTGATGGCGCCGCCGCCTCCTCCGCCAGGTCCGGCCGGTCCTACCGTCCGTCGCAAGAAGGCCGAGCATGAGGATGAGCGTCCGGACAAGAAGAAGACTACCGGTAAGCGCGGGAAGCGCGCGCCGTCGGTCAGCGAAGACGATCCGAATCTGTTTACGAAGCGCTCTTTTTCCGCCACAGCGGTTCTGGCCGACGACGCTGACATCGCCGTCAAAGAGCCGGTAGAGGGTGAGTCGAGCGAGGACATCAGTATCGATCGTCGCTCGCCTTCATCGCGTCGCGACGCCCGGAAGCAGGCCGCTCCCATTTCTGCGAAGGTCCTCGAGTTCCGTCGCCCCGAGGGCAAGGTCACGATGTCCGAGGGTGTTACGGTCAAGGAGCTCGCCGACAAGCTCGGAGTCAAAGCGAATGATCTGATGAAGCACCTTCTGATGAAGAAGGGACTCATGCTCTCGATCAACGCCCCTCTCGGTGCTGATCTGGCGATGGAAATCGCCAAGGAGCTCAACATCGACGCAGAGCTGGTGTCGTTTGAGACAGCGCTGGAGCTGGAGTCGATGGAGCGTGTGAGCGGCCAGGAAAACGCCGGTAGCTCACCGCGCGGTCCGGTCATCACCGTCATGGGTCATGTCGACCATGGCAAGACCTCGCTTCTCGACGTCATTCGCGAGACCAATGTAGCCGGCGGCGAAGCTGGCGGAATCACCCAGCACATCGGTGCCTATCAGGTCGAGAAGCGCGGACGAAAGATCGTCTTCCTCGATACCCCCGGTCACGAAGCCTTCACGATGATGCGTGCTCGTGGCGCCAAGGTCACCGACATCGTCATCCTGGTGGTCGCGGCCGACGACGGCGTCATGCCACAGACCAAAGAAGCCATCGACCACGCGCGCGCCGCCAAGGTGCCGATGATCGTGGCCATCAACAAGATCGATAAACCGAACGCCAATGTGGAACGGGTTCGCCGCGAGCTTTCCGATGTCGGCGTTCTGGTCGAGCAGTGGGGCGGCGACGTCGTCTCAGTCGAGGTCTCCGCTCTGAAGAAACAGGGTATCGACGAGCTCCTGGAGATGATTCTGCTCACGTCCGATCTTCTTGAGCTCAAGGCCACCCCGGCTCTTCCGGGACGCGGTGTAGTTCTCGAGGCCAAGAAAGAAGTTGGACGCGGCATCGTTGCCACCGTTCTCATTCACGACGGAACGCTCCGAATCGGAGACTCGTTCTTCTCCGGAGCCACGGCTGGACGGGTACGTGCGATGAGTGATTATCTCGGCGCGCGATCGAAGGAAGCCGGGCCGGCGACTCCGGTGCTGGTCACCGGATTCGACGACATTCCAAACGCCGGCGACACATTCCTCGTCGTCGACGAGTCTTCGCAGGCTCGACTCATCGGTGAGATGCGTCAGGCCAAAGTGCGTGACGCCATGGCCCAGGGCGGTTCGGCCAAGGTCTCGCTCGAACAGCTCTTTCAGCGCATGCAGGCCGGTACGGTGAAAGACCTCAACGTCATCGTCAAGACCGACGTACAGGGCTCGGCCGAGGTGTTGAGCGATACGCTCAGGAAACTCTCTAATGAGCAGGTGAAGATCAACATCCTTCACAACTCAGTCGGTGCCGTGAGCACCAACGACGTGCTGCTGGCCTCGGCTTCCGACGCCATCATCGTCGGCTTCAACGTCCGGCCGCAGCGTGATGCCGCAGAACTGGCCGAGAAGGAAGGCGTCGAGATTCGTCTCCACACCATCATCTATGAGCTCATCGACGAGATGAAGCTGGCCATGACCGGTCTGCTCGATCCGAAGATGCAGGAAGTTTTCCAGGGTCGCGCCGAGGTTCGGAATACCTTCAAGGTTCCCAAGGCCGGAACCATCGCCGGTTGCAACGTGTCCGAAGGGGTCATCAACCGGAGCTCCGGCGTACGCCTCCTTCGCGACAACCGCGTCATCTTCGAAGGGAAGATCGCCTCGCTCCGTCACTTCAAGAACGATGTCACCGAAGTTCGCGCCGGATTCGAATGCGGGATCGGCCTGGAGCGATTTGCCGACTTCAAGATCGGCGACATCATCGAGGCCTTCAAGATCGAGAAGACCGCGGGCGTGCTGAACAAGTAAGGAACAATATAAACCTCAAAGCAGCGTTGTCATCCTGAGGAGCGCGCGATCAGCGGGGGCCGATGGATGATGTGAATGCGAAGCCTGTCATCCTGAGGAGCGCGCGATGAACGTGCCTGATCAGGGAAGTGAAATGCGACGAAGGATCTTTGGTGACACTGGCGAAGTGTTCATTCCGGATCTCACGAGTGTCACCAAAGATCCTTCGGTCGCATTCACAGTACGGGTTCACCTGGTTAAGCGCGGCTCCCTCAGGATGACATCATGTACGTCGGCGTAGCCACTTTCGAGCTTCACATCGAGCACGCTCAGTCGCTGAAGGAAAAGCGGATGGTCGTGCGCAGTCTCCGCGATCGCGTCCGGCATCGCTTCGAGGTGTCGATTGCAGAGGTCGCGCTCCAGGATCTCCATCAGCGGGCCCGTATGGCTGTGGCGATCGTGTCGGGCGATCACATCACTGTTGAGAGAACGCTCGAAGCGATCCTCGATCTGGTGGAGAATGAAGCCGAGGCGCGGGTGGTCGGCTGGTCTCCGGAGATCATCCAGTTTGACGAAGCGACAGTGCCGCTCGATATCCCTAACATCCCCTGGTCAGAAGACGACGGAGTTTAGAAGCATGAAAAAGACGAGACGTACCGGACAGGTGGGAGATGTCATCCGCGCCGCGCTCTCCAGCGTCCTGCAGCGCGATTTCGCGAATCCGGATATCGGACTGGTCACGGTGACCGGCGTCGATCTGTCCACCGACCTTCGTTTTGCCAAGGTATTCGTGAGCGTTCTCGGAACTCCCGAGCAGCAGGATGAGGCGATGGAATTTCTGAATCGAGCCAAAAACAAAATCCGCCACGCACTGGCCCAGCAGACAAAGCTGCGCTACACCCCGGAGCTGGACTTTCGCGCGGATCACACTGCCGAGCACGCCATCGAGATCGAAGAGATTCTGAAGAAAGTGCAACCGGCCGCTCCCGAGGCGGCGGCCGAGGATCAAGACAATGACAACTGAGACATCGCCCGACGTCGCCTGTCAGCAGATCGCTGATCGGATCCGGTCGGGAACAAACTTTCTCATCACCGCCCACCGTAACCCCGACGGCGACGCTCTCGGTAGTTCGCTCGCCCTCCAGGGCATCATTCGGAAGATGGGAAAGCAGGCCCGGATTGTCGTCCGCGATGGATTCGGCAAGCCGCTCCACAACATTCCGGGAGCCGAGGAGGTCCTGGTCTCGGACACACTTCCGGAAAGCTATCCGAACGAGTTCGATGCTCTCTTTACAATGGAGTGTCCCGAGCACGAGCGCACCGGCTTCTCGATCCTTCCCGGACCGGTCGTCAACATCGATCACCATCTCGGGAACACCATGTATGGAGAGATCAACTACCTCGATCTGGCAGCGCCATCGGTAGGTGAGATGGTCCTGCAGATGAACCGTGTGCTGGGCGTACCCATTGATGCGCGGATCGCCACGGCGATGTATGTCTCGCTCGCTACCGACACCGGATTTTTCCGTTACACCAATACGACTCTTCGGGCCTTCGAAGCGGCGCGGGAGCTGGTCATGCAGGGAGCCAATCCGGGCGAGATCAGCCTGTGGATCAACGAGAGCGTATCTCCGGCCTCGATCAAGTTGCTGGGACTCTGTCTGAACACGCTGAGCGTTTCCGCGGACGGCAGAATTGCCACGCTGGAGTTCCCGAAGCGCTTCCTCGCTGAGACTGGTGCCACCCCTGAGGACTCCGAGGGCATCGTGAACTACGGCCGCACGATCGACGGCGTTCTCGTCTCGGCGCTTTTCAAAGAAGCGGAGGGAGGCACTCGTATCTCTATGCGCGCCAAGCCCGGAGTCGACACCCAAGCGATCGCTGCGCATTTCGGTGGTGGTGGACATAAGGCGGCCTCGGGCTGTTTCATCGCCGCGCCGATCGAGGGCGCTCGCACGCAACTCCTGCCGCTTCTGGCGCAGGCTGTCGCGGGCGTCCAGGGATAGCGTGACCAACGACGGTCTCTTTCTCATCGACAAGGGCGAGGGCTTCACTTCTCACGACGCGGTAGCGTTGTTCCGGCGGGCCAGCCGGATCAAACGGGTTGGTCACTCCGGAACACTCGATCCCTTTGCCACCGGCCTCCTTATTCTCTGTCTGGAGAAGGCGACACGGCTTCAGTCGTATCTGATGAATCTCGAGAAAACCTACGAGGGCACCATTCGCTTCGGATGGTCGACCGACTCCTATGACCCGACCGGAGTCGTGCTGGGCCAAGCAGTTCCGATCAGTGTGGAGCATGTCGACTTCGAAGCAGCGAAGAAGCCATTTGTCGGCGATTTCGACCAGATGCCACCAGCCTTCTCGGCCAAGAAAGTCGATGGCGTTCGCGCTTACGCGACGGCCAGGGCAGGCGGGACTCCGCAGTTGAAGGTGAAGCGGGTGAAAATCTCGGAGTTCGCGATTCTCGAGGTGAAGGGCTCGCAACTGAGCTTCCGGATTCGGAGTAGCGCCGGCACCTACGTGCGTTCCATCGCGCACGATCTCGGGGCTGCCATCGGAGTTCCGGCCCATCTCGAATCGCTACGCCGCACCCTCATCGGGAAGTTCTCGGTCGAGGATGCCGTCACGACCGAAGTGGTCAAGAATGCCACCGGGCCGGCGTTCCTTCAGCCGCCGGCGTTCCTATCGATGAGCCAGGTGCAACTGCCGTTCACGGAAGTGCGCCTCGACCCAATGCAGCACAAGAAGATCGTGAACGGGCAAACCGTTGTGTTCAAGGGGAGCGACCCGATCACCGTCGGTGACACACTTCAGCTGTTCTCGCTGAGCGACGAATTCATAGGCATCGGCGAAGCGATCGAGGTGCTGCGCGAGGATGGGCCGGTGGTCATCAAGGGCAAAGTGATTCTTTGAGGCTGTGCCGGTGCGCCGCCTTTCGTGGCAAGGGTTTCCGAACCCTTGTGCCGCGGCGTCGAGCCGCGGCGTTCCTGTAACCTTAGCTCATACCTCGTTGAGCTGGGCCAACGCATGATGCGCGCCTCAAGCGGCCGGGCTGACAGAGATTCACGCGAGAACGCTACAGGAACGCCGCGGCTCGACGCCGCGGCACAGGAGTTCGGAAACTCCTGCCACGAACGGCGGAGCCCAGTGGTCGCCGGGAATCCAATCTGCTTCCCCTCTGTTCGGTGTGGGGCGTCCCGTTGTGGGCGCAGAGTGTAGCCAGCCGGGATTGATTTCACCCGGTGCGGCTGTTAGATTGTCGGATTACGAAAACCGTAGACCGGATTCATACTAAGGAGAGCATCAAACGTGAAGCCACAGAAAACAGAAATAATTACTCAGTATCGCACGCATGACAGCGATACCGGTTCCCCAGAAGTGCAGATTGCACTCCTCTCGAACCGCATCAACTACCTGACTGATCATTTCAAGTCACACGCGAAGGACCATCACAGTCGCCGCGGTCTCTTGAAGATGGTCGGGCGCCGCCGCCGTCTTCTGGATTATCTGAAGAAGACCGACGTTGAGCGATATCGCTCGATCATCGATAAGCTCGGTATCCGGAAGTAACCACAGCGAGTTCCCCCGAAGGGCGACGATTTCGTCGCCCTTGTAGTTTTTCCCCTTTTCCTCTTCGCCCCGGACGGGCACACACAATGGAAGGGCTGGCCCCTTCAAATAGGAGCGCGCAAAGCCGATGAGTGGGCTTGCGCATCGAATTATCTATGAGTCAAAAAGTTGAATTAGAAATTGGCGGGCGGACGCTCTCTTTCGAGGCGGGCGATATTGCTCGCCAGGCCAATGGCGCGGTCGTCGTTCGCTACGCTGACACGATCGTGCTGGCCACGGCCTGTTTCCGGGAAGGAACGGTCCTCGGCGACTTCATGCCGCTGACGGTCGATTATAAGGAGTACACGTACGCCGGCGGACGCATTCCGGGCGGCTTCTTCAAGCGTGAGGGACGTCCCACGGAGCGGGAGATTCTCACCTGCCGTCTCATCGATCGCCCCCTGCGCCCGTCCTTTGCCAAGGGCTACCGCCAGGAAACGCAGATCATCGGCCTGGTCCTTTCGGCCGATGGCGAGAATGATCCGGACATCTTTGCCATCAACGGCGCCTCGGCGGCTCTGATTATCTCCGAGATTCCTTTTCACAATCCCATCGGCGCCGTTCGCGTTGGCTCGATCAATGGTGAGCTGGTAATCAACCCTTCGAATTCGCAGCGCGACCTGTCTGACCTCGATCTCATCGTGGCCGGAACCGATGACGCCATCGTGATGGTCGAAGCGGGCGCGCGGGAAGTCGACGAGAGCCTGGTCCTCGATGCGCTCGAGAGAGCGCATCAGGAGATTCGCAAGATCGTGGCCTCGCAGAAGGAATTGCAGCGCCTCATCGGCAAGCCGAAAATCGAGGTCAACTACTTTCCGAAGTACACGTCCGAAGTATTCGAGAGCCTTAGCAGCCGGTTCTCCGATGCCATGAAGACGGCGCTCCAGACCACCGGCAAGCAGGCCCGCAAGGTGGCTGTAAGCAGCGTGGTCGGAGGCATGCTCGAGGGCATCGCACCGGAAGAGACCGAGAAACTCACGGCCCACAAGGCAGTCGTCGAAGATCTGCAGAAGAAAGTCACCCGCGATCTCATCACCGGCGAGACCAAGCGCCTCGATGGCCGCGCCCCCAATGAAATCCGTCCCATCACCATTCAGCTCAATCCGCTGCCGCGTACCCATGGCTCGGCCATCTTCACCCGTGGTGAGACCCAGGCTCTCGTTACGGTCACGCTCGGAACGCCGCAGGAAGCACAGCGCGTCGAGGACTTCGAAGGTGAGACGCTGCAGCGCTTCATGCTCCACTACAACTTCCCTCCGTTCTCGGTGGGCGAGGTGAAGTTCATGCGCGGGCCGGCCCGCCGCGAGATCGGCCATGGCAACCTGGCTCGTCGCGCTCTTTCCCCACTGCTCCCGTCAGAGGACAGCTTTCCCTACACCATCCGCATCGTCTCCGACATTCTCGAGTCCAATGGCTCCTCGTCGATGGCCTCAGTGTGCGGTGGCTCGCTGGCGCTGATGGCTGCTGGTGTCCCGCTGGCCTCACCGGTCGCTGGAGTCGCCATGGGCATGGTAAAGGGCGACAGCCGCACCGTCGTTCTGACCGATATCGCCGGCGCCGAAGATCACGACGGCGATATGGACTTCAAGGTCGCCGGTACCGAGAAGGGCATCACCGCTCTTCAGATGGACATCAAGGTCAGCGGTCTGTCGCGCGACATCATGGCGCAGGCGCTGGCGCAGGCCAAAGAGGGGCGTCTCTACATCCTCAACAAGATGAAATCCGCGATCGAGATCCCGCGCACCGAGCTCTCCGAGTTCGCGCCGCGGCTGTATACGATTTACGTACCGAAGGACAAAATCCGCGACGTCATCGGATCGGGTGGTAAGACCATTCGCTGGATCGTTGAAGAGACCGGCTGCAAAATCGAGGTCGAGGATGACGGAAAAGTCATCATCGCCTCCAAAGACGAAGCATCGGCCCAGCGCGCAACCGACATTATCAAAGGTCTTACGGCCAGCCCGGAGATCGGAAAGAACTACATGGGAACCGTCAAGCGCATCGAGCCATACGGGGCCTTCGTCGAGATCATCCATGGACAGGACGGACTGCTTCATGTCTCCGAAATCGCCCACACGCGCGTGAACTCGGTGACGGACCATTTCCAGCTCGGCGATCAGGTCGAAGTGCAGGTCGTCGGAATCGAGCCGGACAGCGGCAAGATCCGTCTGTCACGTAAGCCGCTGCTCCCGCCTCCAACCGAGGAAGAGCTTGCGACGGCCGGCTCTTCAGGCGGCCGCGGCGAAGGTGGCAGTCGTGGTCCGCGTCGGGAAGGCAGCGGTAGCGGCGGACGCGACCGAGGTCCGCGTCGCGAGGGTGGCGGCGGCAATTTCGGTGGAGGTTACCGAGGCGGCAACCGAGGCAGCAGCGGTGGCAGCAGCGGTGGCGGAAATCGCGGCGGTGGCGAGAGTGGAAGTGGCGGCAGCGGTTCGTAGTCGGTAATCAACAGAATTCAAATCCAAAGGCGGCCTCGGGCCGCCTTTTGCGTTCGGAGTTGCGAACGCCGCAGTTCGTGGCAAGGGTTTCCGAACCCTTGTGCCGCGGCGTCGAGCCGCGGCGTTCCTGTAGCGATTCACAGAGACACTGCGCTGTCGCGCAAGAAGTGTCGGAACCTCGTTGAATCCCGTAGGTTGTTGTGTGGCACAGGCGCTCTTGCCTGTGCGTCGGCCGTCGAGGCCGACTTCTCTCCTGATTTGCAGCAGAAACGCCGCGGCTCGACGCCGCGGCACACAGGCAAGAGTGCCTGTGCCACACAAGAGGCGCCCTACTTTTTCATCAGCATCCCTATGCGCTCTCGCGCGGCAGTGGCGCGTTTGGCATCGTGGTTCTGCTGATAGATGTTCTGCAGATTGGCCAGCACTCGCGTCAGCGTCTCACGCGCCGTCCAGGCGCGAAGATGCTCGCTCCGCAGCTTCACGTTTCCACCGCTCATCTCGTTGATGAACTCACCGATCTCGCGAACGGTGAGCGTTCGTCCGCCGTGAAAGGGGTCGACGTAGACCTCACTCAATTCGAAGCGCATCTTCACGAGGTAATGACCTGGCACTCCGACGCCAGCCGCGTCGAGTCCTACCTTCCGGGCAATGTCGATAAAGAGAATCGACAGCGTGATGGGGATTCCGATCCGGCGGTCGAGGACCTCGTTGAGGTATGAGTTTCTGGGATCGTAGTAACTGGCGACATTGCCTATGAATCCCCGGCGGTCGAAGAGCTCGGCATGGACGTGTCCGAGCTTGAAGATGTCCGGCTCGCCGCGGTTGATCCGCTCCCTGACCCGATCTGCGATCTCGTCGAGCTGCGCGAGATACTCCTCGATTTTCAGCTTCGGGTATTCCTCCAGCGCGATGAGCAGCGCGCCTCGGGCCATGGCTTCGAGAGGGATATCTGCGCTGGCCAGCTGTTCGAGCTGACGCCGCGCCTCGGAAGGATGAATGTAGATGGCCTGCCCCATCACACCCATAGTAGCAGGGGCGGCATCGCTAATCTCCCTGTTGGCTCGCCGAGCCCCTCTGCCGCTCGGAAGCGCTGCAAGCTCCTCGGAATGGAAACGAACCGGCCGATTTGTCTGCCAGGGATAGAGTGAGACGCGGTGAAGGCTGCTGAATCCGAGAGAAGAATAGCGAGCCTACCCGCTGTTGTGCTGGAGAACTGGACGATCGAATGAAAAGAATTGTCGATGTGGAGTACGACGCCGAAGCGAGAGTCCTGAGGCTCGAAGCGCCCCTGGCGGATGTGCAGGATCACATGAAGCTGCGAGTGGTCATTGAGCAGCCCGCCGAGGGACCAGCACCAGATGACCCTGCACGTCGTGAGGAGCTGATTGCGCTCTTTGGCGTTCTGCGCGACGATCCCCTCGAACGACCGCCTCAGGGAGATCTCGGAGAGCGAGACTCGCCTTGAACGATTCGAGCGCGTACCGAGCTTTTGGGCACGCCGATAGGGCCGAACGATCTGCTCATCGCCGCAATCGAGCGCTTGCCCACGGCCTAACTCTCGTGACGCACAACACTCGCGAATTCTCCCGGGTCCCGGATTGAGCCTCGACGATTGGGAGATCTGATCGAAGGGTGGCAATTCGAGAGGAAGAACGCGGCGGTATGGATTCATACAGTACAATACATACATGGCGCGATATCCCACTTCCACCGTTCTCGAGCGCGGACAGGTCACGATCCCCAAGGAGCTACGGAAGCGGCTGGGGATCAATCCGGGGACTGTACTCGAGTTCCACGCCGAGGCCGGAAAGCTCATCGCCTCCAAGCGATCCGAGGCAAGCCGCGTCGAGCGGGTGTACGGATCGCTGCGGTCCGGTGGATCGACCGACGAGGTGATGCGGTCTCTGCGCGGGAGACGATGATCACAGCGATCGATACGAATGTTCTCCATGACGTTCTGGCGGCGGATGCGAAGTACGGGCGGCGCTCCGCTGCCACTCTCGAGCGCTGCATCTCCGAGGGATCGCTCGTGGCCTGCGAGGTGGTTTGGGCCGAGGCAGCAGCCGTCTTTCCGGAGACCACGGCATTTCGCGAGGCGATGACCGTTCTTGGTGTGCCGTATTCCGCTCTTTCAATCGAAGCAGCTCTTCATGCCGGTGAAACATGGCGGCGTTACCGATCACGGGGAGGTCGACGGGAGAGAGTCGCGGCTGATTTTCTGATCGGCTCTCACGCGCTGCTGCAGGCTGACCGTCTCCTCACCCGCGACCGGGGCTTTTATCGCGACTATTTCTCGAAGCTTAAAGTCATTGATCCGACAGAGTAGAGCCCAGAGCGGGATGACGAGCGCCTCGCGGGCCACCAGCTCCCTCAAAATGAAGCTGGCGGGCGGAGGGTTCGAGAATCTGACGGACGCGCAGTTGGAGGCGTGAGCACAACGTAGGCCCTGAGGTAAGATTGCCTCTATGAATACCGCCAAGGAAGAAGTCAGAAGATTGCTTGAGCGAATCCCGGACGAAGTGAGCTTCGAAGAAATTCAGTACCAGGTTTACGTACTCGACGAGATCAGCCGCGGTGTCGACGAGATCGACGGCGGCGAGGCGGTTGAGCACGAAGATGCCAAACGTCGCCTGGCGAAATGGTTCGCAAAGTAAGGTGGGCGCCGCGGGCCATCGCGTTGATTGAGGAAGCAGCCCGGCATGTAGCTGGCGATTCACCGGAAGCGGCTCAACGACTCGTCACCGATGCAGTCGCCGCGGCCGAGAGTCTCGCGGAGTTGTCCGAACGAGGTCGGATGGTTCCAGAGCTTGACGATCCGGCCTACCGGGAGCTACTGGTTGGATCCTATCGCCTTGTATATCGAGTTGAGGCCGACAACGTCGCCGTCGTGGCATTCGTGCATGGCGCTCGCGACTTCCGCTCGTGGTGGAAGCGCTACCGCCGTGAAGGCGCGCCCAACTAGATTATCGAGGTTGAAAACCTGCCCGAAGCAATGCCGCAGAAGGATGCGCCCATCGAAGCGCAATTGCATCGAGGAGGTCTTTTCAATCAACGCGTTGCGAAGTGCGAAGCTCCGACCCCAACCGATGAACGCTGCTGAATGTGAACAACGTCAAGCTGGCGCGATTCAAGGAGATCTTCCCGGGACCAGCGAAGACCGACAAGATCGACACGCGAAAGACTCTGGAGTTGATGCACATGCGCAAGGTGCTTCCGTTAGCGAAGACCGTCCTTCATCGCGTCGGTCACACTCCGGTGGAGAACGACCAACTCAAGCGCTACACGCGCCGGCGACGACAACTCGTCGACGACAAGGTCCGTGTGATCAACCGGCTCCAATCCGATGTTCAAGCCGTCTCGCCGGGTCTGCTCGAGATCACCGGTGAAGCAGGAAATCTGTGGTTCCTCCACTTGCTAACCTGCCGCGAGGATCTGAGCAAGATCGCCAGCATGCGCCGTCCGAGCCTGCTCAAGATTCGCGGCGTCGGTCAGACTTATGCCACCAAGATCGAAGCGTGGCAAAGCACTGCCACGTTCTCGGACGAGGTCGAGTGGGTCGGACCGATGATCATCGCTGACGCGCAGCGTGTGGTGGATCTGACCCGCCAGATTCAAGCGATCGATAAACAGATCGTGACGATTGGCGCGAGCTCGACCATCGTCCGCAGAATCGAGACCATCCCTGGCTTCGGCTTGGTTACTTCTGCCACGCTCGCGGGCGAGATCGGCAACCTCGATCGCTTCGAAGCTGAAACGAGTCTGGCGCTCTATAGCGGCATGACACGACTCGATAACAGCTCCGGTCAGTTCACGGGATCGAAGAACACTCGCCAGGTCAACACTCATGCAAAAGGAGCCATGATGGTCGCCGTCGCTCGTCATATCGACCACGTCCCGGAATCGAAGATCTACTACGACAAGAAGAAAGCCGAAGGCAAAACGCACAACCAGGCCGTCCGAGCCCTCGGGCGTCACCTAATCCGCGTGATCTGGTCGATGATCAAGAACGATCGCGACTACGTTTCGAAGTCGGAACGCATCTCAAAAATCGCTTGAAAATTCTACCGGGATGTTCAGACCTTGATTTTTGCCTGACTTATTCGCGTTTGCGGACTTCTCTCAACTTCGCAAAGGCCACGTCAGCCAGGCCGTCGTGGGCCTTACGGTGGAGCGGCATCACTGCGAAGGAGAGAGCTTCATTGCACTCAGGTCAAATTCCACATCGATGATTCCGCCAAGGCCGTCGTAAACCATCCGGCAATGCTGGAGAACGTCTCGCCCCAATAGTCCGATTACCTCCATCTCTTGACCGCCAGCGATGATTTTTCGACGTCCCAGGTTTGGAACACCGAGAGTCTCTTGCTCCCATTGGAGGGTGGTTTGGATCGGCTTGCCGCCCACCCCAGTCTCAGTGATTTTCAGGGTGAATTGTGCGAAGTACACCGGGTTATCGCATTTCGCCGCCCGCACCAAAGCCAGGCTGCATTCTCTTGGGAATCAGGCCAAGCCGCTCAGCGACCTCCGAAGAGATACACGTCCCGTCAGCACCGGTATCGATCACGATGACGCCGGTGACGGCGGGTGGAATCGGTTTGCCTGCAAGCGAGAGACTCTGCGCCAAAGCAGCAGGTACCCACCATGTAGCGAAGAAAAACGGCCCAAACGCCCTCAAGAGCTCGGGGCCGAAAATATGGGCGAATCGAGATGATCGAGGCCGAACCTTTGGCGCTTGACTGATCCGGCCTCCTGGGAGAAGTTTCTGTTGACGCTTGTTGCGGCTTGCCTTTCCCATTCGACCGGTCGGGCTCTGGCATCAATAGCCGCCGAACATCACTCCCGCTTCCCACGCCATCGAGGTGGTCTGAGGTGTGCGACGCTTTACCTCCGACACAAGGAAAGGTGAGTCAACACCGAACTTCGTCAGTCCAGCCTGATATGCCTCGTCATACGTCGGAAAGAACGCCACCGGCGCCTCACCTTCAAAGAGGACGAATTCCGCGGGGTGTTCACGGATCATCTCTTCAAGTCGAGCATCGAAGGCGGCTTGCTCGCGCTCAATGGACTTGAGGTTCGATGATCTCTGCATGTTCGGCATCGCTGGACTCTCCGGGGAAGGTGCCCGTGATCGTATATTGGTTCTCTTAGCCATGCAAACAGAGAGAACGCAAACTTCGTTCCTCTCCCGTCGCCAAAGGCACCTGACGCTCGGTTCCGTTAAAGTTGGGGTCAAGTCTGGAAACCCAACTTAACTCTCGCCTGCCACGAGACGCTCAGGCGAGCTCGCGACGGATGAACTCGAACTCTCTTTCGAAATTCGCGGTCTGCCTTCAGAGGTTTCCCGGGCGGTGCGCATGAGATTGGAGAGGGGGAAGGTCAGATGTTCGAGATAGTCCTGCGACGAAAGCCCGTCATCGCGGAGGACAGAGCAAACTCTCACAGCTTCTGCACGAGGCGATTCGAGGAGTCGGTCATCGTTTTGGAAGGTAGATGACGCCTGGGATGTTGGAAAAGTCTGCATCGCTGGTGATGACTTCCGCATCATGCAGGCGGGCCGTGGCCAGGACGATGGAATCGGCCATCGCCAGTTTGTACTCGATGCTGAGATCGGCGGCGACGAGTGCAACCTCCTCGGTCATGGGCATGATGTTTGTCTTTCGCATGGCGGCTACGGCGTCGATGGCCCCCTCTTCTCCGCGAAGGCGCTTCGAGTGTTTGTAGACTTCGTAGACAACGATGGCTGGGGTTAGAACCGAGGAGTGGTGTCGAAGACGTCGGGCGTACTCGGTGGCCAGTGGTCCGTCGGTCAGAAACTCCAGCCAACCCGAGGAATCGACGACGATCACATGCGGTCCTTTTTCTCTCGGTACCTCTCGGTAGGCATCCCTCGCAGAATCCCGCGAAACGCCGAGAGCGGCCGGTCCGGAACGAGGATGATCGATATCCCCTTGCTGATTACCTGCATTTCCAGGCCGGGCTTGACACCATGCCGCTCGCGGACTTCCTTGGGGATGACGATCTGATACTTCGACGAAACCCGCGTACGGGCCATATTGCCTCCGATTTCCTGATCGATCCGATGATTGTATTACGACAGGCCGGAGCAGAGCTAATCGATGCTAATGACACACAAACGCATCCGTCATTCTGAGCCGCAGCGAAGAATCT
>DASZZV010000458.1:0-3301 GCA_035544835.1 Thermoanaerobaculia bacterium
TATCCCGACAGTTCTTTGATGCGCTCGTCAGTGACATCGCCATGCCCAACGAGGATGGCCACTCGCTGGTTCGTCGTGTTCGCGCCCGTGGGGACGAGCACTGCCAGATTCCCGCCCTTGCCCTGACCGCCTATGGCGGTCCATTGCAACGTGAGCTGGCGCTTGCTGCAGGCTTCAACGACTACGTCAAAAAACCGTTCGCACCGCAGGAACTGCTCAGGGCCCTGGCAGGCGTCGCACAACGCCAAGAAGCTGATGGGGCGACAGCCAGCCCGTCAGATTCATAGAGTCGACCGGACAGTCTCTTTTCAACCCACTTTGACTTGGTGCGGTCCGAGGCAGGTAGAGCTTTGTATCAGGTTGCCACATAAGAAGACACGCGATCCCCGAAACCACTCGCGCGTTTGGAAAGGATGCAGCGATGTCGAACATGGACGACGGCCAGCCCCCCGCTACTGTCCCGGTTTTACCCTCAGGAACGATGCGGAGGCGAACGCTCCTCCGTAGATACGTTGCGTTGATGATGGTCGCGACCGCGGCTGTGTACGCCGCACCGGCCAAAAAAGTGGCCGACGCCAAAGTGAACGACGCCAAAGCAACCAGGGAGAATTGGAGTGCAGCGGTCGATGGGAACGCCGTTCGAATGCTCGCCGAAGGCAAGTCGACCTTTCGGTTCGACACGTTTGGCGATGAAGTTTTCTGGACCGATACGTTGAAGCTCCATCAGGCCATCGAAGGGGCGAAGCTGGGAGGTGTGGGCGGTGGCGTTAGTCCGAAGACAGCCCTGTCGGTGGGGTTGAAAGTGGACGCCGAGGCGCTTCCGGCCGCGGTCGTCGACGGCATCAGGAAAGGGAAGGTCGACCTCGACAGTCCGGCCACCACGCTCACGCTGATCAAGCTCAATGCGGTTGTTGGTATCAAGGGATCATTCAACGCCGATGGCAGCCTCAAATCGGTGGGGCTCACATGCGCCGTCTGCCATTCGACGGTTGACGACTCGTTTTCTCCCGGCATCGGGCGGCGGCTCGACGGGTGGGCCAATCGTGATCTCAACTCCGGCGCGATCATCGCGCTTTCTCCTGGTCTTCCCGCAATCAGCAAACTCCTCGGTGTCGATGACGCGACGACGCGCAAGGTGCTGGCCAGCTGGGGTCCTGGAAAATTCGACGCGTTGTTGAACCTGGATGGCAAGGCCTTCAGGCCGGACGGAAAGGCCGCCGCGACGCTCATCCCTCCGGCATACGGGATGGCCGGCGTGAATCAGCACACGTGGACGGGCGGATGGGGAACCACCACGTACTGGAATGCCTATGTTGCCAACCTCGAACTGCAGGGACAGGGGACGTTCTACGATCGCCGGCTCATGAATGCCGAGCAATACCCGGTCGCCGCAAAAAATGGCTTCGGAAACAAACGGAGCGACGTGGATCTGATCAGCTCTAAGCTCGGTGCTCTGCACTTCTACCAACTGGCGATGCCGACCCCGAAGCCGCCGGCGGGATCGTTTGACAAGACATCGGCCGGTCGTGGAGCAACGCTGTTCACGGGAAAGGGGCAGTGTTCCGCTTGCCACGTTCCACCGCTCTACACGGAGCCCGGCAACAATACCCATTCGCCGGCTGAGATCGGGATCGATGACTTCCAGGCAAACCGCTCGCCAGAGAAGACCTACAGGACGGCGCCATTGGGCGGGCTTTGGGCCCACCAGAAAGGCGGCTTCTACCACGACGGACGATTCTCGAGCCTGCGCGAGGTCGTCAACCACTACGACACGTTCAAGAAACTGGGCCTCACCGAGGATGAGAAGAGCGCGCTGGTCGAATACCTGAAGTCTCTCTGATCGCAACAGACGGTCAGTCGCGGCGCGGGGATCAAGATTGTCGGAACGACGGATCGGCTGATTCCGTAGGCATGGCGCGGCGGGCCTGGGCTGCTCGCAGCCTGGATTGCGGCCCGTGTGGAGTTCGAATTGCCAGATCATCCGATGGGGCCCCGGAACTTTCCATCGCCGACTTCAAGACCAGTGAACCCTCGATCAAGGAGATCCTCCATGAAATTGAAAATGACTCTCGTAGCAGTGACGCTGGCTTGCAGCACGTCATGGGCCGGCGACCTGACCTTCACGGCGAAAACGACGACTTTGGGCAAAACAAAATCTTTATCGACCACTTACATGACCAGCAACTGGAGCCGCACCAACAGCCCGGGCCTCGGGATGGACGTCTTGACCGACTACCAGAAAGGCATCACATACGTCATCAATCACAAGGAGAGAACGATCAGGTTCACCAAGCTGGCCGACCTGGCCGGCTTTGCCGCGTTCGTCGCCTCCCACTCTCCCAAGAGCAAGCAAATGGATGCCATGAACGCCCGGATGAATGATATGTACGGCGATCCATCCATCTTCAAAGTAGAGAACACCGGTAAGGAGATTGTCATGGGGCGCTCCTGCAACAAGACCCGGATCACGAGCGGAATTGTCGTGTGGGAGTACAGCATGGACCCGACCTTGCGCTCACCGATCAGTCCCGCGGCGACGCTGAGCGTGGCCAAAGCAGGCTATGGCGGCCTGGCCGTGCATCCGAAGGCGGCGAAAATCATGAACAACGTGCTGGAAGCGACGTCGAGACTCACGGGCTTTGCTCTGAAGACGCGGACGTCGGGCTTTGGCGGGGAAACGGACATGGAGGTGACCTCGGTCAGCCAGGGTCCGATCGCGGCGGGGACGTTCGATCTGCCAAAGGGATACGCGGTGAAGGATCTGATCGCCGAAAGCGAGAAGGCGCTGACTGCCCGGTAGCACGGACAACGGTCAGGTCCTGATCTTGTGTTCCTGTCCAGTCGGCCACGAGGTGACCTGTGCTTCAGGGGCGTGGACCAGGCATGACTGTCATTGCAGCAGGTCACGCCCGCTTGCGCAGAATGACATGCGCGCCTTTTCCTTCCGTGGGGTGTCCAGCGATCCCGTCCGAAGTCAGGCTTGTCCGCTCAACCGATACACGACAGTGTCGAGTTAGGCCTCACTTCATTACCCGGGGATCTCGGGCTCGACGAGGTTCGCAAGTTGTGCGAGCGACTCTTGCCAGCCGAGATAGCAATTCGCCTTTCGATTCGTCATTCGGTGGCTTTCCTGTCATCCCGAGCAAGGGACGACGCGAGGCGTCGCTACTGGGAAAGATGACATGGACTGCGACTGACGTTCATCTATGTTTCTAGCCCCGTAGGGGCGTTTGAAAATAGCCCAGGACGAAGTCCTGGGTACCGGTTTCTCGAAGTATGTTTCGAGCCCCGGAGGGGCGTT
>DASZZV010000459.1:0-11856 GCA_035544835.1 Thermoanaerobaculia bacterium
AATCGAGGCATCCGGTGGCGGCTTTCGCCCCTGCCGGGGCTCGGTGGAACTTCAAGCAAATGATTGATTCGTGACGTCTTCCAGTGGTTCGCTTCGCTCACCACTGGCTACCAGCTCCGCGGCCCTCCGGGCCTCACACACCGGGCTCCGCCCGGTGCTCCGGCGCGCGCTGCGTGCCCCTGCGAGTGGAAAGCCATTCTTACTATCTCGTGATCGAAGTCACGGGACTCGGGCCGGCGCTGTGTCATTCTCCCTTCAGAAGTTGAAAGGAAAAACATCGTGTCGTTGACCCATTGGTTGCACCGTCAGATCGCCGCTCTCGAAATGCAAATCCTTGAAAGCTCCGTCTTCACGACCGAGCGCCCCTGCTCCGCCGCGGAGCTCATGGAGCTGAAGAGAATCGTCATCATCCGCTCGTTTCTCCAGCAGGAGCTCTCGCGTCGATCAGAAGGCCACGAAGCGATCGCTGTCGCGACGCTGGCTCGGCAGCCGGAGGGCGTCGTTCCGTACGCTCTCAGTGACCGCTGAGTATCCTCTGGCTCCCCCTTCGCCAGCGAAGGGCGGGCCGAGGGCCGGAGGGCCCCCGGCCCGCGGGCTCTTACGTGAGGTGTTTGCTGATGAGGGCGGTCATCTCGAACATCGACACCTGCTTCTTTCCTTTGAAGATCGGAAGAAGCTTGGAGTCGGCGTTGATCATTCGCTTGTTTTCCTTGTCCTGCAGACCGTTGGCCTTGATGTAGTCCCAGACCTTCTTGGTGACTTCGGTTCTCGGCATCGGCGCAGCGCCGACAACAGCTGCGAGCTCAGAGCTTATCTGCACCTCACGTGCGAGTCCCTGGCCCTTTGCTCCTCCCTTCTTGGAAGATGAGGATTTGGATGCTTCAGTCTTTGGCATAAGTCTCTCCTTTGCTGATTTGACGAGCCAAACTACACCGATCCCCCTCGAAAAGCGAATCAGTTTTGCGGCCCGGGCTGCTGGTGCGTCCAGTCATTGATGATGACGTCGAAGTGTTTCACGGTCGGTTCGACCTCGAGAAGGAATTCAGGATCGCGGGGAAGGATGTGCGTTTTCTCGATGTCCTGACCGGCGTAGGCGCGGATCGTATCGCGGTCCGGCCAGTACGAAATGACATAGAAATCAGCGACGCCGTTCTCGATTCGCCGGAACATCTGCGCGCCCAGATTACCCGTGATCTGACGAAGTTTCTTCACTCCCTGGTCATTGAGGTACTGCGTGTATTCGGCCGCCTTCGCCTCGGTAGTTCTCCCGTGCCACATGCGAGCGACTCCGACGCGCGGAGCAGGCGCCGCGTTGTGAGCCATCGAGGAAGAAGTGCAACGAAGAGAGAAAAGAGAAACGAAAACGAGACTCAGAGACATCAGCATGCGTAATCTCATCGCAACCTCCGAAGGCAATTTGTAGCACAGGTAGTCGCGCGCCGGTATGCAATCGGAGTGGCGACAGGATGTCGCCACCGGAATGTTACAACGCGTCGACAACCACACTGGCCGGAATCGTGGCGCGCTCCAGCTCGCCGATCCACTGCAGGGCGTACCCCGCGTCCTCGCCACACATCTCGAGGCTGGCGCGAAAGCGAACGCACACTGCCGGGCGTTCCGGGAGACCGAAAAGCAGGCAAAGATTGTCCGGCGTCAATTGCGCGCAGCGAACACCCGCCGGCTTCCCGAGAGGCATGCCTGGGATCGGCGATGAGATCGAAAGGGCGATGCAGCAGGCGCCACAGCCGACTCGGCAGGCAGGATCAGTAGTGGTCAAGTAGGACATCCTATCCAAGAATTTCGGATTTCGGATTTCGGATTTCGAATTTGAAAGAAGCAATTCATAGGTCTGGTTCTTTTAAATTCGAAATCCGAAATCCGAAATTCGAAATCCCCCGGTTTTTTGTTAAGGTAGGTCCGTGCAGCTTCTGGATGCGTTTCAACACGCTGGGTGGGTGGGAAAGCTCGTACTTCTGATCCTCCTCCTGTTCTCCTTTTCCTCCTGGGCGACGATTGTCGTCGTCTCCACTCGACTCCGCCGCGCTGCGGGGCACTCGCGCCGTTTTCTGGACGTCTTCCGGAAGAGTCGGAAGCTCTCCGAGGTTCAGGCCGCCAGTGAAGGGCTGAAGATGTCGGCACTGGTCGGCTTGTTCCGCGCCGGTTATGCTGAGATCGAGACGCAGGTGACGCAACAGACTCCACCTGGCCCCAGGATTCGATCCTTCGAGTCGGTCGAGCGGGCCCTGCAGCGCGCGATCCGGGTGGAGTCTTCGCGACTTGGACGCAGTATCGGATTTCTGGCCACCACCGCTTCCGCCTCGCCATTCATCGGCCTGTTCGGTACGGTTTGGGGGATCATGAATTCCTTCGCCATGATCGGTGCCACCGGCAGTACCTCCATCGTCACCGTGGCACCTGGCATCAGCGAAGCCCTGATCAATACCGCAGCGGGCCTCTTCGCTGCCGTCCCGGCCCTGCTCGCCTACAACTATTTCAGCCAGCGCCTCCGGCAGGCGCGGGGTGAGATGGAGGAATTCGGCCTGGAGTTTCTGAATCTGACAGAACGCAATTTCAGATAGGGCGAATTGAGAATTGAGAATTGAGAAATAAAACCTTTACAGCGTTTCGGCCTCTATTTCTCAATTCTCAATTCTCAATTTTCAATTCCGCCGCGGCGGCGGTCGGTAACGATTCACCAAGGAAAGGCGTCTAACCCTTCGATGGCTTTCAAGCTCGACTCCGACGATGAGTACGGAACGATGGCCGACATCAATGTCACACCGCTGGTCGATGTCATGCTCGTCCTGCTGATCATTTTCATGGTCACCGCTCCCCTGCTTATGCAAGGGCTCGAGGTGGAACTGCCGACAGCAGAGGGAAAGAGTCTGGAGAGCGCTACCAACAATCCGTCCAAGGTAACGGTCACCCGCGCCGGGGACGTCTTCGTTGATGGGGCCAATGCCGGAAGGACCAATCTCGAGCTCACGCTCGGGCCGATGCTTCGCACGCGGCGAATCAAGCGGGCACTCCTCGAAGCCGATCAGCGGGTGCCCTATGGCCGGGTAGTTCAGGTCATCGATGTGATGAATCGCGCCGGGGTGGAACAGTTGGGAATGATCACGAGACCTGAAGAGGGAGGCAATGCGGGACGCCGTCGCTGACATTCTGCTGGAGCGCGCGGGAGTCGATGGCAGCAGATCGGCAGCCATTGCGCTTTCGGTTGCGCTGCATGTGAGCATAGCGCTCCTGGCAGTGCTTTCGGCCCGTTCGGCGGATCCTTCGCCGCGCCACGTCATGAACCTTCGCCTCAGCGCCGTGCCCCGCGGAGCAAGATCACCGTCGCCACCGGGGGTGGCGACACCTCGTCGCTTCCCCGCACCGACTGTGTCAAAGGCTATCCCGAAACCTCAGGCCGCTCCGGTCGTAGCTCCGCCTGAGGCTGCGGCGGTCAGGACGGAAGTACATCAGAAGAGTCTCTTTGGCAAAGCAACGCGGCCAGTAACGCCGAGGGTAGCTCCGGTGGAAGCAAGCCCGGGAGGGACGGCGGCTCCGACCGTATCGGAAACAGAGCCGGTGACGATTGGCGCGGCCCTACCGGCCATTGGAAGCGCCGGGGTGACCGCGGTGGATGGCGGTGATTTTCCCTTCGACACCTACCTGAGCCGGATGGTGAGCCTGGTCGGCACACACTGGTTCCGGCCACAGACCAGGGGCGATGCGCTCGTGGTCGTGAACTTCGTCATCGATCGCGACGGAAACATCCGCGACGCGCGCATCGAAAAATCAAGCGGAAGCTCTCTCTTCGATCGGGCCGCACTTCGGTCGGTCGTCGAGGCATCCCCGCTGCCGCCTCTGCCGTTCGCTTTCCAGGGAACGTTCCTGGGAGTTCATCTGACCTTTCACTGAGAGCCATGAAACGACTAGCCCTATACCTCGCCATTCTTCCTCTGCTGCTGGCACCCGTTGCCGCTGCACAGCAACAGGTCGGCATCGACATCTACAAGAACCAATCAGCGGCCGCGGTAAAGCTGGCCGTTCCCTTTCCCAGACTTGGATCTGAGGTCACGCCCCAGGCGCTTCAGGATCCCTTTTACGCTCCACTCCTCCGTGACCTCGCCTTCTCCGACGTTTTCGCGCTGGTCGCACTTCCGCCGAACGTTGCCGCCACGACCGTCGTCGCGCGACGGGCCGGTGCGCAGGGCCTGCTCAATCTCTCTGCCTCGCTGGAGAGCGGGCAGTACATCATCGAAGCGCGCCTGTACGACGTGGCCAGCAACTCCCTGCAGATGGGACGCCGGTATCGCGGCTCACCGGCGGCGCTCACCCGACTGGCACACACCATCGCCAATGACCTGGTGCAGTACTTCAACGGGAAGCCGGGACTGTTTCTGAGTCAGATCGCCTTCATCTCCACTCGCGAGGGGGGACACAAAGAGATCTACCTCATGGACTACGACGGGTCGAATGTCCGTCGCATCAGTTTCCACAACACCATCACCCTGTCGCCACACTGGTCGCCCGACGACGAGCGTATCGTCTACACGTCCTTCGTGCGCGGCACCAGCGACCTCTATCTGGTCAGTCGACACGGTGGAGGAAGGGTTCGTCTCGAGACCGGCGTCTCGCTGAATATCGCCCCGTCATTTTCGCCGGATGGTAAAGACATCGCCTTTGTGGGATCGGTCGCCGGGAACCCGGACATCTACCTGATCGGCGCCGACGGACGGAACTTGCGTCGCCTCACCAGCGCCAACACCATTGAATCGACACCGTCATGGAGCCCGACCGGGCGGCAGATTGCCTTCACGTCGTCGCGAAGCGGAACGCCACAGATTTTCGTCATGGATGCCGAAGGAACGAACGTTCGGAGAGTCTCCTTCGAAGGGGAATGGAACGATGACCCGGTCTTCTCCCCGGCCGGAGACCTCCTCGCCTACACCTCACGTGTAAACGGACGATTTCAGATCCGGGTGCTGAATCTAGCGACTCAGGAGAGCTCGGTCATCGCCGGGGACGGCTCCAACGAGCAGCCCTCCTGGTCTCCCGACGGGAAATACATCGTCTTCATGTCCAACCGCACCGGCAGCTGGCACATTTACCGTATTGCAGTTGATGGAACAGCCCTCACACGTCTTACTTCAGTAGGTGAAAATACCGCCCCGGAATGGTCCAGGCGATTCGAATGAGGCGCTCTGTTATGATGCGCCCGTTTTCAGGAGCTAGAAATGAAAAAAGTCAATTTGATGCTAGCAGTTACGTCGATTGTTCTAATGATGGCGGCCGCTGGTTGCCGGACGAAGCCAAAGAAGACGGTAAACGCCCCGACGCCGCCTGAAACGGGCCTGTCGGCGCCCCCCATTACGGCCGTCGAGAACCCTCCCGACTTCGTGAAGGAACCGGGCGCCTCGACCACTCCGGTAGTGACGCGCGAAGAGCTCACAGAAAACATCGACGAGCTCAATCGGACCGCCGCCGGGAAAGGCTGGATACAGGACGCCTTCTTCGATTACGACGCCGCGCAACTCTCGCCGCAGGCTCAGGAAGCGCTTTCGACGTCTGCGAACTGGCTCAAGGCTCATCCCGAATATCGGCTGCTGATCGAAGGTCACTGCGACGAGCGCGGCACTGAGCAGTACAACCTGGCCCTCGGCGATCGCCGATCCAATCAGGCCAAAGAGTACCTCTCCACTCTCGGCGTCGACGCTTCGCGCATGAAGACGGTGAGCTACGGCGAAGAGCGCCCCTTCGCCCAGGGCACGACCGAGGATGCCTTCAGACAGAATCGTCGCGCTCATCTCGTGATTACAGGAAAGTAAGCCATGACTTCCATTCGAAGATTCGCGGCCGGCGCGGCGCTGGTGGCCCTGACCGGTTGTGCCAGCAGCACCGACGTCAAGAAGCTCGAGATGTCGGTCACAGAGCTTCAGGACCAGATCTCTCAGCTACGCAAGAGCGCCAGCAGCAAGGAAGACGTTCAGCGCGTGAACGAGCAGCTGGGCAGCGAGAGCCAGCGTCTGGTCAAGTCCAACGCCGACATGTCGGTGAAGGTCAGCGAGATCGACGACAAGATGCAAAACCTGCAGGGGACCATCGAGCAGACCAACTACAGAATCGACCGCATCGTTCAGCAGGTCACGCAGATGCAGCGTGACGTCGCCGATCTCCAGCGCACCCCGCGCAGCGGATCGCCCGCCGGCACGGCTCCAGCGCCCGGTGGTGTTCGTGGAGAGCAGCCGATCCGTAACGAGATCACAGTGGAGCCGCCCTCGACGCCGTCGGAGGATCCACTGGAGGTTTACCAGACCGCTTATCGTGATTATCAGAAGGGCAACTACGAGCTGGCGCGACAGGGCTTTCAGGATTTCCTGAAGACCAACTCGAATTCAGATCTGTCGGACAACGCCTCGTACTGGATCGGCGAGACATGGTTTTCACAGAAGAAGTATCGAGAGGCCATTCAGCAATTCGATAAGGTGATCAACAGCTTTCCCAAGTCCGACAAGGTCCCGGGTTCGCTGTTGAAAAAAGGGTACGCCTATATCGAAATCGGGGAGAAGGCGCAGGGAATCGTGCAGTTACAGTACGTCCTGCACGAACATCCCAAGTCACCCGAAGCGGCGCTGGCGAAGCAGAAACTGAAGGCGATGGGAATCGATTCGAAGTAGGAGGAAACGCTTGCATCTTTGGCCGCGCGTTGTTAAAAGGGGCGGTCACAATCTGGCGGCTCCTCGTCGCCACCCATTTTTCAGGAGAGAGCATGGCAAACATCAAGTCGGCCGAGAAACAGAATCGCCAGGCCGAGAAAGCAAAGGCGCGCAATCGGGCCACCAAGTCTAAGCTGCGCAGCACCATGAAGAAGACCCGCGCCGCAATCAGTGAGGGCGCCGCAGCGACCTCCCAGGAGCTGATGAGCGGAACGTTCTCGGCGATCGACAAGGCCGCAAAGAAGAAGGTCATCAAGAAGAACACCGCCAACCGCCTCAAGTCGCGCCTCGCCGCGGCGGCGAAGCGCTCGGTCGCGAAGTAGGGTTCTTCCTAAGCAGCACCCACGAAAGGCGACGTCGAGTCGCCTTTTTCGTTTGGAGCGCGTCCATTGAGTCGAGTTTGGCCTTCGGCTTCTTGTGTGGCACAGGCACTCTTGCCTGTGTGCCACGGCGTCGAGCCGTGGCGTTCCTGGAGGGATTCAAAGGAAGCTCGGCCTCGACGGCCGACACACAGGCAAGAGTGCCTGTGCCACACAAGATGCTCTGCATTCGTTCCTAAAAACCCTCCAGCAGGTTCGCCACCAGCGTCTCCGCAAACCGCCGCGCGATCTCGTTGATGGCCCGCGTCTCCTGATCGAAGGCATCCGATGCCGAGGAGTTGATCGGGTAGTTTTCGGTGAAGTAGTAATGCTCGTTCTGCCAGAGAATCTTGTCCTCGTTCTTGTGGTCGACCAGCTCGATGCGCGCCGTCACCGTCACCTGGTACTGCGTGGCTCGCCCCTCCGTGTTGATCGACACGGGGTTGATGCCGAAACCCTCGATAGTCCCGCGGAGAATAGCGTCCGCTTCCGGAGCGCTTGAAACCAGCTTCAGTCGTCCGCGCGAGACCATCTCCTCGGCGACCGCCTGCGTCACCCGCTGCTCGAGCTCGACGCGCGAGGTTCGGTTGACGAAGGTCGGAACCTGAATCGTCTTGATGGTCGGGGGAAGGAAGTTACCCGTTCCCACCAACGCGTAACCGCATCCGCTCAAGGTGAAACACAACAGCAATAGGGCTCGCTTCATCGCACCACCAGATTAACCAGTTTTCCGGGAACATAAATCGATTTCACGATCGTCTTTCCCTCCAGATGAGGAACTACTTTGGCCTGGCCTTTTGCTTCGCTGAGGATCGTCGGCTCGTCGGCGGCAGGATCGACCTCGATCTGACCGCGCAACTTTCCATTGACCTGCACTACGATCGTCAGGACATCCTCTTTCATCAGCTCTCTGTCCGCCGAGGGCCAGCTGCTGCGCACCAGTAGATCGTCACCGACCAACTGTTCCCAGATCTCCTCGGTGATATGTGGAGCAAAGGGATGCAGCAGTTTCAGCAGCGGCAAATAGGCGCTGCGTGCATCGCTGCGCGAACGCCCCCCCTGCCCCAGGTATTCACCGATTGCATTCGACAGCTCCATCATGAGCGAGATCGAGGTGTTGAACTCGAACTTCTCGATGCGGACGCTGACACCAGCGATGGTCTGATGAGCTTTGCGAATCATCTTCGCAGCAGCGGGATCGGCAGCGTCTTCCGTTAACGCCCCGATCTGTTCGCCGAGGCGCCAGACCCTGTTGAGGAAGCGGTAGATCCCGATGACGTCCTCGTCCGACCATGCCGCCTCTTTCTCAGGCGGAGCAATGAAGAGTGTGTAGACGCGTTCCGTATCGGCGCCAAACCGCTCGATGAGCTCATCAGGTGGAACGACGTTGTATCGCGATTTCGACATCTTCCCGACTTCCGGGATCAGCCGGGCCTCGGTGCCTTTCCGGTAGGGCACGCCGTCGCGCGTCTCGACCTCTGTCAAAGGAACCCAGGACATGTTCTCCGCCGGATCCCGATAACCCTCTTTGGTGATCATCCCCTGATTGAAGAGACGAGCGAAAGGCTCCTCAAAGCCGACCAGCTTCATGTCGTAAAGCACACGGCAGATGAAGCGTGAATACAGCAGATGGAGAATGGCATGCTCGACACCACCGATGTATTGATCGACGGGAAGCCAGCGATTCACCAGCTCGCTGTCGAAGATCTGCGTCGAGTCACGGGCGGAGATGAAACGGGCGTAGTACCAGGACGAGTCGACGAACGTATCCATCGTGTCGGTTTCACGCCGCGCTTTTCCACCACACCTGGGGCAATCGACGTTCACGAACCCCTCGTGCTTGGCCAGGGGGTTTCCCTCGCGGCCGGTGAAAGGGACATCGAGTGGAAGGCGCACCGGCAAATCCACCGAGGGCACCGGCACGGTGCCGCACTTCTCGCAGTAGATGATCGGTATCGGCGTTCCCCAGTAGCGCTGCCGCGAGATGAGCCAGTCGCGCAGGCGGTAGCGGGTCATCTTGCGCCCGATGCCGCGCGCCTCGATGTCGTCGCTGATCTTCTCGATGGCCTCGGTGATGCCTAATCCGGTGATCGCTCCTGACGCCACCGACACCGAGGACTCCTTGTCGGTGAAGGCCTCGGTCATGGCCGCAGCGTCGAGTTGCGTTTCGCGCGGCCGAACGACTACACGAATGGGAAGATCATACTGACGGGCGAACTCGAAGTCTCGCTGATCGTGTGCCGGAACCGACATGATTGCGCCGGTTCCATATTGAGGCAGGACGAAGTTGCCGAGCCAGATCGGGATCTCTTCATTCGTGAAGGGATTGATGGCGAAAGCGCCGGTGAAACGACCTTCCTTCCCGGCGGTATCGGCCTGCCGTTCGAGGTTGCTCTGGTTCCTGACCTTCTCAATGAAGGCAAGAACGCCGTCGCGCTGCGGATGATCGGCGATCAGCGCAGGGACATCCGAATGCTCGGGCGCCAGAACCATGAACGTTGCGCCATAGATCGTGTCGGGTCGTGTCGTGAAAACAGTAATGCTTCGGCCGAGCTTCGGCACGTCGAAGCGGACGTCGGCGCCGACGGAGCGTCCGATCCAGTTCCGCTGCATGAGGCGGACTTTCTCCGGCCAGTTGACGAGTGCGTCGAGGCCGGCATCGAGACGATCGGCGTAGTCGGTGATCTTGAAGAACCATTGCTCGAGATCGCGTTGAATGACCTCCGAAGAGCAGCGTTCGCAACGACCGTCGACGACCTGTTCGTTGGCGAGCACGGTCCTACACCCCGGACACCAGTTGACCGGTGCTTTGCCACGATAGGCCAGCCCTCTTTCAAAGAGCTGCAGGAACAGCCACTGGTTCCATCGGTAGTACTCGGGATCACAGGAGGCCAGCTCTTTGGACCAGTCGTAAAGGATGCCCCAGGCCTCGAACTGCTTTTTTTCGCGCGCGATGTTGGAGACGGTCCAATCCCTGGGGTGAATACCGCGCTTGATGGCAGCGTTTTCGGCGGGAAGACCGAAGGCGTCCCAGCCCATGGGATTCAGGGCCGCGCGGCCAGACATCCGAAGATAGCGATAGTAGGCGTCGCCGAGAATGTAGTTTCGCCCATGTCCGACGTGAAGGTCGCCGGAGGGATACGGAAACATGTTGAGCATGTAGAACTTCTCACCTGGCTTGGTGACGTCGACTTCAGCGACCTTCTCCTCGGCCCAGCGTTGCTGCCATTTCGGTTCGATCTGTTTTGGCTCGTACGGCATCAGGACCCTCTGGAAAAACGAGCGGGAAGTATAGCTGGCGAAGATTCCATTTGGAGCCGGGAGTGTGGCCCTTACCGCCATTTGTCTGACCGGGTTGCCTCTTGTGTGGCACAGGCACTCTTGCCTGTGTGTCGGCCGTCGAGGCCGAGCTCCCTGTGGGTCGTCAACGAAACGCCACGGCTCGACGCCGCGGCACACAGGCAAGAGTGCCTGTGCCACACAAGAACCTCGGGTGACATTAGAAGCGGCCGGCAGGTTGCGGAAGGGTTCGTCAACGGCTCTCGTACACGAACGTCACCGGCCCATCGTTCTCGAGGGTCACCACCATCATTTCCCGGAACCGGCCGGTTTGAACGGGACGTCCTGAAGCGGCCAGACGTGCCACGAACGCGTCGAAGAGCTGCCTCGCCCGCTCCGGCTCCTCGGCGTTATCGAAACTGGGACGCCGGCCACGCGAGAGCGATCCTGCCAGGGTGAACTGCGATACAGCGAGGATGGAGCCCTCGACGTCTGCCACACTGAGATTCATCTTGCCGGCGGAGTCACTGAAGATCCGTAGCTCTAGAATCTTCTCCGCCGCAGCGACGACAGCCTCCGCCACGTCACCTTTCTCGATCCCGACCAGAAGCAGAAGCCCGGTCCCAATCCCGGCAATGCGCTCCACTCCCACGTCGACACTGGCGCTTCTGACCCGTTGAATCACACACCGCATCTCTACTCCTTGAAGAAAAACCGTCAGCTCGACATTCTGTTCGGCCCAGGGCGTGATACCAAATCGGCCAGATCCGGAATCAAGGGCTTTTCCGGCTCCTCGACTGACCCCGAACTACGATAAAATAGCGGTCCCACACAGTCTTGGTCTCCGTCTACGACCAGGGACCTGCCAAGGGACCTTTACATCAAAAGGAGACATCAATGGGCAGCAGCGTAAACAAAGTCATTCTCGTAGGACGCCTCGGCAAAGACCCCGAGGTGAAGTCAACTCCGTCGGGTACCACCGTTGCGAAATTCTCGATGGCCACGGACGACAGGTTCACCGACAAGGGCGGCGAGCGCCAGGAGCGTACCGAGTGGCACAACATCGTGGCCTTCAACAAGCTGGCCGAGATCTGCGGTCAGTATCTCCGCAAGGGGAAGCTGGTCTACATCGAGGGGTCGATCCGCACCGATTCCTGGGACGACAAGGAAACCGGCCAGAAGCGCTACCGTACCGAGATCATCGCGCAGGCCATGCAGATGCTCGATAAGAAGAGCGACGACGAGGGCGGCAGTTCCTCCTACGCCGGCTCGCGACGTTCCACGGAGTCGTCGGCAACCAAGGTCGCCGATGACGACGATGACGTTCCGTTCTAAACAGAGTGAACTGTGGGGCGGCGGTCGCCCCACAGTTCCAATGCAGAATGCAGAATTGGACCCCCAAGGCGTGTCCGGCTTATTCTGGCGTGCTCTCTTCCCTCTCCCCGGCGGGGAGAGGGTGCCGCCGCAGCGGCGGGTGAGGGGCCGAACGTTGACGCCGCCTGAGCTTTGAAACG
>DASZZV010000460.1:0-14980 GCA_035544835.1 Thermoanaerobaculia bacterium
AAGTCGGGGATGCTGGCGGCCGAATCCGCCTTTCAGTCCCTGCTCGCTGGCGACTACTCTTCGGTTCAGCTTTCGTCATACGAGCAGGCCTTTGAGAATTCGTGGGCTCGCGAAGAGATGTGGTTGCAGCGGAACTTCCACCAGGCATTCGACCGGGGACAGCTGCTTGGTATGCTCAATGCGGGTCTCGGTATGGTCACAAGAGGGCGCGGTTTCGGTGTTGCCGACCGCCTCGAGGCCAAAGCTGGACATGAGCACATGGAGCGCATTCAGCGTTATTTCGGAAGCGAGCATCCTCATGCTCCAGAGAAGATGCGATTCGACAACACGTACACCTTCGACAAGGTCACCGACGTCTACTTCGGAGGTGTCGTTCACGAAGAGAATCAGCCGGCGCATCTCATTATCTCGGACACGGAGATCTGCATCACGCGCTGCACACCGGAGTACGGCAATCCCTGTCTGCACTTCTGCCCTGCCAACGTGTACGAACCGAAACCGACCGAAGACGGCCGCGGCCGTGTTCCGTTCCTGAACTTCACAAACTGTTTTCACTGTAAGACCTGCGACATCATGGACCCGTATCAGATCATCACCTGGGTCCCACCGGAGGGCGGTGGCGGGCCGGATTACAAGAAGCTGTAGTTTGTCATCCTGAGCGAAGGGACGACGGGACGTCGTCGATGAGGAAAGAAACTGAGTGGGTGTCATCCCGAGCCGCAGCGAGGGATCTGGGCGGGGGCTTTTTGCCCTTGGCAATCGACAATGTTCGCGAGCACCAGCATGGAAGGGCCCCCGCCCAGATCCCTCGCTGCGGCTCGGGATGACACACTTCACCGCTAGCAACCGACAACACAGAACTGATCATCACCGCCAAACGTACTACCACCATGACGATGACAGCGACAGCCAAAGCGGTAATGCCCGACAAGCTCGAGAGGATCCGGCTTCTTCAGGAGAACGTCGAGCGCGTGATTCGCGGGAAGTCGGACGTGGTGCGCCTGGCGGTGACGGCCCTTCTCGCCGATGGCCATCTGCTCCTCGAGGATGTTCCCGGTGTGGGAAAAACCACCCTCGCGCACGCGCTGGCGCGGTCGCTGTCGATGGAATTTCAGCGGATCCAGTTCACCAGCGATCTGTTGCCCGCCGATATCCTCGGTGTCACGATCTTCAATCAGGATCGCCAGGAATTCGAGTTCATCTCGGGACCGGTGTTCACCAATATCCTGCTGGCCGACGAGATCAACCGCGGCACGCCCAAGACACAGTCAGCCCTGCTGGAGGCGATGAACGAGGGAACGGTTTCGATCGAGAAGAAGCAGTATCAGCTTCCTGATCCGTTCCTGGTCATCGCCACTCAGAACCCGGTCGAGCACATCGGGACCTACGCTCTACCCGAGTCGCAACTCGATCGCTTTCTGATGAAGCTGACCATTGGCTATCCGAATCATGCCGACGAAAGGGCGCTACTGCGGCAGGGGGGCGCGCAGGAAGCGCTCGATCAGCTTCAGCCGGTGTTGTCGCAGGTTGAGTTCCGTGAGCTGCAGGCTTCGGTCGCGGCGATTCACATGCAGGAGTCGCTGGTCGATTACCTGATGTCCGTCATCGAGGCTACCCGTAACGACAGCGCCATCGCACTGGGCGTCTCCACGCGAGGCGCGCTCACTTACTTCAAGGCTGCACAGGCCCTGGCGATGGTGCAGGGGCGTGACTTCGTCCTTCCTGACGACATCAAGCGACTCGCTGTTCCCGTGCTTTCCCATCGGATCGTTCTGCAGGAGCGAAAGGCCATGCGGGGCGACTTCGCGCCGGAGACGAGAACCATCGAACGGATCGTCGGCTCCGTACCTGTCCCGAGGTGAGTGCATGCCGCCTGCAGACTTCGAATTCGAGGGAGTCGTCCGTCTCACCCGTTACGGCGCCGCCTATCTGGTCTTTACCATGGTGGCCGGATTCGCCGCGCTCAATACCGGCAACAACTCTCTCTATATCGGGCTTGCTTTCATGCTGGGGGCTCTGGTGCTGTCGGGCGTGACTTCGAAAGGAGGACTCAAACAGATCGAGGTGCGGTTTCCCGATCTGGAAGATGTCTGGGCGGGCCGGCCGGCCGCTGCAACGCTGGTCGTCCGCAACCGCTCGCGACTCTTCACAGTGCGCGACCTGCTGTTGTCACACCCGGCGCTGGAGCGTCCGCTTTACCTGCCGCTGGTTGCCCGAACCAGCTCCGTGCAGGTAGCGGCTCCGCTCGTATTCGATCGGCGAGGGGAAGTAGCCCTCGAAAGGATCAACTGCTACACCCGCTACCCCTTCGGCCTCTTCATGAAAAAACGGCGCATTCGTGTCGATGCCCGAACGATCGTGTATCCGCGACTCCTGAACGACGTATCGATGCATCAGCGGTTCGCATCTGAGGATGGCGATCAGGCGCCAAGGCAGCAGATGGGTGCCGGCGACGAGATCTTCGGCTTTCGCGAGTATGTTCGCGGCGACTCTCTGCGTCAGATTCACTGGAAAAAGTCCGCGAGCGTGGGCCGCTGGATCATGAAACAGCCCGAGAAAGATGAGAGCCGATCGTTCGAGGTTTACCTCGACACTCATCTTCCCGCAGATTGCACGGCCGAGGATTTCGAGCAGCTCGTGAGTAAGGCCACGACCTATCTCAAAGGGCTCGTCGATGGGGGAGCCGAGGTACTTCTCGAGGTTCCGGGAGAGACCGTCTCCACCCGCGGCGGCGAGAGCAATCGCGTTCTCTACGAGACGCTGGCCATGGTTCAGGCAGATCGATCTCCGGCCACACCTCTGTCTGTCGCGCCGTCGACGATTGTCTTTTCTTTGAGGTCCTCGCGTGAGCTCAAAAGCGCGTGAGCTCGAGTCGCTTCTTCTGCCGGCCGTAGCCGCGCTGCCGTTGTATTTCACCGGCTCCATCTCGATATCATCGGTGCTGATTTTCTACGTGGCCCTGCTCGTGGTCGCCTGGGCCCGCGTTTTTGGCGGCTGGATGGCCTCATCATCAGCACTGCAGATCGTTGCTGCGGCGTATCTCCTCTTTTTTCCCGCCGACGGACTCTTTCTCTCGAGGAGTCTGATCCGCGCCTCGACGCATCTGCTGTTTTTCATCGCCGTCTACCAATGTGCCGATCCCACCAGACGTCAGGAGGGGAAGCGGTTTCTGGTGACAGTCCTGCTCTTCGTCAGCGCCATCGCTTCATCCACCGACATCACCATTGTTCTCTTCATCGTGTTTTTTACATTCCTGTCGTTTCGGGAGTTGATGCTGCTCAGTCATTACGAGTCCGAGCAACTGGTTGATGTGAATCCCACCCCGGCGCCCAGTGGCCGGACAGCCGGGGCCTACCTGCTCTGTACGGTCATCGTCGGGGCCCTTCTCTTTCCTCTGTTGCCGCGCGTGAAGAATCCGCTGGTTCGTGGCATCACAGGCGACCTCGCCGATACCAGCACCGGTTTCAGCGATACCATCGATTTCTCTTCCAGTCGGACCGTCTCGAACAACCCCGAGGTCCTGGCTCGCGTTTGGATATCCCGCCAGGGCTCGCTGCTCTTCACCCCTGTGCGCCTGCGTGGAGGCGTCTATGACCGATTCGATGGAAAGCGGTGGCGTGCCAGCGGACCGTCCATGTTGAGGAATGTCCGGCAGGTTCGTGGTGGCCGTTTCGTCATTGGAACGCCCTCGGGATTCTCGGCGTCGGCCACCATCCAGCAGCGGGCCAGCCACGACCGGCGATTATTTCTCCCCAGCGGGACCTACCAGGTCGGGCGCATCCTGCAGCTCTCCGAGGAGCCGGTGCATGATTCGTACAGCACTTATGAGTTAACTCGATCCGAGGCCACCTTCGAGGTGACCATGAGTCAGGCCACGCGTGAATTTCCCGTCCGCCCCGTTCGCGTGGTCCGCTATCCGGCTTCCCCTGATGTCACTCTACTGGCGCGGAAGATGGCCGGGAATGCCTCCAATCCCATGGCAATTGCTTCGGCTATCGAGACCTACATGGCGACCCGATTCAAATATGTGAAAAACGATGTGCTGATGACGCGGCAGGTGACCTTGGATGACTTTCTTCTGAGAACTCGCCAGGGGCATTGCGAATATTTCGCCGCTGGCATGGTCGCGCTTCTATCGACTCTCAACATCCCAGCCCGCGTGGCCGGCGGATATTACGGCGGGGAGCTCAATCCGCTTACCGGTTACATCGTAATCCGTAAGAGAGACGCGCATGCCTGGGTCGAGGTGTTCGCCGACAACCGCTGGAACACCTTCGACCCGACGCCTCCGTCGGAGCGTCCCGGCAGCGCACCGGGTGGGGTCATCGGCGCGTACGCGAATGCGCTGCTTGATTCCGTGAACTACTTCTGGGATCGGTACATCCTCACCTTCGGCATCGCTGACCAGCTCACACTCCTCACTCGCGCCATCGAAAAGGGAACGGAGCTCTTCGCAGCGGGACGAGCCTCGTTCGGAAAGGTCACGGCGGCGCTCCTCAGCCGAACGACGCTGATCGGCGTTTCCATCCTCCTGTCGATCCTGCTGCTGGGCAGTGCTGTTGCGCGCCTCCGTGCGCCGCTGTTCCGGCAGCTGGTGGCGAGGATGGCCGAGGTCGGAATCGAAGTGACCAGTTCCATGACGACCGAGGAACTGCTCGAAAGGGTGGAGCGTGAGCAGCCAGGATTGCTCACTGAGGTGCACCATGTCGTCAATGTGTATCGGAAGGGACGATTCTCGGCGGGGAGCACTTCGGCGGGGGAACGTTCGGGAGCACGCATGGCGCTCCGAAATATTCGCCGCAGGGTTTCAGCCTGACAACTCGGGACCACCCAGTTGCCGCTCAATATTTCTTCTTGTGTGGCACAGGCACTCTTGCCTGTGTGTCGGCCGTCGAGGCCGACTTCCCTGTAAATCATTACAGGAACGTCGCGGCTCGACGCCGCGCCACACAGGCAAGAGTGCCTGTGCCACACAAGAGGCAAGTGATCTTTATTTTCTGGGCGATCGGATCAAGGCCGCCATTTCACGCACTGCCTCCTGAATGCCAACGAACGAGGCGCGGGCGACGATGGAGTGACCGATGTTCAACTCCTCGATTGGAGTGATTGAGGCGATGGCGTCGACGTTGCGATAGTTCAACCCGTGGCCGGCAAAGACACGCAGGCCCAGCTTCTCTGCGCCTCGTGCAGCGTTGGCGATCTTCTCGAGCTCACTCTTGACGTTGGGCGTTCCCCAGCTGTCGGCGAACTTACCGGTATTGATCTCCACGCAGGGAGCATTGAGCTTATGGCAGGCTCTTATCTGCTCCAGATCGGGGTCGGCGAAGATCGAAACCTCGATCTGGGAATCCGTCAACTCCTTGACGATCGTGTAGAGACTTCCCATGAGCAGGGCCACATCGAGTCCGCCTTCGGTCGTCAATTCCTCACGCCGTTCCGGCACCAGGGTGACGCGATTCGGCTTGAACGTCTGGGCGGCGCGTACCATCTCCCTGGTCGCAGCCATCTCCATGTTCAGGTGCGTCGTCACAGTCTTACGGAGGAGCTCTACGTCGCGATCCTGGATGTGTCGGCGATCGCTGCGCAGATGAACGGTGATGCCCTGGGCTCCGGCCAGCTCGCAAAGAATGGCAGCAGTAACAGGGTCGGGCTCGTCACTCTTCCGAGCCTGGCGGATGGTGGCAAAGTGATCGATGTTAACGGCCAGTCGCATGGCCGTAAGAGTAACAGAGGGTTGGGGCTTGTCATCCTGAGCGCAGCGAAGGATCTCAAGATGGGTCGATCTGAATTCAGATCCTGCCGCTGGAGATCCTTCGCCGCGGCGGCTAGGATGACAAGCTCGGGAAACCTGCGTAGACATTGGAGGTCCCTCGCCCTCCCAACCCACCCGCCCTTGCTGCTAAGAAACTCCCTGTATTTACGCGGGTTGCCCGATGTGTCATCCCGAGCCGCAGCGAGGGATCTGGGCGGGGGCCCTTCCATAGTGGTGCTCGCAAACATTTTCGATTGCCAAGGGTCTAAGGCCCCCGCCCGGATCCCTCGCTGCGGCTCGGGATGACACCCACTCAGTTTCTTTTCTCAGTGGCAGCGCGCACGCTGTCCACGGCTCGGGATGACAGGTCGGCAATACCGGCGACACCTACGACGACAGCGCCTCTTCCAGCGATTCCTTCTCCGCGGCCAGATCATCCCAGGTGCGGTAGAGCTTCTCCAATTGCGCCTTGATGGTCTCGTTCGCTTCCTGGATGGAGCGGGCCTTGTTGCCGTCTCGATAGACCTCCTCGCTGCAGAGGAGGAGGTCGTTGACCTCACGCTGCTTCTCGAGGTCACCGATCCGGGTCTCGGCGCTCTTGATCTCATCGGCGATCTTCCGGATGCGTTTGTCGCGCTTCTTCTGCTCGTCGCGTGAGGGGAGTCCCTGCGCCGGAGCGGCCTTCTGCATCTTCGGGGTGACGATCGGCTTCGGTGTACCGCTGGCGGCCTTCAACTTCTCCACGACTTCCGTGTAGTTGCCGTTGTGAATCTCGGCCTCGCCATCCTCCACGATGAGGAGATGTTCGGCGACGCGGTCGACGAAGTAGCGATCGTGCGACACGACCACGAGCGCACCGGTAAAGCCCTCCAGTGCCTCTTCCAGCGCCTCGCGCGTATAGACATCCAGATGGTTTGTCGGCTCGTCGAGGAGCATGACGTTGCCACCGACGTACATGATTTTGGCCAGAGCGAGCCGGCCGCGCTCTCCGCCCGAGAGGGATCGGACCTTCTTGTAAACGTCATCGCCGAAGAATGAAAAACGAGCCAGATAACTGCGCACCTGCTCCTCGGTTTGCGAGTGATCGAGATCCCACACCTCGTCAACTACCTGACCATCGAGTCGGAGGTCTCCGAGCGTTTGATCGTAGTAGCCGAGCTGAACGTTGTGGCCATAGCGCACTTCACCGGCCAGGGGCGCCAGGCGCCCGGCAATGGTTTTCAGGACCGTCGATTTCCCGGAGCCATTCGGACCCATGATGGCGTAACGCTCTCCCCGTCTGATGGTGAGATGGAGATGCTCGACCACTGTCCTGCCGGGATATCCAGCGCTGAGGTCATCAACCGTCAGTGCCACCGCACCCGAGCGCGGCCCCGCCTCCATGTTGAAGCGTGCCAGGGTCTCGTCGGTCTGAGGCCGCTCCACCTCGTCCAGGCGAGCTAGCATCTTCCGTCGTGATTGGGCCTGCTTTGTCTTCTGACCAGCGATGTTGCGCCGGATGAAATCCTCGGTTTTCTCGATCATCTCCTGCTGTCGTTCGAACTCCGTTCTCATCTGTTCCATGCGCTCGCTTCGGAGCTCGAGGAACTTCTCGTAGTTGCCGGGATACTCGATGAGTTTTCCGTGGGTCAGCTCGACGATCTTGTCGACGGTGCGGTTGAGAAAGGTCCGGTCATGGGAGATGAGGAGGTAGCTGCCCCTGAACGATTGCAGGAACTCTTCGAGAAACTCGATTCCCCGCAGATCGAGATGGTTGGTCGGCTCGTCGAGGAGAAGCACGTCGACGCGGGTAAGAAGAACGCGAGCCAGCATGGCCCTGTTCTGCTGACCACCACTGAAGGCCAGGATCGGTCGCTCCCATTCCTCTTTCGCAAAGCCGATTCCGGAGAGAACGCGCTCGACCTCGGAATGCACCGTGTAGCCGTTCTCGTGCTCGTAGTCGTGCTGGAGGACGGAGTATTTTTCGAGCAAGGCGTCGTGATCGGCTGACTCGACCGCCAGCTCGTGCTCGATCTCGCGCATAGCGCTCTCGATCTTCAGGACCTTCGTGAAGGCTCCGAGCACGAAGTCGAACAGCGAGGTATCGGGCTCGGTCTCGAGGTGCTGCCCGAGGTGGCCAACCGTCAGGGTCGACGACTTCATGATGGAGCCGCTGTCGAGATCCTCCTGCCCCAGCAGGAGCTTGAAAATGGTGGTCTTTCCGGCGCCGTTCCGACCGACCAGACCGACGCGCTCACCTGGATTGTGCTGCCAGGTCGCGCCAGCAAGGACGTCGTGGGGGCCGAATGATTTCTTGATGTTGTCGAATCGGTAGAGCATTGAGTTACTCGCTCCGCATCATTCGCAGCCGAAGCATGTCCAGCGCCGTTTGCGTCGACAGCCGCTTGATCAGTTCGCGCGGGCTCTTGAGTTGCAGCTTCCGATGCTCGATCGTCTTCGGACCGGCCAGTGCGACATGCACCGTTCCGACCGGCTTGGCTTCCGTTCCGCCACCGGGGCCGGCAATCCCGGTGATGCCAATTCCCCAGGTGGTGCCGAATCGCTGCCGCGCCCCCGCTGCCATTTCCCGGGCAACTTCCTCCGATACTTCCCCATGAGCGTCAATGAGTGCCGGATCGACGCACAATAGCGATTCCTTGGCGTCACGGGTGTAGGCGATGACGCCGCCCATGAAGTAGTCCGAGCTGCCGGCGATGTCGGTGATGCGTGAGGAGAGCAGGCCGCCCGTGCAGGATTCGCCCGTGCTCACAGTCTCACGCCGTTCCCTCAGCAGTCTCCCGGTCACGATCTCCAGAGACTCGTCATCCGTGCCGAAGATGTGGTGTCCCAGAATTTCACGGAGATCGTGCTCCATCACCGCGATCTTTTGCCTGGCCTGATCACGCGCTCCATCTGCCTGGAGATGTACCGAGGTCTCGCCGGATGAGGCGAGGATCGTGATTGGATCGTCTTTGTATTTTTCGTAGAAGGGCCTGATTCTCTCGTCGACGGCCGACTCGCCCATGCCGGCGATTCGGAAGCCCTTTCGCAATCTTCCTTTGCCCTCACTTACGCTCTCGAGCCAGGTCGTCATTGGACCGGCCAGCAGCCCTTCCATCTCGTGTGGCACGCCGGGGAGGATCCAGATCTCCTTCGCGGTTCCTTCGAAATCGGCGCAGAGGTGAAACCCGGGCGCCGTTCCCCGGGGGTTGTGCAGAGTCTCCTGATTTTCGAAGACCAGGGCCTGCTTGCGATTGGCTTCCGGCATCTTCCATCCGCGGGAGGCGAAAAGCCCCTCGATATGAGCCATGACTTTCTCGTCGAGCACCAGGGGGATTCCGAGAGCGTCTGAGACCGCTTCTTTGGTGAGATCGTCTTCGGTCGGCCCGAGTCCGCCGGTGATGGCCACAACGTCGGCCGCGCGCATGGAAAACTCCAGCTCGGCAGCGATGTCGGCGCGGGAATCTCCAACTACACTTTTGCGTCCGACGCCGATGGCGTGGGTTTCAAAAGCGCTGGTGAGTTTCAGCGAATTGGTGTCGAGCTTGTCGACTCCGAGCATCTCGGAACCGACGGCGATGATGGCAGCCTTCATGGTTTCCGCATCCTACCAGCGAAGCCGTTCCTAATCTGCGGGCCACGTCGCTGCAAGCACTTCCGGACCGGAATGAGGTCAAAATGCGCCTTGTTGGAGGTCGCAATGAAACGCTTGATCTCCGCCCTGTTCATGTTCCTGATGGCCGCCGGCACCATTTCCGCCGGGACTCTCGTTTTTCGACCGGCCGCGGAGAAATCACGCCTACCCCTCGGGTCGACGACCTATCTGGGACTCGAGTTTGCCAACGTCGACGGACAGGCCCTGAAGCTCGATCTCTACATCCCGAACGCCAAAGCCCCCTACCCGGTCATCGTTTCGGTCCATGGTGGATCGTGGACGACCGGAACTCGCGACGAAGGTACGGCAGTTCTGCAGGTGTCGCGCGGTTACGCCGTTGCCAATATTGACTATCGTCTTGCGCCGGGTTCCCGATTTCCGGCCCAGATCGAGGACTGTAAGGCGGCGGTTCGGTGGTTGCGAGCCAACGCGGCACGGTTCAGTCTCGATTCCAACGCCGTTGGTGTGATGGGGTACTCGGCTGGCGGTCATCTCGCGGCTCTGCTGGGAACGACGGGCGACGTACAGGAACTGGAAGGAATCGAGCTCGGAAACCCGGGCTTTTCCAGCCGCGTTCGGGCAGTGGTTGATTACTTCGGTCCGACCGATCTGCTGAAGCTCGCCTCGCAGGCGCTGCCTTGTGAGCCGGGCGATCCGAACGATCCGAAGGAAGCGCCATCACTCCTCATTGGCTGTCCGATTCAGAGCTGTCCTGCCGCCACCGAGAAAGCCAATCCGATTCAATACGTCACAGCCGATGACGCGGCCTTTCTGATTCTGCACGGAACGAGCGACTGCCTCGTGCCCTGGCAGCAGAGCCAGATCCTGTACGACGCGCTGCGCGTGCGTGACGTGGATGCCAGACTCGTCCTGGTTCCCTTCGCCGGTCACGCCGATCGCCTTTTCCTCTCCCCGACCTATCAGGACAAGGTCAACGACTTCCTCGACAAGCACCTGAAAAATCTCAAGCGCCCCCGCGGCGCGAGGAGATAGCGAGGGGCGGTTTCGGATTTGTCTCTTGTGTGGCACAGGCACTCTTGCCTGTGTGTCGGCCGTCGAGGCCGACTTCTCCGTGAATCTCCACAGGAACACCGCGGCTCGACGCCACGGCACAAAGGCAAGAGTGCCTGCGCCACACAAGAGGCTAGTCCCTCCGCACCGTATCGGGCGAAAAGGCCGGCAGGCATATGGCGATGTACTCTGCTCCTTCCGCACCGGCGTGCTGTACTGCACCCCTTCCCCAGCAGGCGTGATGACAGCCTGGCCAGCGCCGATGTCGAGCGCTCCCGACCGGGTCTCGACGCGTAAAACACCGCGGAGCACTAATGTGTACTCATCGAATTGCGGCGTCTGTGCAGGCTCGAGCCAGCCTCCGGGACTGGTCATGCGCGCGACGCTGACTTCGGTCGTCTGTGAGCTCACGCGCCCGACGAACTCCTCGATGATCTTCGGTTTGTTGCCCGCAGCCTGAACGATGGAAGGTTTGTCGATCTTCGTAGCCAAGTTCTCCTCCGGTTGATCCAACGTCGAATCCGTCGCAAGCGAAACAGGCGGCGCCGGCACGATTCCATCCCGTTCCCTGCTCGCCGTTACCTGCCGAGCTATTATGCTTGAACGAAGTTGTCATGCAGGTCGAGACCGAACGCCTCACGCTCCGCTTATTTCGCGAGTCCGATCTCGACGCCTACGCCGAGATGTGCGCGGACCCGGAGGTCATGCGATACATCGCCCAGGGGCGGCCTGTCACGCGCGGGGAAGCCTGGCGACACATGGCGATGGTTCTTGGCCACTGGCAACTCCGAGGGTTCGGCATGTGGGCTGTCGAGGAGAAAAGCAGCGGCGAACTGGCCGGGCGCGTCGGATGCTGGCGACCCGAGGGATGGCCAGGGCTCGAGGTCAGCTGGGCCTTGCGTCGCTCATTCTGGGGCCGCGGTATCGCCAGCGAGGCGGCGCGGGCATCGCTGCGGTACGCCTTCGAGACACTCAATCAGGAAAAGGTCGTCCATCTCATCGAACCCGAAAACATCGCTTCGATTCGCGTTGCGGAGCGACTGGGCGCCTACCGCGACGGCTACTTCAACATCTTCGACTCGCGCGTCCTGGTTTATCGGATTGATCGAATTGCACGGCGAGTATCGCCGGACATGTCGCTGGGGTAGGGTTGATTCGTTGCTCGTTGCTCGTTGCTCGTTGCTCGTTGCTCGTTAATGCGTTACACATGAACGAGGAAGCGATGTGTCATCCCGAGCCGCAGCGAGGGATCTGGGTGGGGGCCCCTTACCCGAACGTCTTACGCAAAATTGCCTGATTCCACGAGGGTAAGGCCCCCACCCAGATCCCTCGCTCGACGCTCGGGATGACACTCGAGTGCCAGCGACAGTGAGGTGGTGCGGTCTCCGCCGCTACGCGGCTGGGAATCCTGACCTTACTCCCCTTCTTCGACATTCAACGCCGCGATGAGCTTCTCTGCCAGCAGTTCTTTCTGCCACTCGCGCATCGCCGGAACCGCTTCGAGTTCGGCCGTCGACCTGGGGAAGTTCGTGGCGATGGCGGTGAGAACATGCTTGGGGGCCAGGATGCCTCCGTCGAGTCCCAGATCACCGGCCGTGATGTCGCGTACCTTCTTGAGCCGCTCGACTCTTTTCTCCAGTGCCCGGTCGCGTTTCCACGCCTTTCCTTCAACTTGTTGCGGCAGCTCGTCTTCGCTCAAGGCGCGCACTCGCTGGATGACCGCCAGGACCTCGCTGGCCTTTCGTCCCTGCTCGCGAGCCAGACCCTTGATGCGCTTCAGGTCGGCGGGAGTCTCGGGCATGTCCCTGGCGACATCGAGAAGCGTCTCGTTCAGCATCACTTTGAAGGCCGGCCGGTCGAGCCGGCGCGCTTCGCTGTCACGCCATTCGAAAAGCGCCTTGATGGCGGCCAGGCCACGCCGCTCGACGCGACCTATGCCTTTGACCTTCCGGAAAGCATCCTCGTCACGCTCGGAAGGACGATAGCGAATGGCCTCGAGGCGGGAGAACTCTTCCTGCGCCCACGGCCAGCGTTCCCGCGCCCGGAGCTCCTCTTCGAGCTTAGCGGCGAGGCGGATGAGGTACCGCGTGTCCATAGAGGCATACTCGAGCATCGCCGCGGTGAGCGGACGCATTGCCCAGTCGGCGCGCTGGTGCGACTTGTCGGCATTTGCATCGAAGTACTTCTTGAGCAGCGCCGCCAGACCGATGGCCTCGAAGCCGAGCAACTGCGAGCAGATCATCGTATCGACCAGATTCCGACAGACGAAGCCGAAATCGCGGTTGAGAATCCTTAGGTCATAGTCGGCGCCATGAAAGATCTTGCGGATCTCGGGATCGCCCAGCACTGCGCCGAATCGGCCGAGGTCCACTTTTGCAAGTGGATCGATGACGAAATCTTCCGTCGGCGTGGAGAGTTGAATGAGACAGACCTTGTCGAAATAGCTGTGGAGCGAATCGGCCTCGGTATCGATGGCGATGACCTTCTCCCCAGCGATCCGATCGATTAAAGCGTCGAGGGGGTCCTGTTGATCGATCCACTTCATCGAACGATCTTTCTCGCAGAGAGGCCAATGGAGGTCAGCTTTTCATTCAGTCTGGTCACATTCACCTTTTCCCCGGCCCGGTCGATTACGCTGTCGATTATCTCCCGCCGCTCCTCTTCCACGAGCATTAGGACGACGAGATCCTCCGGTGCGATGATCTTAACCGGGACTCCTTCGAGCTCAGCAGTAATGCTGCCAGCCAGCATTCGCGAGTACAGGGCGTTGCTGGCCATCAGCGCGTGGATCCGGATCGGTGCTTCCGGATCGGGGAAGCGCATGGGAATCAGATCAAGCTCGCCGGCGGCCTCGACCTCCTGGCGATCAACCAGAAAGCCGCGGTTACCGGCCATCATCGGCAACTGTGCACTGCGGTCCGGTGTGACGAGGACCAGAACGTCGACCGCGCCGTCGCTGACCTGCTCCCCGAGCCAGAGGGCCTTTGCGACGCGGCCCACAAAGCAATAGTCGAGGCGCAGTTTTCCGAGCAGCTCGATGAGTGCAAGGATCGGTGCTTGGTAGCGAGGGCTCGCCTCGAGGTGAAGTGTCTCTGTCATTTTGAAGGATCGGCGGCGTCGCGCCAGGGACCAAAACGCTTCGGCAGCCGGGGAGGCTGCGGTATTGTCGTGCACCGAGGCATCGGCATGCAATCGGAACGATCACGCTCCACCAGACGTCAACGAAACGTGAGCTCAATGCGTCAAACTGCAATGACACGAGACCCCATGAAGATACTCTTCACGATCGCTTCGCTCGCCCTGGCTGCAACCGCGGCCGTGGCTTCCACCGACAAGATCATCCCCGCCGTCGCGAAAACGGCTGGAGCAAACAACACTTTCTTTCAATCGGACTTGCGTCTGGTCAACACCGGAGCGACCGACGCTTCGGTCGATCTGATCTTTCTTCCCTCGAACGTCGACGACACGAATCCCACGACGGTGACGCTCACGGTGGGCGCGCGGACTTCACGGCAGGTCGACGACGCGCTGGGTAGCCTTTTCCAGCAGACCAACGCCGGTGGGGCCTTGCGCGTGAAATCGTCCTCCGACGTGATCGTCGAATCGCGAACCTACACACCGTCGGCCACCTGTCCGGGAAGCTACGGACAGTACATCCCGGGAATCGACGCTACGCGGGCAGCGACGCGTCAGATCATCCCCGGCGTAAGGTTGTCGAAGGACTCGACGACTGGGTTCCGATCCAATGTCGGGATCGTGAATGTTGGGGTAGGGCAGCTGGCTGTCACCCTGACTCTGCGTGACGCTGAGGGGGGCTCCCTGGCCACGGCCATGATGACGGCTCCTCCGTTCAGTCACACGCAGACCTCGGTGGCCACTCTGTTCGCGCAAACGAGCAGCACGAATGACAATGCCTTTCTCGAGCTGAGTGCGGCCACGGGCTTTCTCGCCTATGTATCGGTCGTCGACAACAGTTCAGGCGACTCGATTTTCATCCCTGCGGACCTCGATCCGGGCACGCCGCGCACCGTGCAGTTGATCACGGCGCGCCAGTGGAGTTTTTCGCCGTCGACCATCGAGGTGGTTGCCGGGCAGCTGGTGACGCTACAGTTCAAGGCCATCGACATCGAGCACGGCGTCGGCGTCTCCGGTGTCGGTGCTGTGTCGTGCTCGAACGATCAGGGAGGGCAGTGCCTGCTGACTCCAAATCAGATCGTGACGGTCTCGTTCACGCCGCGTGACAAAGGAACCTTTGCTTTCTTCTGCACCCGATTCTGTTTCGAGTCAGCAGATGGAACGCAGGGACATCTGACCATGCGCGGGACCATTGTCGTGAAGTGACGAATGCAGAATTCAGAGTGCAGAATGATGTAGCGCGCGAAGGCGCGCGGCAGATCTGTAGCACCGGGCGGAGCCCGGTGTGTGAGGCCCGGAGGGCCGCTGAGCTGGTAGCCAGTGGTGAGCGAAGCGAACCACTGGAAGACGTCACGAATCAATCATTTGCTTGAAGTTTCACCGAGCCCCGGCAGGGGCGAAAGCCGCCACCGGATGCCTCGATTGGACGCGCTCTTCTGTCGATCGCT
>DASZZV010000461.1:0-3384 GCA_035544835.1 Thermoanaerobaculia bacterium
TTAGGCCGGTTTGCGGAGGTGTCATCCCGAGCGTCGAGCGAGGGATCTGGGCGGGGGACTCGACCCTTCGGCGCCTCGCACAATCGTAAGAGAGCTCCAAGACTCCACACCGCAAGGCCCCCTCCCAGATCCCTCGCTCGAGGCTCGGGATGACACCCTGGTTTCTTTCACTTAGACGCCGCGCTCCGCGGTCAATCGCTCGGGATGACAGCAACAACCTTCGGGACGATTCGTTTGTGGCGTTCCCCTGCCTCAATCCCGCCATAATCTATCTTCAACATTCCTTACTGGCGTCGCACCTCCTCCCCATCTCGAGCTTCCAATGTGTACATGCACATCGGGACCGATGCGCCAACACACGAGGAGCTATCCATGCGACAGCAGTACACTTGGCAACTTTTCTTGACGATTCTTCTGCTGATGCTGTTTTCATCGCCCGCTTTTGCCGCCTCCGAGGAACCGGCCTTGCGACAGGTCACGCTGGATCAGGTCGCGCAGGGTGGTCTTCTGCTGAAGACCAGCCAGCCCGGTATTTACCTGGAGGCCCCGACCATCGATACCGCAATGCGCGTCAGCGTGGCCGGCATTGTTGCCCGCACCACCGTCACTCAAAAGTTTCATAACCCCACCAGTCACTGCGTCGAGGGGATCTATGTCTTTCCGCTACCCGAGAACTCCGCGGTCGATCAGATGCATCTCTCCGTCGGGGGCCGCGTCATCGAGGGACAGATCAAGGCTGTCGAGGAAGCGCGAAAGGTTTATGAGAAGGCCAGAGAGGAAGGGAAGCACGCCTCGCTGGTCGAGCAGCAGCGTCCGAATCTCTTCACCACGTCAGTGGCGAGCCTTGCCCCTGGCGAAGATGTCGAGGTTGAGATCGCTTTTCAGCAGACCCTTCGATACGACCATGGCTCGTATGAACTGCGCCTGCCGCTGGTCGTTGCTCCGCGCTACATGCCCGCCGCGGACCAGAGCTCCAAAAGCAACGCTCCTTCGCTTCCGGAGAACGTGACGGTTCCCTATCGCGCTGACGCCCCTTCCGGACTCAACCCGGTCGAGTTGTCGGTCGATCTCCATCCCGGGTTCGCCATCCGAAAGCTCCAGAGCCCGTCTCACGTCATCACGCAATCGGCGCTCGGCCCTTCTCACTACGAAGTCCACCTGGCCTCGGCGACCACGCCGGCGGACCGCGATTTTCGTCTGAGCTGGGAGCCCGATCTCGGTAACGAACCGAGAGTCTCTTACGTGGACGAGATCTTCGACGGATCGCATCACGGGCTGTTGATGGTAATGCCGCCGGCCGACAGTGTCGTCACCGCCCGAGTTCCGCGCGAAACGATCTTCGTCATGGATACCTCTGGTTCGATGGAGGGAGAGTCGATCCGCCAGGCGCGGCAGGCGCTTCTCACCGGACTCGGGAGTCTTCATGATGGCGACAGCTTCAACGTTGTCGAGTTCAGCTCCGAGGCACGGCAGTTGTTCGATGCCAGCGTCGATGCGACGCCGGAGAATCTCGCGAAGGCCCACGACTTCGTCGAGGCCTTGCGCACGACCGGAGGTACGGAGATGCTTCCGGCGCTACAACTCGCTCTGAGTCACGAGCCGAATCGCGAGGTCCGTCAGGTGATTTTCGTGACCGACGGACAGGCCGGCAATGAGGCGGAGATCTTCTCCTATCTGAAGTCGCATCTCGGGACGACACGCCTCTTCACCGTCGGCATCGGCTCCGCGCCCAACTCATATTTTCTCAGCGGCGCGGCGAGAATGGGCGCGGGGACGTTCACCTTCATCGGCAACCTCAATGAAGTTGCTCAGAAAATGGGAGAGCTCTTCCATAAACTGGAGAGTCCCGTGCTGACGAGTGTCAGAGTCGAGACCGGCGATCCCGAAGTCCAGGTCGAGCCCTCGCAGATTCCGGACGTCTATGCCGGTGAGCCGCTCGTGATCTCTCTGAAATCCGCTCACCTCGGGCGGAGCGCAACGATAACCGGCCAGCTCGGAGGTCGCCCCTGGAGCGCGACGGTGGCTCTCGTGAGTGACAGTCAGGGAAGCGGAATTGCCAGGCTATGGGCCAGGCGGCGGATCGAGTCGCTGATGGACTCGCTCACTGCCGGTGGCGACGCCATCAAGGTGAAGGATGACGTACTGAAGGTGGCTCTCGACTACCACCTTGTCTCGCAGTTCACGAGCCTTGTGGCGGTAGACATGACCCCCTCTGCCTTCGGCCAGGCCGGTTGCAGAAGTGAGCTGATCCCCCTCAATCAGCCCGCCGGCTGGGGTGATGCCGATCCGGAGGGATCACTGCCCCGTACCGCCACCCCGGCGAACCTGCTGCTGCTTCTCGGTGGCGGCGCGATCCTGCTGGGATTCGTCCTTCGTCGACTGGCCATTTCGTAAAACATTCGCGGGGGCAGGCGTGCGTCTGTGCCCCAAATCGCGTAGGGCCGCACGGCGTGCGGCCGATACCCTGACCGGAGAACAACATGCCTAAAAGACTGATGATGATTGCAGCGACCCTACTGATCGTTACCGGAGTGGTCGTGTCGGCCAACGGCGCCTGGATCTATGCGAAGGCGCGTCTGGCCCAGGTTCTCCTGCGCCTGGCCTGGGCTGAAACCCTGCGGGGGACGCATGAGGTCAAGCCCTGGCCCTGGGCCGACACGCATCCGGTGGCGTCACTTAGTTTTCCCGGACAGCACGAGAGGCTCATCGTTCTGGCCGGCGCGAGCGGCAGGACGATGGCCTTTGCTCCAGGGCATGTCGATGGGACTGCAGAGCCGGGGAGGGGAGGGAACTGCGTGATCAGCGGGCATCGCGATACGCAGTTCCTGCTGCTCGAGAATGTCAATCGCGGCGACGCCATCGTTCTGGAGTCAGTGAGCGGGAAGCGCCTCTATCACGTGACATCGCTTCGTGTCGTCGACAGCAACGATGTGTCAGTGCTTCGACGGACGGCGCAAGATAGGCTCACGCTCATCACTTGTTATCCGTTTCATCAACTGGTACCCGGCGGACCGCTACGTTACGTCGTGGTTGCATCGTGACGTTCGCGTTTAGACGACGGGGCGAAGAAGCCATCGCGGCTGTTCGGATCGCCGCCTTCCAGGCGGCCGTACCGCCGGCATCCTGCCGGCCACGCTGATCTGGACAACCTCGATGCTCAGATCCTCGGCAACTCAATAGCCGCGTAGCGACGGCATCTTGTTAGTCCACGGCGTTAGCCGTGGGTGCACCGGGCGGAGCCTTGTGTGTGAGGCCCGGAGGGCCGCGGAGCTGGTAGCCAGTGGTGAGCGAAGCGAACCACTGGAAGACGTCACGAATCAATCATTTGCTTGAAGTTCCACCGAGCCCCGGCAGGGGCGAAAGCCGCCACCGGATGCCTCGATT
>DASZZV010000462.1:0-9370 GCA_035544835.1 Thermoanaerobaculia bacterium
GCAAACATTTTCGATTGCCAAGGGTCTAAGGCCCCCGCCCAGATCCCTCGCTGCGGCTCGGGATGACACCACTCAGTTTCTTTTCTCAGTGGCAGCGCGCACGCTGTCCCTTGCTCGGGATGACAACAAAACCGAAACCGGTGTGGTCTGGAGGCTACCCCTCGATCCCGCGAAGCAACGCCACCAGTCGCTTCCGCAGCGGTCCCATCAAAGGCAGTGAGGCGATTTGAATGAGACGAACGATCAGGTCGAGCGAGCCGTCGACTAGTAAGCGGGTGCGCCGCTGGTCCGGCGACTGATCGAACATCCAGAAAAGAATCAGTCCCATCTGAACCATCCACAGCAACCGCGGCAGATCGTAATGAAGATCTTTCGGCACCTTCGTCGTCGACTCCTCGATGGCTACGCGGAAACTGTCGATGCTCTCATCGCGCATCGGTTGGGTCTCCTGCCCGAAAGGCGACAGCGGGTGATGCGGATCGATCCCGATTCGAACGAGGGCCACGAGCAGCCGGCGATGTTCCGCGAACTGTTCAAACTTTACGTCGATGACCGCCCGAAGCCGCTTGCGCAAATCCTTCGATCTTTCGATGGCGGGCGGAAGCAGGGTGCGAGCCTCCTCGGCGGTACGTGCGTAAAAGGCCATCACCAGCTCTTCCTTAGAGCGGAAGTAGTAGTAGGCCGCGCCCGTCGCGACACCGGCGGCGGCGGAAATGTCCCGCATGGTCGTCTCGTCGAAACCCTTGTCGTGGAACAGAGTCAGCGCGGCGTCGACGATGCGCTCGCGCGTCTCCTCGGCCTTGGTCGTCGTGGTCTCACGCCTCGTCATTGGTTCCAGTGTACTTCGCAGGCCGCGGCAGGTTCGTTCTCGAGCCGGCTCGCGATTTCCTTATCACTCCTAAGCGCCAGCGTGCGTGAGATCTCGATGCGATTCGAAGACACCATCGCCCATACCTTCCGCGCCAGACCTCGCAACGGCCCGCGTGCGATCCGCTGCGACCAGACGCGATATTCGACCATCGCCCACAGGCACACGGTCCAGGCAGCATCGTCCCTGTAGACATCGCCTTCGTCAGTGACCACGATCAACTCGGAAGGATTCTCCTGCGTATCCAGCTCCGGAAAGAGACGTCGCGCCAGATCCGATCCGGCCGGTATGAAGTCAATCGCGCAGTATGCCGGCTGGTCGGTCATCCAGAGGCGAACACGCGAGCACAGGCCGCATTGTGCGTCGTAGAGCACGTAGAGACATTCGATCATGATGCCCTCCCCTGTCTGTCTGCACAAAGATCGCGCGCCGCGAGTGGCCAATCTGCGAATTCGAAGGCAAAGCCCTCCTCCAGCAATCGGCCCGGCACGACGCGACGGCTCTTCAGAATCAATTCCGTCTCACTTCGCATGGCCAGAGCGCCAACGCTCAGCATCCAGGGGGTGGCCGGAAGGCCGAAGGGAACCCCCCAGCTGCGGCGAAGTACGCGCATGAACTCCCGGTTCGGCAGCGGCTCAGGGGCGGCCAGATTCACGACGCCCTCGATGTCCTCGCGCTTCATGAGGAATTCAAAGGCCCGGACGAAGTCGGCGTGATGAATCCAGGAGACGAATTGCCGCCCGCTGGCCGCTGCCCCACCCAGGCCCAGGCGGACCAGGGTGAGCAGAGTATCGAAGGTGCCGCCGCGCTCCGGCGACATCACCATCGCCGTCCTCAAGATGACCTTACGCGTTCGTGAAGTCAGGGCCTCGTCCACCGCCGCCTCCCATTTTCTGGCTACATCGATACTGAAACGCCAGGCCTCGGGGACTCCCGGCTCTTCACCCCCGATGATGCCGCTGTGCTCGTCATTGCCCGCGTCAGTGTGATCGGCGTAGATCGTGGCCGTGCTCATCTGCATCCAGAGGGGAGGCGGTTGATCGGATTCCTCGATCGCCTGTCCGATGACGCGGGTCGACTCGGTACGAGAAAGGAGAATCTGTCGACGGTTTTTGGTCCCGTAGCGACAGTTCACGCTCCGCCCGGCCAGATTCACCACCGCGTCCGCGCCATCGATCTCGCTGGTCCAGGTGCCGAGGGTGCGACCGTCCCACTGTTTGACCCGCCATGGCGCCGGTTTCGGATTACGGGTCAGCACCACCACGTCGTCGCCTCGTCGATGGAATGTGGACGCCAGGAGATGTCCCAGCGCCCCCGAGCCACCCGCAACGACAATCCGAGGAGCGATCACGGTCACACCGTCGCCGGAGGAGCGATCCTCTGGCCCGCCCGCACCGGCGGATGGGCCGCCTCCGTGGCGCGGTTGCGCATCGAGGAGAAGATCCTGATGTTGAGGAAGTGCATGGCACCCAGCACGAGGAGAACGACACCGATTTTTGTGCTCAGGTACTCGATGGAAGCCGCCAGGTCCCGCGGCTTCTCGCCATACTTCAAAGCCAGTGAGACGTAGCCGACATTGACGAGGTAGAAGCCGACCACCAGAAGCTGATTGACCGAGTCGGCGAGGGGCTCGTTGCCGAGAAACGTATCGACCAGAAAGATCCGGCCGTTCTGCTGCAGAGTACGAGCAACCCAGATCGTCACTCCGATGCTGATCAACAGGTAAACGATGTAACTGCCTACGACGTACATGATTAGCCTCTCTTTTCTATATTTTTGAACATGTTCAAATTAAAGATAAAGCCGAAACGGGGTGCCGTCAAGGAGTTTTTTGAACGCGTTCAGATTCAGACAGGAGGCTTTTTGTGTGGCACAGGCACTCTTGCCTGTGGGTCGGCCGTCGAGGCCGACGTTTCTGTGGATCATGAACAGGAACGCCCCGGCTCGACGCCGTGGCACACAGGCAAGAGTGCCTGTGCCACACAAGAAACGCCGAAGAAAGCCACTAACGCGGCGTGGTGAGCCCGGTTGGAATCGAACCAACGACCAACAGATTAAAAGTCTGCTGCTCTACCGACTGAGCTACGGGCCCGGATGAACGCCAAATAGGATGCGCTGACGCGCCGGAGAGGAGTCAAAATACGGACTCGCCCTGCGGCTGTCAATCGACATTCCGCTAACCGGCCCTGGACGCGCCAGATTCCTGACATCTGACATCCAATCAGCTTCGGTCGAGCTCAGCCACAGCCGTACCTAGAATGTGATCGACGCGCTCGCGCTCCAGACTCTCGCAGTAGATACGGATCATCGGCTCGGTTCCCGACTTCCGGAGCAGCAGCCACGAGCCATCCCTGAAGTTGAGCTTCACACCATCCTTCTGTTCCCTCTCCCCCATTTGAAAGCCGAAGGAGTTGTCGAGGTCACCGGTTCGGGCGCGCTCGATGAAAGCAGCACACGACTCCGGAGATCGGTACAGATCGAGCCGGTTGTAATGAAAAGCTCCGAACTCGTTCTCCATATCGGTGACGATGTCGGACAACTTCTTCCCGTGCGCAGCGATGCATTCCGCCACCAGCAACCCGGTCAACACACCGTCCCTCTCCGGCAGAAAGAAGCCCAGCCCGATGCCGCCGCTCTCCTCTCCGCCGATGAGAATGTTTCGCGTCAGCATCAGATCGGTCACGTATTTGAAGCCGACCGCCGTCTCGTGCAGCGGCATTTCGAGTCCCCGGGCAACCCGTTCGACGAGTCGCGACGTCGAGAACGTTTTCACGATCTCGCCGGTCATCCCTCGCCTGCGCACGAGATAGAGCGCCAGCAGGGCAATGATCTTGTGAGGCGACACGAACTGGCCTCGATCGTCGATGATGCCGAGTCGATCGGAGTCTCCATCGTTGCAGATGGCCACGTCATACCGTCCCCGGTTCATCAGGCGCATCGTCGGGATGAGATTCTCGGCAATGGGCTCCGGATTGACACCGGCGAACGACGGGTTCGACTCACCTCTGACCGTCTTCAGAGTTGGCCAGGCGTTGAGCGGACGTTTCTGGCCACGACGGGGGCGCGGCGCGTAACGACGATCATTGTCGGCGACGTCGAGAACTGCCGCCGGAATGCCGGCCGCCACGCCATAGATCGGATCGTGCAGGATCCGCAGTTCTGCCGCGCGCATCTGAGCGACGTCGAGATGCGTTCGCAGGGTCGACACATAATCATCGAGGAGATTGGTCTCCTCGACCGAGCCACCGCCGCGACGGATCTCCTCGCCGAGGGCACCGGCGATGCGATCGTAGATCTCGGGGAGCGCCGAGCCGCCGTACCAGGCCTTGAATTTGATGCCGTTGTAGCGGGCAGGGTTGTGGCTGGCGGTGATGACGACCCCGCCGAGAGCTTTGCGTTGGTGTACTGCCAACGAAACGGCTGGCGATGGAAGCGGAGTGCTCGACAGCAGAACGTTGAAGCCGGCCTTGCTCAACTCCAGGGAAGCTTCCTGGGCGAATTCCCGCGACAGAAAGCGCCGGTCATAACCGACCACCAGCGAACCGCGATCGACATCGGCCGGCGGAGAAAGCTTCGTCGCCGCCACGGCAATTGCGTTCACGACCGTCCGGACGTTGGCGAAGGTGAAGCCGTCGGCAATCACCGCCCGCCATCCGTCCGTACCGAACTGGATGTTCTCGTGCATTCCGCGATTGTATCGGGGATGGGCGGAAGTAGATTTCGAATTTCGAATTTCGAATTTCGAATTTAAAAGAGGCAGTGAGGAGCAAGGACTCCTAATCGGAGGACTTCATTGAATTAATTTCGAATCAAAGAGAGGCAGTCGTCGCCCCAGCGCTTATCGCCGCCTCTTTAAAATTCGAAATTCGAAATTGCTCTCCCATCTTACTTCGGTGCCACAGTCACCCCCTCCGCGCCGCCGGTGATCTTGAAGCGCGAGGAGTGCTGCGCAGTGTCGGGATGCAGGGAAAGCGGACGGAAGTCGCGTGGCTGTTGCGACAGTCGTGCATCGATCGTGGAAGAGGTGGTCAGCGCTGGAGCCACCGTCTGCGTTGACGTGACGCCAAGCATCTGTTCCTTGCGCGCTGTCTCGAGCAGCAATGGATCGGCCGAGCTCGACTCCGAGACCTGCCCTTCCTTGACGACCACGTAGTGAGGCTTGGGGACCTCGGCTGGAGCGACCGTGCGCCGACGGTACAGGCCGCCATACTGACCGGCCTTGGTATTTCTCAGCTCCGAGAGATACGACAGAATCAGGAACCCGACCACAAGTGCAACCACCGTCACGCTCACGTTCCTCACAGTAAAGATTCTCTTTCCACCGCGACGGTCACGGGGAGGGCCAATTCTGAGGTCTGTGCTATCAGCTGACGGTGCCATACAGACTACTTATTCAAAGTAGCTGCCATGTATTGCTGATCAGGAGACAGAGACTACTAAACCATTTATCTTCATTGAATTACGGACCGGCGTAAGGGCGCGCAGCTACGCCCCCGCAACTCGGGCGGGCGGAGGCTCGGACCCGAATTCCAAGGTACCGGACGCCCAGCCGCGCGTCCCTACGGGAGGTTTGTTTCATCTCGCGAGTAAGATGTCCGTTGTGATCGTGTCGCCACGCGATCCCGCCGCCCGCGAATGCGCCTGCACCGCACCGATGCCATCGTTCTTCACACCTTCGCCTCGCGCGACCGCGACAAGCTGGTGGTCTTCCTCACGCCTCTGGAGGGAAAGGTCAAGGGATGGGCCTATGGCGCGCGAAGTCTGAAGAGTCGCTATGGCGCTTCTCTCGAGCCGCTGGCCAAGGTCCACATCGGCTATTCCGAGCGAGAGAACGAAGAAGTGGTCAGGATCGAATCAGTCGATCTCCTTCGCTCTCTGTTCCCGGCACAACAGCGTCTCGCCAGTTCCCTCGCGGCAACGTACATCGCCGAGACGGTCGACACCTTCGCCCAGCCGCACGATCCGTCGGAGGTGATTTTCCGGTTGCTCGATCGCGCCGCCGAGGCGCTGCTGAGCGAGTGTGATCCTCTGGCCATCGTGACGTATGTGGAAGTGTGGGTTTTGCGAATCGGGGGCATCTTCCCCTCGATGCGTACTTGCGGGTTCTGTCAGGAACCTCTCGACCTGCCACTGCGCTACGAGGCGACGGCCAGCGCTTTCGCCTGCAAGGCATGCGCAGATGGAAAAGCTCTGCTCCTGGCAAACGACGTCGCCGACGAAATCTCCGCGATCCTCAGGTTACCCATAGACGAGTTCGCGACCCGTCCTCATCGCCTCGAGACACTCTCCGAGCTCCGGAGTTTCGTGCGCGACCTGCGTCGCAGCTTCCTCGGGCACGAGCTGAAGTCACACGATCTGCTGCAGTCGGTCATCGCCCGCGGGGAATCGCGCTGATGTCGAGCGAGCTGTTTCATCGCTGGACCGAGTCCCGCCGCCGTACCATCGCCCTGCTTTCGACGATTCCCGATTCAGCACTGGCGTTCACACCTCTACCGGAATATCGGAACATCCACGAGATGATCGTGCACATCGTGGCCACCGAGATCACGGTGCTGGAGGGATTGACGACGCAGGCCTTCGATTGGAAAGGCACTACCAGTCGCCTGTCGAAGCAGAGCGTCGCGGAATTGCTCGAGTCGGCGAGATCGGCCGATGTTGATTTGAAGCTGCTGCTGGAGAGCACGGCAGACCTGGACGAGAGAGTCGATTCCCTGTCACGAGCGGATTGGCTGTGGCTCGTTTACGAGCACGAGGCTCATCACCGTGGCGTACTGGTCCTGATGATGCGTCTGGCAGGGTTGGATGTGATTCCGATCTACAGTTAGTTGTTAAGTTAAGTTAGTTCCCGTCCAGATACCAGCTCATGACAGGAGCTTTCAGCCGCGTAGCGGCGACATCGTTTTAGCCCCACCCGTGAGGGTGGGGAAGCGCGCGAACGAGATAGGTTTCTGAGCCCCGGCAGGGGCGGCATCGCGAAGGCACAGGAAGGACGCTGCACAATGGGACATGCGTACACCTCTCTACTGACTCATCTCGTCTTTCAGAAAATCGATGTCGCCGCTCCGCGGCTCGCAAAAATATTCGCCCGATGCGCTCCCCACCCTCACGGGTGGGGCTAAAACGATACCGCCGCTACGCGGCTGGGGAGACCGAGGCCATGCGCGGCCTACGGCCCTTTTCACTAGACCGGCACCGCACCCCGGCCCTCGGCGATCAGATCGCGGCCGTGATAGATCAGCTCCTGATTGGGATCGAGCAGTAGGGTGCGACGTTCGATTCTTTCCTCCTGCGCCCGTGTGTAGACGGTGACCTCGAGGAAGGCAGCTTCGTCGCCTTTGAACTCGGCCGAGGGAAGGATCGACACGAAGAGCGGCCTCACGAGTTGCGGCTGCTCCATCGCCGCGAGCGCGTCGTTGTACTCATCCGATGTGGCCAGCAACCTGGTCATCTTCCAGGACGTCGAAGAGAGGAGCTCGGACGTGAACATCCACCAGGCCAGAAGAGCGGTGCCCGTGCGTTCGATCCGGAAGAAGGGAAAAAGAGCTGTCTCCGGTTTGGCGCGATCGCCAATCGAGTGGAACCGGCTGAGGTCGTCGTTCCCGACAACCACGACCGGCGCAATCAGGCGCCGCGCTTCGTCGAGCATGATGTAGACGATGCGACGATCCGGAGGCATCGTGATCTCCGGAAGCTCCTCGAGCATAGCCTGCGCCTGAATCTCGAGATGGGACCGCCACCGCTCGTTCGGCGGGAGATCCGCCGGCGCTGTGGCGAACGACTCGCGAAAACGCGACGCCGCAATCTCGCGCGCCCTGGCAAAGCACTCCCTGACCTCGCGGACTTCCTGAAGAGTCAGCGCGGGCATCGGGCTAGGCGGCCGGGAGACGCTCGGGCTCGGCAGTGGCAGAAGGTTGATCACGATCCAGACGCTTATAAATTATCAGGAGCGCCGTCACAGCGATGACACTGGCGAGCAGCGTGTAGGCCAGTGAAATGTAAAACCCGGTCGCTGTCGAAGCGTCGAAACCGATCCGGACCAACAGCGGGCGCGCCGCCGCCGAAAGGGCAGTATTGAGCGCATAGGTAATGAACTGGTTCAGATTCAACGCAATGAGCAGCGCAACGACCAGTCTCCACAGTTCACGATTCTTGAACGACATTCGCTCTCCTTGAGCTTCTAGCTTCTAGCTTCTAGCTTCTAGCTGTTAGCTGTTAGCTGTTAGCTGTTAGCTAGAAGCTAGCAGCTAGCAGCTGCTTTTCCGCCCTGTCTCAGTTCCCACAGAAACTCCGCAGCTCGCCTTCTCAGCTCTTTCTCTGGTTTCTTTCCGGCAGCGTCGGGCTCTTTCTCCAGGAGATCGATCCAGGAGTGAAGATAGCGAAATCGCTCACCTAATTCCGAGGGATCGTGGAACAGATCGTTCGAGCGCAGTCCCCGCTCGACGACGAGTGCATAAAGAGCCCGACGAAGTTCGCGCGGATCATGAACGAGAGCCATGAGCGATGCAAGCTCGTGATCGTCCACCGGCGAACGGCGACGGCGGCGGTACAGAGGGATCAGAATCACGGTACCCAGCGTGGCCACTGCTGCTGGAAACAGCCACCGCCGGCCAACAGCTGGTCTCGACGGCGGCATCTGCCGAGGACTCTGCGCCGACATCGCTGCGGCGGGACGATTCACCGTGGTCACTCCCCCTTCGCAGCGCAGAATCTTCGTCGTCCCCGTTCGCGGATCGAAGGCACGAAATCGAAGCGACGGAATCGTGAACGATCCATCATGTGCGGGAAAGATAACGAAGCGCCATGTACGCGACATCCGCACGTCATCGCTGGATCGATCGACCCTCGTGGCCAGCTCTTCGACTTCCACGGCGCCGTCGAGAGCCCTTTCCCATGCCGGCGCCCGGGCGGAGCGAAGATTCCCGCGGCCATTCACGGTGACCTCAACTTTTACAGGCCCGGTAACCGGTGCTGCCGGCTTCGTGCAACGGATCGAGAAGTCACCGACGGCGTCGACTTCTTCGGGCACGGCCTTCACATTCACCTGCAGCTCCTGCGATCTCCGACGAATTTCGACGACGTTTCCTTCGAAGATTCCACCCATTCCGAAAACATCGTCCCTCGCGCGGACCAGCTGTGCCACGAGCTCCAGCGGCGGAATCGCCAGCGTTCCCGCATGCAAAGGAAAGAGGGCCACCTTGCGGACGGCGATCTTCATCATCGGCTGGCCATTCGCGATGATCTCCGTGGCCCGGTGGTCATCGATGGGAATCTCTTCCGACCAGAAATCTCTGAGTACAGGATTGGTCGTGACGTTGAATCCGCGGACCGACTCCGCGGAATAGAGATACCAGGTCACCAGCAACTCTTCTCCCTCCCAGGCATCCTGCGACGAGACCTCGGCGGAAAGTAAGATCTGATCCCCTCCGCTGGTCCGTAATTCGTCGAGAGCGTCCGAGGGGGCGCTGGGATTCACCGTCGGCTCGGGAAGGATCTCGATGGTCA
>DASZZV010000463.1:0-30191 GCA_035544835.1 Thermoanaerobaculia bacterium
GGACCTCGACTACGACGAACGATGTGACTCTACTTCGCCCCGTAGCTTGAGACAAAAGATCGTCACTCTCGCGAGTCATCGTCCCGAGCGCCGTTGCGCTGTCATAGCGGACCGGAGGATCTTCGTCTGAGGTTACAGGTGAAGTAGATTTACATCGTTCGTCGTAGTCGAGGTCCCTCGCCCCTCCCACCCACACGCCCTTGCTCGGGATGACAGCAACTTCTTCTCCCCGGCTTCAACCAGCGCAGATTCCATTCCCCATTTTCACTCACCCATTCATAATTCACGTCCACATCGGTCTCCGTTTCAACTGGAGGGTTTCCATGCGCCTGCGCTTTCCTGCGATGCTTCTCGGCGGCTTGCTGCTTGCCACGCGCCTCTTTGCTGATGAGGGGCGTCTGCAGGTCACACAGTCTGGTCCGGAGGGGGAGATCGCCAGCCTGACTGAGGCGAACGAGATTCGGGTCACGTTCTCAGAGCCGATGGTTACGCTCGGAAAAATACCGAGTCCCGTGAAAGCGCCGTTTCTCCATATCGCGCCGGCGCTGGCCGGAACGTACCGCTGGTCAGGAACGAAGACGCTCATCTTTACACCTGACCCTCGTAAGCCCCTTCCATTCGCCACGAAATTCACCGTCTCCATCGACGAAACGGCTGTCTCGATCAACGGCCATAGATTGCTCAAACCGTTCTCGTTTACCTTCTCCACGCCGAGCGTCAAGCTGCTGTCGACGAGTTGGTATCGGAAAAACGGAAAGGCAGATCAGCCAGTCGTGATCGCACTCCGTTTTAATCAACCCGTCGATCCACAGTCTGCGGCGTCCCACCTTCAGTTCCGGCTGCTGAAGCACGACTGGACGGCTCCGGTCATTCCCGAGCCGGCGCGCTCTCGAATGCCATCCGTAGATCAGGCGGCGTTCGACGCCAGGGTCGCCAGAACTCGCGCCGCCGCTGCCGCGGAGAGCCCCGTCTTTGGATTTCTTCCAGACGACTGGGATAAGAAGCGGTTTCCCCCAGCTCCCGATCTGGTCGTTTTCGAAACCCGTCCAGGGGTTCCGACTGACAGCTGGATTCAGGTCCTCGTCGATGGCCAGGTAGCTGGAAAACAGGGCACGGAGCGTCGAGGCGCCCGTCAGAACTACACCGTTCGTCTGGAGCCGACTTTCTTTGTCACCGGCTTTCAGTGCACCGAGAAATGCGACCCCGAGGCGTACAACCCGATCGTCCTCACGACCCGCGCCGAGATCACGGAAATCAGGAAAGCAATCTCGGTGAAGGACATCACCGACTCAAAGAATGAGATCGCTCTTCGGCAGAACACGCCGAAGAAGAAGGCGACAGAGCCAGAAGAGGATGCGGAGGGATTCGAAGAGGGCCGGTCGATCAGTCTCGAGGACGCCGGCTACTCGCCTCAGCCGCCGGCGACGAAGTATGCGGCGACCCTCAGCTCGTCGCTGCAATCGAGTGACGGCCAGCAGCTCGGTTACAACTGGTCTGGTGTCGTCGGGAACTGGCACAAATCGGCCTTTACGAGTTTCGGTGACGGGCATGGCGTGTGGGAAAGCTCCGGCGGAAATCAACTGCCGTTCTATGCCCGTAATCTTAAGAACGTCACGCAGTGGGCGGCGCGAATCGAGCCCGACGATCTGATGCCGACGATCGAGAAACTGCAGAACATAGACTTCCGGTCAGCCCCGGAAGGCAACGGAGTGCAGCGAAAACTGACGCCGGTTCCCGACAAGATTCAGTCCTTCGGGATCGACATGTCCTCCATCCTCTCCCAGGGCCATGGACTGGTCTGGGCCGCGCTGAAAAATGGTGAGGCAATTCCCCAGGCCCTTAGGTACGGAGGCAACGAGACCAAGGCCACCGTCGTCCAGGTCACGAACCTCGGTATCACCGTGAAAGACAGTCCGCAGAGCACGCTGGTCTTCGTGACGACGCTGGACAAGGGTGAGCCGGTCTCAGGGGCGACGGTGGCCATCAGAAACAGATCCAACGCCCTGCTCTGGACCGGAACGACCGATTCGCACGGCCTTGCGCTCGCTCCCGCACTTCCGCTTCGCGATGCCGATGAGCCCTGGTCGTTCCCATTCATCCAATTCATCGTCACCGCCGAAAAGGATGGAGACATCGCCTACGTCGGCAGCGATTGGAACGAGGGAATCCGGCCCTGGGACTTCGGACTGAGCTTCGATCTGAACGAGGCCAAGCCGCTGCTCCGCGGAACCGTCTTCGCCGATCGCGGCGTCTATAAGCTCGGTGAAGAGCTTCACATCAAAGCCATTCTCCGGACCGATACTCCGACCGGGATTCGATTGCTCCCCGCCGACTCCCCGCTCGAGATCGTCCTGAAGGACAGCCGCGATCAGGAAGTCGATCACCGCACCGTGAAGCTCGGCCCCTGGAGCAGCGCGGAGTGGACGCTGCGTTTGCCCGCCGACGGAGCGCTCGGTACCTACACGATGACGGCGACCGTGGCCGGTCAGCGCAATACCGTCGAAAGTAACTTTCTGGTCGCCGCGTATCGCCGTCCCGATTTCCGCGTCGACGCCACGCTGACCGGTGACTCGCTGATCGCCGGAGCCAACCTGAACGCAACGGTCACTGGACGCTACCTGTTCGGCGCCACGATGAGCGGCCGGACCGTTGGATGGACCTACAGCAAAGAGCCATTCTATTCCGCTCCGCGGGCGGTACTGGAACGCTACCCAGATGACCGCTACGTCTTCGCATCACGAGATCGTGAGGAGCCGCTCGAGCACGGCACGATCTCATCGAAGGAAGCAAAGCTCGACGCGAAGGGCGAGCTGCACCTGGCACTCGATACGAAACGCGACGCCCGTTTTCCGTATCAATACACAATCGAAGGAGACGTCACTGACATCTCGCGCCAGAAGATCGCCGGCAGAGCGGCGACTGTCGTCCATCCCGCGCCGTGGTACATCGGCCTCAAGCGCCCTCCCTACTTTGCAGACAGCAGCACCGGTCTTGATACCGAGGTTGTCGCCGTCGCCATCGACGGCCAGCCTGCGGCAGGCCTTCCCGTGACAGTCACCCTGCGCCGCGTGCAGTGGATCGGCGTACGACGCGCCGAGGGAAACGGTTTTTACACATGGGAGACCGAGAGAAAGGAAGTGCCGGCCGGAACGTGGACAGTCACCAGCACGGAGAAACCGGCTCCGCTGCACATCCCGATCGCGGAGGGCGGTTACTACATCCTGAAGGCCCTCGCGGCAGACGGCGAGCGCAGCAGCGAGACGGAAACCTCTTTCTATGCCCTCGGCAGCGGCTACACGGCCTGGGAACGATACGATCACAATCGAATCGACCTCGTTCCGGAGCGAAAGACATACCGCCCCGGTGACACGGCGCGAATCATGATTCAGTCGCCGTGGGAAAGCGCGACTGCGCTGATCACCACCGAGCGCGAGGGCGTCCGAAGCCAGCGCCAGATTCAACTCACTTCAACGCAACAGACCATCTCGGTACCGATCACCGCAGAAGACATCCCGAACCTCTTCGTCTCCGTCGTTCTCATCAAGGGGCGCACGAAGATGACCATCGACGAAGACGGCAGCGATCCCGGCAAGCCGGCTTTCCGGATCGGCTACACGGAATTGAAGGTCGATGACACGACCAAGAACCTCACCGTTGAAGTGAAAGCGGACCACGAGGAGTTTCGTCCCGCCAAAAACGCGCGAGTCTCGCTGACTGTGAAGGACTCGGCCGGCAAACCGGTCCAGAGCGAGGTCACTCTGGGCGGTCGATTACGGAGTTCTCTCACTCACGAACTACCAGACACCGCAGATCACCGGGAGCGTGTATGTCGACAAGGCGCTGCAGGTTGCAAATGACGATTCGCGGCAACGGATCATCAGCCGTCGAGTCATCACGCCGAAGGGTGCGAACGATGGCGGGGGCGGCGGCAGGGATGCCGGTCCGGGCATGCTCCGCAAGGATTTCCGCGTGCTAGCTTTCTGGGTCGGCTCGGTCGTGACCAACAACCGCGGCAAGGCCTCGGTCGATCTGAAGCTCCCCGAGTCGCTGACCACCTACCGGATCATGGCCGTAGCCGCCGACAAAGCCTCGAGATTCGGTTCGGGCCAGAGCGAGATTCGCGTCAACAAGCCGGTGGTACTGCGTCCCACCTTCCCGCGCTTCATGAGCATCGGCGACAAAGCCTTTTTCGGTGCAGTCGTCAACAGCCAGCTCAAGCAGGCCGGCACGGCACAGGTCACGATCCGCAGCCTCGATCCGGCCGTGCTAACCTTCGAGGGCGACACGACGAAGAGCGAGACCATCGCCCCCGGAGGATCAGCCGAGGTGCGCTTCCAGGGAGTGGCTCGGACAGCCGGAACCGCCCGCGTGCAGATCAATGTCAAGCTGCTGAACGAGACCGACGCTTTCGAAGAGACGTTCCCGGTCGAGCTTCTCGTGTCTCCGGAAGTCGTCGCCGCATATGGCAGCACGAAGAACAAGGCTCGCGAACAGCTCGAGGTTCCGGCCAACGTCGTTCCGACCATCGGCGGTCTCCATCTCGAGTTAGCCTCCACCGCCATGGTCGGCCTCGGCGAGGGAGCCCGCTATCTGGTCGAATATCCCTACGGCTGCGCCGAGCAGCGATCATCGACAACGCTGGCTCTCCTTCTCGCGGCTGACCTGGGTGATGCGTTCAAGCTACCTGGCATTGCGGCAGCCGACCTGAAACCGATCGCGCAGAAGAACCTGACCGATCTGCAGAAGTTCCAGTGCGAGAACGGTGGCTTCGCCTTCTGGGCCGGGGACTGCAGGCTCACTTCGCCCTATCTCACCAGCTATGTGATTCACGTGGAGCAGCGCGGGCAGCAGCTCGGCTACACGGTGCGGAAAGAGATGCTCGATCACGCCTACGAGTACCTCGATACCGAGCTGGCGAAGAAGCAACCCGAGAACGAAGGCTGGTGGCCGGCCTTTACGGCCTGGCAGGCTTTCGCCGTGAAGGTTCTGGCGGAAGGTGGAAGAAACGAAGACAGTAATATCAACCGTCTCTATCAGTACATCGACAGGATGCCGCTCTTCGGTCTGTCGTACCTGCAGGATGCACTGATGGCGAAGCACGAAACGGGCGCGCGACCCGACGAGCTGGCTCGGCGGATTCGGAACGCCATCCTGGCGGAAGGCGGAAGCGCTCACGTCGAAGAGCTACAGGATCCATACCTCTTCTGGCTCTGGAGCTCCAGCACCCGTTCGACCGCGATTGCGCTGGACACGCTGGTAAAAGGCGGGCGTGACGAGACTCTGATCAACCCCATGGTGCGGTGGCTTCTGGCGGCCAGGAAAGACGGCCGCTGGGGCAACACGCAGGAGAACGCCATGGCCATGGAGGCGCTGGTCGACTACTACCGCAAGTACGAGTCCGAGGTCCCCGACTTCACGAGCGTCGTCACTCTCGCACAACGGCCGGTTCAAAATGAGTCCTTCAAGGGCCGCTCGGCCGTGTCGAAGACCAAAGACATCGGCATGTCCGACCTTCTGGCGATTGACAGTGCCGGAAAGAAAGTCGATCTCTCGTTTGAGAAGAACGGGACCGGAACGCTCTTCTATGTCGCGCGCATGAAATACGCGTCGGCGGAGCCTGTCCTGAAAGGGCTCAACGCCGGATTCGACATCGAGCGTCACTACGCCGTCAGCAGTAAGTCGGGCGAAGCAAAAGAGAGCAAGTCGTTCCAGGCTGGCGATCTGGTGAAGGTAACCCTCACTTTCCGGCTGACCAAGGAGCGGCGTTTCGTAGCTGTGACCGATCCGGTTCCGGCCGGGCTCGAGCCGGTCGAATCGTGGTTCGCGACCACGGCCGCCGACCTCGTCAAACAGAACGATCAAGGCGGAGAGAACACAGACGACTGGGCTTGGTGGCGCCGTGGCGGTTTCGATCATGTCGAGCGCCATGACGACCGCGTGAATCTCTTCGCCACGCGGCTGGCCGAGGGAAAACATGTCTTCACCTATCTCCTGAGGGCGACGACAGCGGGCTCGTTCCAGACCGCGCCGGCACACGCCGAGGAGATGTACGAACCCGAGGTCTTTGGTCGAACGGCGACTGAAATGATCGAGGTAAAACCGTAAGGAGGAAGCTCTGCAGTAACAGCATCGGGCGGCGAAACGCCAAAGGGGAGCGGGCGCCTCGCCCGCTCTTCGAGCGAATGCTCGAAGAATCGGCACGTTGCTATCCCAGAGCGGGCGAGGCGCCCGCTCCCCTCGGCGTTTCGCCAGGTGGTTAGAGTTAGATGCTGGACTTCAGGGAGGAGAAGTGCGAGGAAAACAAACAATCAAAGGCGATAACGTGCATTCCGAGACTTCATTTGCGCCGGAGCGAAACAGCCTGCGAGCGGTCATTGCAACAGCCGCTTTGCTCGCTCTTTCCGCCTCGACCGCGCTCTACATCCGCCTCGGCCCGATCGATGCCGCCTTGCTCTCTGGCGACAATCCGGCCTCCATCGAAATCGTCGACCGGCACGGAGTTCGTCTCTACGAGTCTCTGCCCGCTTCCGGCGAGCGCTCGCTTCTGCTCGACGTGAAGCACCTGTCAGCCCCGCTCGTGCCGGCAACGGTGGCCGCGGAGGATCACCGTTTCTACGACCATGCCGGAGTCGACCCGCGCTCTTTCATCCGCGCCGCCTGGCATGACGTGAAGAGCAGGAGGTTCGCCGAGGGAGGCTCGACGATCACGCAGCAGGTAGCGAAACTTCTTCTGGGGCGAACGAATCCGCGGGCGCGGAGTCTTTCCCACAAAATCGAGGAAGCCGTTCTGGCGTTTCGCCTCGAGCACCGCTTCGGCAAGAACGAGATCCTGGCGATGTATCTGAATCTCGCCCCGTATGGAAACCAGCTCATCGGCGCCGAGCGAGCCAGCCGCGGTTATTTTGGTTGCCCGTCCTCGAGTCTCACGGCGGCGCAGGCGGCCTACCTGGCGAGCCTTCCTCAGCGGCCGACCTCGCGAAATCCATTCCGTGATGCGCCGCGCTCGAGAGATCGTCAGGCGGACATCCTCCGCCAGATGCACAAAGCGGGAGCACTTTCGTCAGAGCAGCTGCAGTCCGCGCTCCGGGAGCGACTCCAGCTACGCCCTGAGTCGCGTCCCACGATTGCTCCTCACTTCGTGGAGCGAGTCCTGGCTTCGTTGCCGGCCAGAAACATTGGACGGATTGAAACGACACTCGACTCGGCGTTGCAGAGTGAGATCGCCGGAATCATTCGAAGTATCCGTCCTTCGCTGGAGAGACATGGAGCACATAACGTCGCCGTCGCCGTGCTCGACAACGACACCGGCGAGTGGCTGGCCTGGGAAGGCTCCGGCAATTACGAGGACGCGGCCAATGGCGGCGCCATTGACGGCGTTGTGACTCTTCGACAGCCGGGCTCGGCGCTCAAGCCCTTCACCTATGCCCTCGCCTTCGAGCGCGGCTTCACGCCGGCGTCGGTTCTTCCAGACATCCCCTCCCACTTCGCCACGGCGGAACAGGGCGTCGTCTACAGTCCTCGGAATTACGACGGACAGTTTCGCGGCCCGATGCTGGCCAGAGCGGCGTTGGCGGGATCCGAAAACGTTCCCGCCGTGGCCATCGCTTCGAAGGTCGGAGTTACCGAGCTCACTCGATTTCTTCGCGCCGCCGGCTACACCACTTTCGACAAAACCGCCAGCTACTATGGTCTAGGGATCACGCTTGGCGATGCCGAGGTCCGGCTCGATCAGATGGTGGCGGCGTATGCGGTTTTCGCCAGGGGCGGGCGCAGCGTTCATCCTCGCTTCGTACGCTCGATGACGACAACTGCCGGCGAGCGGCTTCACTTTGCGCACGATGAGGACAGGCAGCTGGTCAGCCCGCGCACCGCCTTCTGGATCACCGATATTCTGTCTGATCCTGATGCGCGCGAATTCATCTTCGGAAGCGGCGGGAGCCTCGACTTTCCCTTCCCTGTCGCCGTCAAGACCGGAACGTCGCAGGCCTACCACGACAACTGGACAATTGGCTACACGCGAGAGGTAACGGTCGGCGTATGGGTCGGAAATTTCGACAGGACGCCGCTCAGGAGCTCGAGCGGCGTAACCGGCGCGGGGCCGATCTTTCACTCCGTCATGCTGGCGGCACTGAAACAGAAACTGGGACGACTTCCCTCACCTTCCGATCCTCCCATCGTTGAGATGCCCACCGATCTGTCGCGACACCGCGTCTGCGCGCTGTCCGGTCTGGAGGCGACGGCTGACTGCCCCAACGTGAGGCATGAGTGGCTGCCGGACGGGCCGGTGCGGAGGTGTACCTGGCACTACAGTGCTGATGGGCAACCTGCGGTCGAGTGGCCGTCGGAGTTCCAGGACTGGTCCTCAGGAAACGGGAGCGGCGGGCGCTCCGTTTCGATGCCGATCCGGCGAATCTCGAAGCAGCCTTCGACGCTGGCCATTACCAGTCCGGCTGACGGTGCCATCTATCGGATCGATCCGACACTGCGCTCCGAGTTCCAGTCCCTCGTTCTGCGAGCCGCGGCGAAGGCTGGAAGCGAGCTGCGATGGACTGTCGACGGCCGTCCCCTCGGCGTGAGTGTATCGGGACGAAAGCTCACCTGGCCTCTGAGGCCGGGACATCACACCTTCACCGTGGCCGACTCGACTCGGAACGCCGCCGTATCGGCGACGATATTCGTGAAGTGAATACACCTTCGCATTTCTTCATGACCGCCGCGCTTCGGCAGGCCCTTCGCAAACGGATCCCGATCAGCCGTAGCGCTGTTCTGATCGGGTCGATCGCGCCCGACCTGCCCTTGTACGCGCTTTCCATCGGAGCCTACCTCTACTTCCATCTGTATCTGGGATGGTCCGATGAGGCCACCAACTCGCACATGTTCGACGACCTGTACTTTCATGATTACGGCTGGATGGCTGCACACAACCTGTTGCACGCGCCATCGATTCAGCTCATCGCGCTCGTGACCTTATGGCGTCATCGCCTCCAGAGCGTCAGGAAACGCTGGTGGCTCTTCTGGTTTTTTGCAGCGTGCGCCTTACACACCCTGGCCGATCTCGCCACTCACTATGACGATGGCCCGCTCCCACTCTTCCCATTCGACTGGCACACGCGCATTCACAGTCCGGTCAGCTACTGGGATCGCGCCCGTCACGCCGATCAGTTCGCCATTTTCGAGCTGATCCTCAACCTGGTGCTCATCGTCTATCTGCTGGTGAGCTGGTTCCGGGGCCGCCGGAAGGCTGCAACGCCGGCGATGGGTGGCGCGGGAGAAGAAGTGATCCGTTAGGCGCTCGGCGGATACATCCGATCGAACTCCGGATCGTCACGCAACAGAGCGAGATCCGGATCGCGCCGCGTCCAATTGGTCTCACGCCAGCCGGCGTCGTAAGCCTTGCGCAGCGCGCCTAACGCCTCATCTTTCTTGCCGAGGGTGCAGAAGGTGCACGAGACGTTGTACATGACCAGGGCGTCGTTGGGACGAAGGGCCATGGCCATGTTGGCCTCGCGCGCGGCGTCATCGATGCGATTCATCGTCGCGTAGTCTCCGGCCAGCAGCACGCGTGCTCGCGCATCCTCAGGCACCTTGCTCAACTGCGCCTCGAGCACCTGCATTCTCTGTTGCCGCGCGTTGTCGGTGTTCTTGCCGAGCGCACCCAGGGCGTTAGTGATCGGAACATAGATGTTGTAGTTGTCGCCGGAGTGGGCGATGGCATCGTCAGTCATGTCGACGACTTCGTGATAGCGACCTGCGGCAAACAGTGCGCGGCCGAGCAGGTAGTACGCGCTTTCGGCGTCCGGCTTTTGGGCAATGGCCTGCCGCACGCGCCCGGCGGCATCCTCGTACTCCTCCTTCATATAGAGGACCCACGCTTCGGCGACGAGCACCTCCGGGGAGTCCTTTCCGAGAGCACTGGCTCGCTGGCTCGCTGCCATGGCGCGGTCGATCCATTTGGTGTCGCGCTCGTACAGATTGTGATACTGCGCGCAGGCGTTGGCGATGGCCGCATGCGCCAGCGCGAAATCGTGATCGAGCGCGACCGCATTCTCGAACATCTGCAGCGCGAACTCGAGGTCCTGTCGCGTCAGGCGACGCGTGTAGCTTCGGCCGCGCAGGTAAAGGTCGTATGCCTGCAGATTCTCGGTTGGCTTCGTCGCCAGCGCCTCCTGCTCCTGCGGCGTCAAGGTGATGCGCAGCGCCTCGGCGATGCTTCGGGCGATCTCGTCCTGCACCTCGAAGACGTCCTTCATCTCCCGGTCATATCGCTCGGACCACAGCGGAAAGTCGGTGTGCGTGTCGACGAGCTGCGCGTTGATGCGAAGCCGCGCGCCGGCGCGCCGCAGGCTTCCGGTCAGAACGTACGCGGCGTTGATCTGCTGGCCGATGGCTGCCGGGGTGACCGTCTTGTCGCGGTAGGCCAGCACGGTGGCGCGCGAGAAAATCTGCAGCCCTTTGATCTTCGACAGCTCGGTCACGATGTCTTCGGTGATGCCGTCGCGCAGATACTCATCCTCCTTGACGCCGCTGAGGTTTTCGAAATAGAGCACGGCGATCGACTTCTGCCTCGCTGCCACTTTGCGTGATTCACTGGAGTCGGACACTTTACGGCCGCCCGAATCGATATCGCGTTTGAGCCGCAGTAGATCGGTCTTCAGATCCGTGGCACTCTGATAGCGGAGCGTTCGATCCTTCTCCAGTGCTTTGCCGAGGATGCGCGTCAGCTCCGCGGGCAGCGCAGGATTGATCTGATGCGCCGGCGGCGGGTCATTGTTGAGGATGTTGTCGAAGATGACGGCCGACGTGTCACCCTGGAAGGGAAGCGCGCCGGTGGCCATCTGATAGAGCACGACGCCGAGCGAGAAGATGTCGGTGCGGGCATCGGTGAGTTGCGCGCGTGCCTGCTCCGGCGACATGTACGAGACCGTGCCGATAGCCGTTCCCGCCTTGGTCAGCTCGTCGCGCATCGCGGTCGGCCCTTCGGACTGGTGGTTGGCCGCCAGTCCGCGATCGATCTTGGCGAGGCCGAAGTCGAGGATCTTGGTCTGCCCGCGTGTGTTGATGAAGATGTTGGCCGGCTTGACGTCGCGGTGAACGATCCCCTTCGCGTGCGCCGACTCGAGCGCGTCGGCGAGCTGAATGCCGACGTCGAGCAATAGCGCAATGTCGAACGCGCCGCGGCGGATCCGTTCCGCCAGCGTTTCCCCTTCGAGCAGCTCCATGGCTATGAAGTGCTGCCCGTCGTGCTGATCGATCGCGTAGACCGTGCAGATGGCTGGATGATTGAGTGCCGACGCCGCGCGCGCTTCGCGCTGAAAGCGCTCGAGGAGCATCGCGTCCTGCGCCATCTCGGCCGGCAGAAACTTCAGCGCCACGTTTCGTCCCAGCATCGTGTCTTCGGCTTCGTAGACCACACCCATCCCGCCGCTGCCGAGTTTTGACTTCACTCGGTAGTGGGAAATGGTCGTGCCGATGATCTCGCCGTTCATGGCTCGGAGTGTGCGCGATGGTATCGGAGCACGCGTGCCGCGGCAAGCGCCTCCGCCCTGGCTACGCTACCAGGATCGAAGATGTGGCTTCATCGATACCGTCAACTGGATGACCACACGACGCTTTGAGAAATCATTGCCGAAGAATCAGGCGGGCTTGTATAGCGCGAACACGGCGCCCTGCGGATCCGCAACGACCGCGAAACTGCCCGCGGAGGGTAGGTCCGTCGGCGGCATGTAGGTCTTGCCGCCCGAGACCTGCACTTTCGCCACGGTGGCCTCGCAATCATCGGACATGAAGTAAGGCATCCAGTTCGCCGGCGTCGGCTCCCCCTCATTGATCGTACGCATGCCTCCGATCGCTTTCCCGCCGAGGTGCCACTCCGTGTACTCGGGACTCACCTGTCCGGTCCACCCCATCAGCTGCGTGTAGAAGTCGCGCGATGCCGCGGCGTTGCTGGTCGCCAGCTCGTTCCAGCAAAGCGTGTTCGCCTCGTCGCGAATTGTCACGCCCCAGTGCTTCTTCGCTTCCCACAGCGCAAAGACCGCTCCCTGCGGATCCTTGAGGACCGACATCCGGCCGAAGTCCAGCACGTCGAACGGCGGTGCAAGCGCGGTCGCGCCGAGGCCCAGGGCTTTCCCAACGGTGTCGTCGGCACTGACGACACCCACGTACGTGAGCCAGTTCGGCGGCACACCCTGCGCCTTCTGGTCGGGCATCAGCCCATACATCGCCGCGACGTCGCGATCGTTCTTCCGGAAGATGTAATAGACTCCCATCTCCCCCATGTCGTTTTCATGGACAGCCCACTCGAAAACATCCGCGTAGAACTTCTTCGCTGCGACCGGATCGCTCGTGGCCAGCTCGATCCAGCAGAAGTGTCCTGGCATCGGCGCATTTACCTCGGGCATGGCGGAATCCTCCTTCTGTCGTCACGGCGATTCTATGGCGGTTGTGTCCGTGGCACTATCGAATCTGCAGCGAAGCGAGCGATACCCTCCCCAATGGAGATGCCCGGAATCCCTGAACGTTGCGGCTGTAGACCGCGACTGCCTGGCCGTAGATCAGAGGAACGAAGGGGGCCTGATCGACCAGCATCTTCATGACCTCGGCGCGATTCGCTTCCGTCGGATCGGTTCGAAAACGCGCCAGAGCCAGGTCCATCGGAGGATGAACCCAACGGCTGACATTGTTCGTGATGGTGGTGTCGTTCGTGGGCGACGGAACCGCCCGGGACAGCAGCAATGCCTCAAAGAAATCGGCGGGATCGGCGGTATCGGCGATCCAGCCGCCCATGATCAAGTCGTAGTTTCCGCGGCGCACCCGATCGAAGTATTCATTGCGATCTGCCGGCACGATGAAATCGATGGCGATTCCGATCTCGGCCAGCTGATCGCGAATCAGCTCCCCGGCACGCTTCGGGTTCGGGATGTAGGGGCGCGGACTCCAAAGCAGCATGAGATTCAGCCGCTTCGGCATCTTCGCGCCGGCCCTCGCGGCGATCTCTTTTGCCTTCGCCAGGTCGAACTTCGTCGTCTGGGGATCCCGCCCCATCAGCGGCGGAAGCAGTGTGGGCGCGGCATAAGCGAGAGGGTTGCGTTCGTACGTCGCCTCGGCGATCTTGCGTCGATCAATCGCATAGGCGATGGCCTGACGGACCTCGGGGTCATTCAGTCCCGGCCGCGTCGTGTTGAAATGAAGAAGACCGGTGGCATTGCCGGTTCCGATCGATGGAACGAATGGCAGTCCCTGCAGCGCAGCAGCATCGACCGAGGTCAAGCTGTAAGTGAAATCGATCTCGCCGCGCTTCGCTGCTTCGAGCAGCATCTCGGTTCCGCCGCCCGATGACGCGGGAAAGATGCTGAATCGGATTTCCGCGAGCTCGACCGAATCCCGATAGTGCGGATTCCTTACAAGCGTCAATGTATCGAGCCGCTGCAGCTGCGCCAGCGAGCTTTGTTGAGGAAACATGAACGGGCCGGTGCCGATGAGCGATCCACCCTTCTCCAGAACAATGCTGCTGAAGTTCGTCGTGAGGACCAGTTCAAAACGTGGATTCGGCCGCTGAAGCGTGAAGAAAATCCGCTCAGCGCGCGCATCGGCGGAAGCCTGCTCGGTGAAATCACGAGAGCTCATGAGTGACCGCGCGACGATATCGGGTGTCAGCGGAGTTCCATCCGAAAAGAGAATTCCTTTTCTGACTGCCGCCGAATGGATCGGACGATCCTGAGATCCTCCCTCCCGGCGAAGCGGCTCGGCAAAGAGCCGCGGCTCAGGAGTTTCTGTGCCGAATGGCGACGAATACGGCGACTCGAAGATCTCATTGAGAATCATCGAGCTGATCGTGTCGTTGGCCTGCCGGGGATCGAGCGTGCCGAGCCTGGAAAGCGCCCCGACGCGCAGGACCTTTTTGCCGGTAGGGTTTGGATTCTCAGCCATAATTTTCCTTTGCCATGAACACCGCAACAATGATGCCGCCTGGAATGCAGTCAACCTCCGATCGCCGTTGGCCCGGAGGAACAGCCCCACAATGGCGTAATTACTCGCGAAAGTACCTGACGGGCAGCTGCCCGTCCCTACTCATGGTCGACAAAAACTACCTTTTCCTTCTCGGCCTCGGGGCCATTCGGCTGGTACTCATGGGCGGTGTCATTCCGCGCGCGACGGGCTCGTAGAAATTGATCGTCGAATCGCCGCGGAAAGGCGATGAAGCGGTGCTTGTGACGGTGCTTCCGAAGCTCCCACATGCTGTTGAATCCCGCGCCAGTAATGATCCTGGTGGCTGAAGCGAAGAGCGAACGTGCCGGATACCGCGACACGATCGAGATGTCGGGAGGCAGGTCGGGCGGCGGATCCATCGTGGTCAAGACGATAGGTGCTTCGCTTTGTTCGATCTGCCGCATCTCCATGGCGTAGTGCACGAGCGTGCGGACCTCGTCTGCAGGACCGCTGTGCGACACCACCCAGATCGCTTTGGCCTCGGGATCGGCGTCACCTTCTTCGTCGTCCTCGATAGAGAGATTTTCGACGACGACCGACGTGCGGCGAATGAACAAGTCGTGCTCGGGCGTCAGAAGCTCGAGCAGGAGTGCGCTCTCGAAGCAGAGCGGCGTCGCGCCGATCAGCGGGCTGTAAGAATCCCACCGCAGCAAGCGCCCGACGTAATGCAGCTCGCTCTCGCGCACCGTAGCCACATCGGGAAGCTCTCCGAATAATCCTGCAGGAAAGGTGTCGATGAAGATCCGAGACGGTCTGATTTTCTCAATGAGCTCGTCGAGCCATTTGATGAGCTCTGCCCTGTCGACTCTTGTGTCTGTCAGAGCGGGCGAGGGCGCCCGCTCCCCTCGGTCGGAGCTGATGAATCCGGGAATTCGAAGCATGGGCGACTTCACTCCCAGGCATCGGTCCGCGTACGGCGAGGTCGTCACGATGGTGGCGTCGATGCCGAGCGTGCGCAGCACTCTGTCGGCGCGGGTAATGTGCCCGAGGCCTCCTCCTGCCGCGTAGTAGAGATCCAATCGCTACTTCCCGCGCGCGTAGAGCTCCCCGGCGATGATCGCTCGCTGGGCCAGAGGAATCTGCTCCACAAGCATGATGGCCGACGCGGCGGAGGTCTTAGCGCTCTTCACGCGGAAGCGCTCGCCACCAGAAGCGTCGCGAAGCGACGTGGTCGAACCATCCACCCTCAATTCACCGAGGGAGTGTTCTGACGAATCCAGGACCTCGACGCGCGGCGCGTGCTTCAGAGAGAGCACGAAGGGATTGTTGTTCTCCTCGTTGTCGCTCACCTTGATCTTCTCTTCCTTGAACTTCACCTTCCAGAGCAACTTCCCATCCGGCGTTCGAACCTTGAATCCGTCGTCGCCCGGCTTCACCTCGGCCACGGCACCGGAAGCCGATTCGTATTTGCGTTTTCCGGAATCGCGACTCGATCCGGTCATCTGGTGCGTCCCGGACGTGTCGGTGTACTCGATCGTCACCGAGCTCCCGCTCGTCGTCACAGTGAGAACCGCTTTCTCACTCGTGTCCATGACCGTCAGCGACTGGTCCGGCTGGCCGGGCTCGGATGCCGGACGAGAATTCGCTGCCGGACGCGATCCCGGGACCTGGACCGGCGCTACGTCCTCGCGCTTACAAGCCAGAGCGAGAATGAGAAGGGGAAAGAACACGGAACGGGCGATCACTGTTTTCATCGAGCTCTCCGGTCTACAAGATTCAGTGCGGCACGGGGCCACTCCTTATTAGAAAAGCGGGTTGCGGCATCGGCGAGAAGCTTTTCGTAGCGGTCGGCCTCGATGTCGAGCGTGAAGTCGCGCGCGATCTGCTGCTTCAAGGTTTCGCCGAGTATGGCCATCTCGGCCTTGTCCATTCGCGAGAGGCGGTCCAGCGCGCGGCGGCAGGCGTCTCGATTCCCCGTTTGAAAAACAATCGCGTTCTTCCCGTCGACGAGAACATCGCTCATACCTCCGGCGCTGGAAGCGATGAGCGGGCGCCCTGTCGCCGCCGCCTCCAGAAGGGTGTTCGGCATCCCGTCGTAGAACGATGGGATGGCCACCACGTCCGCGGCGCAGTAAAAGGGAATCAACTCATATCGGTCGATGAAGGGGACGATCGTGACCGGCAATTCCTCTCGACGCTCATCGAGCCAGCTTCTCAGGCTCGCTTCGACTTCGCCGACGATGAGAATGTGAAACCGGTCCGCCAGACCGGTGGACAGCAGGGCCTCCAGAAAAAACGTCGCCCCCTTCTTCTGTTTCAAGTGCCCGAACATCCCGAGGACGGTGCGGTCCGGCGCCACGTTCTCGGCGCGCCAGCGCAACGCTCTCTCCCGGTCTCCCGGCGAAACCTGCCAGTCGTGGAGCTGAATGCCATTGGGAATCCACTGCAGCGGGACGTCAGGGAACAGAGAGCTTACTTTCTTTTCGTGATCGCGCGTCACGACCGCTACCGATTCCGAGCGATGGATCGCCTCATTGAGAACATCGCGGCGTTTGATGGAAAAGATGGCCGTGTCGAAGTCGTTCCCGCGAAGGAGCGTCACCAGAGGGCGATCGAGCCAGGCAGCGAGCACGGGAGCGCCCAGTAGAGGAAGAGTCCCGCCGAAGGCGACGACATGGGTAGTGCTCTCTCCGGCGCCATTCTGCTCGAGCATGGACCAGAGGAGATTCAGAGCATGTCCCGGTTCCTCGTCGACGGGAACGGTGATGAGTCTCCCCATGTGCTGGGTCGAGACATTCCACTCCGTGGCTTTCCTGCTGAGGTGCACCAGGTCGATCTCAATGGATCGCCCCCGAAGCGACCGGACGATGCGATCGCACGATTGAGACATGCCCCCGCGATCGGGCGGAGCGTTTTCAGTGAGCCAGAGAAGGCGGACACGTTCCATCAACTGTCGCCGAATCCCGCTGCCGAGTCGTCGTCATCGGCGACCAGGCTGTTTCTTCCCGTGCGGTCGAAGGAACGAAAATCGTAGTCGTTGTAATAAGGGTCGCGATACGAGCCCCAGTAGATAGGGTGATATCCGCGCGAGTACTCGCGATGTCGGTAGCCGTAGGTCCAGCCGCGGTCGAACTCCGCGCTCGATTGTTTCTTTGAGGGGTCAAGCGAGCCGTCGTCGGCTTTCCGGGCCGCGCAATCGAGACATTCGGGAACGCCACTCGCCTTCGACAGATGCTCTTCGCAGACCTCGCGCTGACAGGTGCGGCAGTTCTTGACGGAGGGGCGGCCGCAGTCGCGAAGGATGAAGAAACCCTTCTTGCACGTGCAGGTCATCATGCCACACCTCCCTTCTTCAACGGCTGAAGCCGCGCGTACGCCGCGAGGATGACCGACATCAGCGCCTGCGGATCGAGCGGATCGAGACTGGTGCTGATCACGACATTGCGCAGCGCGATCGAGCTCCCCTTCTCGCGGGTCTCATAACTGGAGGGATTGAAGGCCTCCTCGGCCAGCACCCCATATTTCTTCTCCCGACTCCGAAGCTCGACGTCGATCACGGTTTTTCTCTTAATCTTGGTCTTGGTGCTTTTGCGCTTCTTTCTGACGCGCTTTCGAATGTTGTCGACGACGCTCCAGCGCAGCCGGTTGCCGTCGGCCAGAATAGTCTCGCAGTCGACCCAGGGATGCTGATACTGATACTCCTGGACATTGCCATACACGCCCTTGGCCGGCCCCTCACTCTTCAGGTGGGCCGAATCCGTCGAAGGTGTGAGGTCGAGGCGAAGCTTGATGGGCTGCTCGGGATCGACATCCTCGCGCAGAAGAGAGAGTACCGGAATCACAAAACGGCGCAGGTCATCCGATACGTCGAATGCCAGAATCTTGCTCCGGATGATCCCGACGATGATGGCTGCGATGATCACAATGGCCAGAAGGATCTTGGGAGTGTTTCCCTCGACGTTATTCAGGACGAATATCAAGATGACAGCGAACACGCAGAGAAAACCGCAGCCGATCCCCAGGTACTTCGCCTTTTTATTGGCCTCGTTATCAAAGTCTGCCAGGCCGGCCAACAGATCGAACAGCTCGTCCGGTTTTCTGTTCAACGTCACGACCTTCTCGAGTGCGATTCGGTTTTGTTCTGGCGTGAGAGTTCTCATGACGTCACCTCGATGCTCACTGGAGCGGGTTGATGCAACTGCCGGTCGGCCGGATTTAGTGTGTCGTACACACCATTCAGAGCACGGATGGCCAGCTCCCAGGTGAAACACTCGGCGATCCGCGAGCGAGCCGCCTCACCAAGACGTTGACGCTCTTCCGGATAGTCGAGGAGGATTCGAATGGCCCGAGCCAGTTCGGCAGGTCGGTCCGGTGCGACCAACCGTCCATCGATGCCATCCGTGATGATTTCCCGGACCGGCCCCAGATCGGAGGCGACGACCGGGACACCTGCCGCCATCGACTCGAGGATCTTCAACGGAGAGCAGCCCTGCACGACGTTGCGCGAACAGTCCTTCAGCGGGGCGATCGAGAGCGCGGCGTGCGAGATCCAGGGGCGCAATTCCTCTTCCCTCAACGAGAAAATCCAGCGGACCCGATCGGCGACTCCGAGCTTCTGAGCGAACTTCTGAAGTTGTTTCGATGCTGCGCCCTCCACCGAGGCGCAGATCACGAGTGACACATCGAGATCAGCCAGCCGCGACATGGCGCGGAGCAGCATGTCGGCTCCCTGCCATTCCTGAAGCGCGCCGAAATAGATGATGTATTCGTCAGGGGCGCCGGCAGGTCGCGGAGGCTTTTCGTAGAGATCGGCTCCGTTCGGAATGCAGACCACTTTCCGCGTCTCGACTCCAAGGCTCAGCAGCAGTCTCTCGATTGTCCGTGAGGGCACGACGACGGCGTCGGCCTCACGGAGACAGAAGAGCTCCAGCTCCCGAATTTTAGCGAGCGTCTCCGGCCCGAGGTCGGGATAGGAGAAGGGCAGCTCGATGGACGGAAGCGCGTTGACTTCGTAGACGCTCCGATAGGAATGGGGGCGTGACAGAATTGGAAGGCCGCTCCAGGGGTCTCGAAAATGGCAGAGGGAGAGCGAATCGCCGCACTCCTCGAGGAGGCTCTCGAGGCGGCGCCCGAAAGCCATCGTTCGCTTCAGAAAGTTCGGCATGACTGCAGAGAATCGGATCGTCTCGACACTCTCATCTACCTGATGCGCCTCAAGGCCGTCACTTCCCAGAACGTAGAGAAGCCCGCCACCGGCATGATCGAACAAAGCATGGGCGAACCGTCCGATGTGGATGGCGGCACCTTTTCGCGAAGGGAAGCGGTCGAAGGCCGCATAGAGGGACGCTGGTCGGCTTTGCAGCAGAACATTCCTCCCGAAAGTAGTTGTGTTAGAGAAAGACTAACCGCGTTTCTGGGGAATTGAAAATTGAAAATTGAAAATTGAAAAAACCGATGTGAGAAGCCGAGCCAAACCCGATGATGCGTAAACGAAAACTCTTCCCTCTCCCCGGCGGGAAGAGGGTGGCGCCGCAGCACGGGGTGAGGGGCGTACAGTCTGGCCATAACCTTCGAGGGCGCGCGCGGCTACTGGGATGGGATGGAAAGCTGGTTGCGTCGCAACGGATTTACGCTGCGCAAGTAAGCGCGGCGATGAAGATTACCCACCTATCTCCGTGCGCCATACGGTGGAGGCATGACGCATCTGTTGGACACTCAATTAGTTAGCTCTTGTTGACTAAAAAGTGCTAGTGACACTACCATGGTTGCTAGTGGATCTCGAGAACACACAAAGCAGCAGGAGCCGGCTCCTGCATGCGGCCAAGCTTCTGTTCGCCCGGAACGGATTCGAGCAGACGTCAACGGCTGCGATCGCCAGAGAGGCAGGCACGTCAGAGTCTCAGCTCGTCCGCTACTTTCGCGGCAAGGCCGGTCTGCTCGAGGCGATATTCGACGACGGTTGGGCCCCGCTGAACGGCCATATTCAGCAGGCCGTCGGTGCAGCTCCGAGCGCCCGCGAGGCGCTGCTCGGCGTTTTGGCGATCGTGAGCGAAGCCTTCGCGTCGGACCATGCGATGGCATTTCTCTTTCTCTTCGAAGGACGACGAACGCGCGGAGACAGCCATGAGGTTCTTCTCTCCAAGGGTTTTCAGAATTTCTCGACCTTGCTGCAGACCCTGGTCCGTCGCGGCACACTCGACGGAACCTTCCCTTCCAAGCTTCACCCCGCCAGCGCCGCGGCGGCATTAATCGGGGCGGTAGAAGGAATGATCAGAGAGATGGTCATCGCCGAGCGAAGCTCGAAGGAGAAACCGTTCCTGGACGATCAGGTCCGAACGATCTTCACCGCAATCGTGGACGGCCTGGCACAGATTCCACGAACGGAGCCAGTCAACCGTCGCGCCGGCGAGGGCGCATGACAGGCCAGATCGCAGCCCGCGCTACAAACGAAAACAGTTCCCTTTCTCTGAGTTACACGGTCGATTACTCGCCGATGACCTCATCGAGTCTCTTCGACAGCGCGACGAGCTTCGCATCGAACGATGTCGTATCGAGCAGCGAGTAGAAGCGAATTCGGCCTGCCCGATCGATCACCAGATTCGAGGCGATGAGCGTTTCTTCGCGCGGAAGATCGGGAAGGACATCGGGCAGCGCGTACGCGGCGGCGATCTTCCCGTCGTCCATGAGCACGGGAAATGTGAAGCCGTTTTTCTTCGCCCACTTTTTGACCTTGGTCTGAGGTTCCTTCACGTCGATGATGATGACCTTCACGTTGCGTGATCGGTATTTCTCGTAAAGTGCCTGCAGATGCGGAGCCTCCGCATTACAGAACGGTCACCAGGTTGTCGCGAAGTGAATGACGACGACGTTTCCCTTCAGCGCCGCGAGGGAAACTGCATTGCCCTGCAGATCGATCGCCCTGAACGCCGGTGCCTGTTCGCCGACTCGAGCGACCGGCGCGCCCATCACTGCCACAGCGAAGATTGCAACGACGAAGCTCAGTAGGAGTTTTCGCATGGACTTCCCCCTTTGGAACGTCGAGCGTAGCGATGCGGCGCGACCGAGTCAATCGCTGCTGGACTGAGTGCTGCCGTTTGGTTGATCACGAACAATATTCGAGCGTACTGAAGCACGTCAAGACGCAATGACCCCTCGTATCAGAATCTGATGGCCGGCCCCAGCACGCCGATGAATAGCGCCGCCGAGACGATACCGGCGAGGATCCAGCCGATGCTGCGCGGGACCTCGACGAGCGGAGTTGCGGCCCCATTCTCCGCCCGAAGAAACTCTTTGAGCCAGATGAGTCCCGAAGCACCACCGAATGATGCCGCCGCAGCGGAGATGGCGATGAGAATCGGGCCGACCGGATTGAAGAAGCCCGAGACGCAGTAGAGAAGTCCGCCTGCAAGGTACGGCAACATCGTCAGTCTCGTAGCCCGCTGGCGTTGCAACGCATCGCTTCCCGCAAATGGCCGCAGCCAGATCGCAGCCCGGCGGGCGAACAGGAAGTAGAGAACCCCGCCGATCAGGGCCAGCAGCGGACGCCAGACCACCGGGGCGACGAGCCCGTTACAGACGGCCGCCCAATCACCGATGTTACCGAGACCCGAAAAAAGGAAGTAACCAGCTGCCATCAGGAGATTGATCGTCGTAAAGAGCCAGAGGAAGTACTGGACCGGTCCTGGCCTGTTTCGCATCAGCCTCATCAAGACCAGAGAGATCGCGGCGGCGAGATAGTTGACCATGCTCCCGGCAGCCGAGACCATCTTTTGTCCCGACGCACTCATCGCACCCTCGTCGCATTCAAAGTGAACCGATGAGAGCACCAGAGGCTTGCCGCCGAGCAAGACGCAGACCCCGCCGTGCCCTGCCCCTTCATGAAGGAGGTTCGCCAGCGAGTAGGCGACGAGGCCGATGGCGATGACGGTGAATCGATCGGGAAGAGCCGTCCCGCCGCGGTTGTGAACGGGATCCATCAACCCATTATGCAGCAGCGAGTCTGAGGCCGCCTCAGCGCGGAATCCAGTAGCCGGGACGCCGTTGGTCATGAGCGACGGCAACGACCTCGAGAATGTCGTCGAGCTCAACGAAGACGATCTGGTACGGGAAAGTGCGGATGGGGAATCGTCTCGTTTGCGGGTCGTCGGCGTACGGAATCGCGGAACCCGCGCCGGGAAACTCCTCAAGAAACTCGAGGGCTCGTCGAGTCTCGGCAATAAACTGCTGAGCCACGGCCGGGCTACGCTCGCGATACCATCGAGCCGCATCGCGAATCTCGCCCTTGGCCGGCACCGTCAAGGCGAGCCGGCTTCACCCCGACAGAACTTCCCTTTCGATCTCAGCGAGAACCGTGCGCCAATCCTCGCCTCGCAGCGCTCCCTTGCGAACGGCTTCGACGCGCCGCTGGATCTCTCGAGCCCAGGCTCTTTGTACTTCCTCCCCCGTCTCTCGGTCGAGGCTGGCAATGAGCTCGGCAGCAATCTCGGCCCGAGTCTCGGCCGGAAGTTCCAACGCCTGCTGCAGCAGTGTGGTGGCGTTCTCGGTCATGATTTGATGATATCACCACGACCCGACTGAGGCTGTTTGCTCCCCGCTGATCCCGCTCCTGAACGCGAAGAAGATCACCAGACACAGCACCTCGACGAAGATGATCAGGTACGGCACGCCGATGATGGTCGTGGCGAGAAACTTCTGTTCGTCAGGCGGTTCAATACTACGCTCCGGGGGATCGCGATCGTCGTCGGAGTGGGTCATCGCCAGTCGAGATCACGCGAACTGGGTCAGCGACAGAATGTTTCCGTCCGGATCTCGGAACCACGCCACCTTCGAGCCGTCGGGGGTCGTCCAGATGCCCAACTCGTCCTGGGGCAGACCGTCGATGCGCATGAAGTGAACCCCGTTCGCCACGAGGTCGCGAATGGCCTCGGCGATATTGATCACCTCCCACCCCATGGCCGTGTGTGACGCGGGCGTGAGGTCCCGAGCTCTCTGCACGCGTAGCATCGTTCCGTTGGAATCGAATACGAGCGCGAAGGGACTCTCTTCGACGAGGCGCAGACCCAGGGTCTTCGAATAGAAATCTCGGGCCCGATCGGCGTTCAAGGTCGCGACGAAACACATCGCTTTGGCGGTATCGAGCATTGAATCCTCCATGAAAGCAGAGTCGGACGAAAATTGAGGTGGTGAAGGTAATTCTACAGACGGCGGCCCGCGAAACTACAGCGGTGAGCCCCGGAGTGGCGACATCCTTGTCGCCTGGCTCGGCGGCGTCCCGCGCCGCCGCCCAGCCCAAAATCGAATCCAGAAGAACGGCGCCGCGGGACGGCGCCGAGCCAGGCGGCAAAGATGCCGCCACTCCGATCAAACAAGGCTGAGGGTATCGGCGCGCTTTGCGCGTTCGACTGGGGTCGCAGAAGCTTTCGAGTGCGCCGGGACAGAAGTACGCCATGATCTCTGCGATACTTTACGGAATGATCGAAGGTGTCATCCTCTTCAGCCATGGCAGCGTCCTCTGCGGGGCGGAGCAGAACCTCTTGCAGTTGGCCGAGACAATGCGGCGGCTGCTCCCGGATGAGCTCGTCGAAGTGGCGTTTCTGAATTACACCAGCCCCGATTTCATGACCGCCGTCGATCGTTGTGTTTCGGGAGGAGCGAAGCGCATCACCATCGCCCCCTACTTCCTCGTCGCCGGCAAATTCGCTACCGAGGACCTTCCGCGACAGATCGAGGAAGCTCGGGGGAGATATCCCGAGGTGAATTTTCTGACCGCCACCGCGATTGAATACCACTCACTTCTGCCTGACGCTGTCCTGACCTCTGCCTCGAATGCCGGACCTACCAGAAAGTGGCGCGACCAGGCCTCTCTGTCCCGTCCCTTCTGCCGGCGGAATCAGCGCTGCCCGCTTTTTGGCAGCGAGTATTGCGCGGTCGACAAGGAAGCAACCGCATGAGGGCACTGCTGGTTATGGCTCATGGAAGTCCCAGGCCGGAAGCCAATGCCGACATCGAACGCGTAGCTTCGGAGATTAGGGCCGCTTCTGAATTCGACTTCGTCCAGGTCGGCTATCTGGACGTAAACCAGCCCGACCTGCCGTCAGCCATCCGGCTGTGCGCCGACGCCGGAGCAAAGGAGCTGATCGCGCTCCCCTACTTCCTGCACACCGGAAAACATCTCCTGCGCGACCTTCCCGATATTCTCGATGGCGCCTCGAGCGAGTATCCTTCTCTGCACATACTTATGAGTGACTATCTCGGCTCGAGCTCGATTCTGGCGACGATCCTCGTCGACAGAATTGCTGGAGCGCGAAGTCAGGACCTGAAGAATCAAACGAAGTCGGAGGAATCATGAAGACTCAGTACATCCTTGCTGCCTCACTGCTGGTCGTTACCGCCTGCGCCACTTCGGCACCCAGGACCGCACCGGCCGCCTCTGCGCAGTCCACGTCGTCAGGATCATTCACCGGGACCAGCGCCGGAAGAACTCCGGCTCCTGTGGTCGCCGTCGACAGTTCGACAGCCACCCAGACCACGTCGTCATCGATCGCCGCGTCATCCCCGTCCGCCCCTCCAGCTTCGGCCGCGGCGACGGCGGTAACGCTCTACAAGCGCCTCGGTGGATACGACGCCATCGCCGCGGTCACCGATGACTTCCTGGTCAGAATGATCACCGACAAACAGCTCTCCCGTTACTTCGTCGGGTTCAGCCAGAGCTCGCGCGATATTCTTCGCGAACACATTGTCGAGTTCCTATGTATTCAGTCGGGCGGGCCTTGCAAGTACGTCGGCCGCGATCTTGGCGATGTCCATACGGGACTCAAGATTACCGAAAGCGACTGGACGGTAGCGGTAAATCACCTGGTCGCAACGCTGGACAAGTTCAAAGTCCCGGCGCAGGAAAAGACGGATCTTCTCGGAGCCGTCTCGAGCTTCAAGGAAGACATCGTGGGGAGGTAGAGCGATTTTCGCGGTCGGATTTCGAATTTCGAATTTCGAATTTAAAAAATGCACTCGAGCATCACGGCTTGGTTTTAAATTCGAAATTCGAAATTCGAAATCCGAAATCCACCCATGAACGCCCTCCCGCTCATCCTGTTCTTCCTGGCGGTGACCGCGATCGGCTACCGTTACTACTCGGCATTTCTCGCTGCAAAAGTGCTGTCGCTGGACGACAGCCGGGTGACGCCGGCGCATCGCCTGAATGACGGACAGAATTATGTCCCGACCAATCGGTGGGTGCTGTTCGGCCATCATTTCGCGGCGATTTCCGGGGCCGGGCCGCTGATCGGACCGGTCCTGGCGGCGCAGTTCGGCTACCTGCCCTGCTTGTTGTGGCTGGCCTTCGGCGTGGTCTTCGCCGGCGCGGCGCACGACTTCATTATTCTAGTCTCGTCGGTCCGTCGCAACGGCCGCTCCCTGGCGGAGATCGCGCGCACTGAGATCGGTCCGGTGGCCGGAACGACGGCCATGATCGCCATCCTCTGCATCATCATCATCGCCCTGGCCGGACTGGGCATCGCCGTCGTCAACGCCCTGGCAGACTCGCCCTGGGGTCTCTTTACCATCGCCATGACCATTCCGATCGCGCTGGTGGTCGGCGTGTATCTGCATAGTGGAAAGGCCAATGCCATCCAGCGAGGTTCGATCTGGGGAGCAATTGCCGTACTGGCCGCGGTCGTGGTCGGTCGATGGATTCCCGGCTCGATGCTGGAACCCTTCTTCACGCTGTCGAGGACGCAGATCACCATCGCCCTCGCTTCATACGGATTCATCGCCTCGGTGCTTCCGGTCTGGATGCTGCTCTGCCCGAGAGACTACCTGTCGTCGTACATGAAGCTCGGGACGATCTTCGCTCTGGTCGTAAGCACGATCATCGTGGCCCCGAAGATTCACGCACCGGCCATTTCCCGTTATGCCGCTGGTGGAGGACCGATCATCCCCGGCAAGTTGTATCCCTTTGTCTTCATCACCATCGCCTGTGGCGCCATCTCCGGGTTTCATGCACTGATCGGCTCGGGAACGACTCCGAAGATGATCGACAGGGAGAGTGACACGAGGATGATCGGCTACGGCGCCATGATCTGCGAGGGGCTGGTCGGCTGCATCGCGCTGATCGCCGTCTGTGCTCTGGAACCAGCCGACTACTTTGCGATCAATGTTTCCCCGGCGACCTTCGCGAAACTGGGGCTGAGCACCGTTCACCTCAATGAGCTGTCGCGCCTGGTCGGTGAGAACGTCGCCGGCAGAACCGGCGGCGCCGTCTCGCTGGCTATCGGCTTCGCCCAGATCTTCGCCGGATTGCCGATGCTCAAGGGACTGATGTCCTACTGGTATCACTTCGCCATCATGTTCGAGGCTCTGTTCATTCTGACCACCATCGACACCGGAACGCGGGTCGGCCGGTTCATGGTGCAGGAGTTTCTCTCGAAGATGTTCAAACCGTTCGAGAATCCCAGCTGGATGCCGGGCACCATCATCGCCACCGGACTCGTGGTCGTCGGCTGGTCCTACTTCATTCTCACCGGCTCCATCTCTCAGATCTGGCCGATGTTCGGAATCGCCAATCAACTGCTGGCCTCCGTCGCACTCTGCGTAGGCACCACGGTTCTCATCAACAGTGGAAAAGTCAGGTACGCATGGACAACTATGGCGCCACTGGCTTTCGTCGCCTCGACCACTCTCTACGCCGGCATCCGTTCGATCTTCGACAACTTCCTGCCGATGACGACACATCCGGAGAAAGCGTTCGCCGGATATCTGGACACCACTCTCACGGCCGGCCTGATGCTCTGTCTGGTCGTCATCCTGCTGGCCTCCGCGCGAACCTGGATCCGGGTCGTGCGAGGTGAGACCGTGAGCGGAGTCGCTGTCGCCGCCGCGGAGCGCGGCGGAAGGCCGCCGAGTGGATGTTGCTGAGGTTTTCGGCCTCAGCGCGCGAAGGCGCGCGGTAGACCTGTAGCACCGGGCGTGAGCCCGGTGATGCCGCGAGCGCGCGTCGTAAGTCGATCTTCTCGTTCCAGAGCCCGCGGAGGCGGGCGGCAGATCGCGGAGGACCGTCTAACGCCCGCAATTCGCGGGCTGAGAAGAAAGAAAGGTGAAGGCCGGCGCACCGCCGACACCGGGCTTACGCCCGGTGCTACAGGTCTGCCGCGCGCCTTCGCGCGCTGCACTCTGGCGACTCGCCGCCGCCCTATCGCTTCATGATCTCGAAGTACGCTTTGCTCGGGAGGCGCTGAGATCTGCGATCGGGCAGATCATCCGCCCCTTTGGCGTCGATCTCATCCGCGGGAACGCCACGAGCCAGAAGCTCACGAACGGCGGCGGCGGCGAGCTTCGCCGCTGCTGCCGGACCTTCGCGCTCCTCGACGTGAGCGAACACTGAGTATCGCGCCCCGCTCTTCGCCGCTTCCTTGATGGCCGGCGCCAGACGATCGAGCGATCCCTTGAATCGGGGCATCAGAATTCCGGCCGAGTCGAAATGGATACCGTAAAGGGTGACCCGTCCATCCGTCGTCAGGCGGCGTGTCAGCGTCGGGGTATCCAACGCGGCCCCGGGGTCGGCGACCTGAATCTTCTCGTTGTCCCCGGCAACAGTGATGTGCGCCCAGATGTCTCTCGCATCTTTCTGGTAGTGAGCGAAGAGCTCGACGATGCTGTCGAATGGGCCGGTGTCGATGCGAACGATTTCCCAACCCGCACGCGTGAGCCCTTCCTTATAAGCGATCAGCGACCGAAACGTCGACACCGGGATCAAGCCTTGGTAGTAGTAGCGCTCCACAACGGGACCGTCGATCGCGACATTCTGACCGTCGATGATGGCCACGAAGGGTCCCTCCGAGACGCGACTGCGCTCCGCGAGAAGGTCGAGTCCTGGTATGTGTCGCAGGAAAGGGAAATCATCGACATCCGTAATGCTCTCGGGCCTGGGGGCGGGAGGATCGAGCCGCAGCATCGTGAGGGCAAGCTCTTCGGGTGTCAGCGCACCCTCCCCGATGCTGCGAACCTTCGGGATTTGCGAGCGAATTGAGTGAAGCCCTACGCTTCCGTCCTTTACGGTGATCGCAACCCACGTTTCGTCGAGATCGCCGTTGCGCTTCGCGCTGAGCCGGGTCGTTGATTTCGATTTTGCGTCGAGCAGCACTTTGTAGTCGGCGGCCGACAGCGCGATGCGAAGCTCGCGCTCCAGGGCGGCACGTTTCTGCCTGCCGCCCCACACAATGTCGCGGGCGGTACCGAAAACAACGACATCATGCTGGCCTGAGGGATCGATGGTCTTCGATACCGCAATCGGAATGCGACCTGCCGAAGGCACCGCATTCACGATATCGCTCTTCACCGTCATTCCCTTGAGCGCCGGCGCGAGCTCCGGGAGACCGGCTTTTTGCGCGTAAGGCGCCTCCCCCAGAAGGAGAGAGGGTATGAGCGTGAGCATGCACGCCATCAACGCAGGGATTGTTTTCGTGAATCGGCAGGGTTCGATAAAAGAGGGCATCGTGCAAGAGGAGACAATTCCGCAGCTTGAAATGTTCCTTGTGTGGATGATCCAACCCAAAAGCCACGGTCTGTGTGGCACAGGCACTCTTGCCTGTGTGCCGCGGCGTCGAGCCGCGGCGTTTCTGCGGCGATTCACAGGGAGGTCGGCCTCGACGGCCGACACACAGGCAAGAGTGCCTGTGCCACACAAGATGCTCATCCCGCTCGTCGACCGACAGGGCGGCCCTTACAGCCTCTCTTTCTCAATTCTCAATTCTCAATTCATCTACCGGCCCGCCGCCGCTTCCTGCTCCACTGCCGCCCGGAATTGTTCTTTGTCGATGGCCTTGTCGAAAGCCGCGCGCGCCGTGATCTTTTTTTCTTCGAAGAGGCGGCGGATCGACGTGTCCATGTCGACCATGCCCTCACGGATTCCGGTCTGAATCATCGACGTGATCTGAACCGTCTTTCCTTCCCGGATGATGTTGCTCAGCGCCGGTGAACCGAAAAGAATCTCCAGCGCGGCCACGCGGCCACCGCCTACTTTCGGCAGTAGTTGCTGGGCGACCACGGCACGGATGGTTTCACCGAGGACGTTGCGAATTCCTTCCTGTTCCCCGGCCGGAAAGACGTTGATGATGCGGTCCATGGTCTTGGCGGCGTTGTTGGTGTGCAGTGTTCCGAATACGAGTGTTCCCTTCTCTGCCGCCGATAACGCCATGGCGATGGTCTCCAGATCGCGCATCTCACCGACCAGAATCAGATCCGGGTCTTCCCTTCCAGCGGCCTTGAGCGCCTCTGCGAAGCTTTTCGCGTGCGACCCGATCTCACGCTGATGGACCACGCACTTCTTGTTGGGATGGACGAACTCGATCGGGTCCTCAATGGTGATGATGTGGAGGTTCCGTGTCTCGTTGATGAGGTCGATGATCGCCGCCAGCGAGGTCGACTTACCCGAGCCGGTAGGACCGGTGACGAGAACCAGTCCGCTGCGAAGCGCTGCAACCCGCCGGACCTGGTCGGGCAGACCGAGCTGCTCGATGGTCATGATCTTCGAGGGAATGATGCGGAAGACCGCTCCGGCACCTCGCTGTTGGCGGAACATGTTGACGCGGTAACGCGCCACACCGGTGATCTCGTACGAGTAGTCGGCGTCACCACCGATCACGTACTCCTCCCACAATCGCGGCGGGCAGATGGGCTTCATCATCTCCGTGAAGTCGGTCTCGAGCAGCGTTCGATAGCGGATCGACTCCATCGATCCCGACACCCTGAGCATCGGCGGCCTTCCGACGGTCATATGAAAGTCGGAGGCGCCGCGGTCGTTCATCAGCTTCAGAAAGCGATCGATTTTCTGCATTGTCTAAGTCTCAGTCTCGATGCGAGTTGGAAAAGTTGGAGGCATGCCGAACCCACGACTGTTCGAGCCATCAAGAGCGGCTAGCTCTCCCCTCTCCCCGGCGGGGAGAGGGTGGCGCCGCAGCGCCGGGTGAGGGGCCGTTGGTGAGCGCTGCGTGAGCCTGGAACACGCAAAACGAAAAAGACTCAGAGCAGCGTGAAGGTACAGCTGCAGCGCGAGTCTGTTACCCCCCTCACCCCGCGCTGCGGCGCGACCCTCTCCCCGCGGGGGAGAGGGAAGAGGGCGTTCCATGCCGAAGGTGAATTCCATTTCAGCAGCGACGTTCGCGTCGTTCCATGGCTCGGAATGACAACGCGATTGACGTTCTGCATTCCTCACGCGTACACCTTGCTCTTGAGAAAATCAGCCGAAACCAGTGGCTCGAAGTCTTCCTTTT
>DASZZV010000464.1:0-1909 GCA_035544835.1 Thermoanaerobaculia bacterium
CGCTTTTTCGAAGACCTTGGCCTCCACGAACACGTCGACGATGCCTCCATCGAGCAGGCCGTCTTTGACTTCCATACGCAGGATGTCCAGGGCGCGATCCAGCGGAACGGCACGCTTATACGGTCGATCCTTGGCCGTGAGGGCGTCGTAAATATCAGAAATGGTCATCATCCGCGACTGGATGGAAATCGACTCAGCGGGCAGGCCTCTCGGGTAGCCGCGACCGTTGAGCTTCTCGTGATGCGCATACGCAATATCAGGAACGCTGCGCAGGTCTCGAGTCCAGGGAATCTTCGAGAGGAATCGGAACGTGTGCGTGACGTGACTCTCGATCTCGGTTCGCTCCACGGAGTCGAGGTTGCCTTTCCGGATCGAGAGAATCCGAACCTCCTCGTCACTGAGCAGCGGCTTCAATTCCCCACGCAGGTCGACGAAGCTCCGTAATCCCAGGGACAGCAGATGCTGAAACTCGCCCTCGGGGAGCACGGTCGGTTCGTTGGACTGGACTACGAACTGGAAATCCATCTCCAAGGCCTTGAGCGATGCCGCCAGTTCAGCCTCGGCCTGATCATGGAAGACGTCGAAGCCCTTGTTGCCGTTCTCCCTGAGATATTGAAGCCGGCGGGCATGCGACGACGCCTCCAGAGATCGCGCGACGTAATCGAAGCGCGACCGGATGACGTCGAGCTGCATGGGATAGAGCTTCTTTTCCTTCACCAGGATCTTCTCGCGCACGCCGACCTTTCCGAAATCGTGCAGCAGCGACGCGTATCGAATCTCCTTCAACTGGTCGACCGAAAAGTAGATGTCCCGAAAACGCCCCTCTTGAATCGAATCCACCGTTCGCGCCAGCTCCACCGTGAGATCGGCGACCCGGAAGGAATGACCGGAGGTAGTCGGATCTCGTTGTTCGATCGCTGTTACCGAGGCCGTGACGAAGCCCTCGAACAACCTCTCGATCGACTCATAGAGGATGTTGTTCTCGAGTGCGACGGCAGCCTGTCCGGCCAGCGAGCGCATCAACTTGATGGTGTGATCGTCAAAGGGAATTACCTCGTGCGGGACAGTCGCGGCGGTGAGGCGCGAAGGAGCACCGTTCCGCTTGCGGTTGATCAGCTGCAGTACACCGATGATGTCGCCCACGTGGTTGGTCATGGGGAAGACGAGCATCGACCTCGTTAGATAACCGTTCTCGATGTCAAAAGACGTATTGATCGCGTACTCGGTACCTTCCGGCAACTCATAGGCATCGTCGATGACGAGCGTCTCGTGCGTAAGCGCGACATATCCGGCGAGGCTTCGCTTGGTAATGGGAAGCACTCGCTCTTCGAAGTGAACGGGGATCGAGTCGTTCTGAGCCAGCTTCCAACGCAAGCCAATTCCTCCCTCGGGATGGTCATCGAGGAGGTACAGAGATCCGGCATCGGCGCGGCTGAGCTCGCGGCTCTTCGTGAGAATCATCGACAGCAGGACGTTGTGATCACGTACGGTCGACAAGGCAATACTGACTTTACTGATCTCTTCGAGCTCCTGATTCCGATTCTGGAGCTCCACTTCGAGGCGGTCGTTTTCCTTTTGACGGTGCAGTTCCTGGTAAGCGCGTTTCAACGTAGAGAGAAACGCGACCGGGGTCGGCTCCCCTGCCAGCTCCGAGAAAACATGATCTTCATGGATCCAGGAGGGGCGCTCGACGAGACAGATGATGGCCGTCCCGGGCGAGATCTCCTTGCCATTCCCCGCCAGGTCGGAGTCGAGAACGACGACGCTCATCGTCTCGGGGCCGGATTCGACGTCGGAAATGCTGTCGATCTGCCGCGTCTGGATACCGTCCTCATCCAATGCCGAGCGATAGCGCTCGATCGGAAAACTTCTCGAATGGATGAGATTCAATGCGCCCATGACTTTTTCC
>DASZZV010000465.1:0-15434 GCA_035544835.1 Thermoanaerobaculia bacterium
GAACGCCGAAGGCGTTCCACGGCGCGCTCTGCGCGCCCCTACGGAGTGGATCGCTTTTCCAGCGTGTACTGCGCCAGGCGCCGTTCTGCGGCGGAGTCGTCGATGAGCAGCTTCAAACGGCGCGCCCGCGTTTCGAGACGCTTCGCGCTGACGACCCAGTAGATGGCAACGCGGCGGTACGAGGGTGCCTGACCGCTGAAGTACTTCCAGGCTTTTCTGTTGGACTGAAACTCCTTTTCATCATCGGGATCGAGCGTCCGTGGCGCGTTTTCGTAAGCATAGATGGACGACCTGTCCTCTCGCCGCCGTTCGAAAGCGCGCACTCCGGCCGGTTCCATCCGCCCCAGGCTCGTGAGCTCGGCAACGCGACGGATGTTCACCGCGCTCCAATTGCTGGTTGGCTTTCGCGGGGTGAAGCGAATGGAGTAACTGACCTCATCGATCCGCTTCCGCACGCCGTCGATCCAGCCGAAGCAGAGTGCCTCATCGACCGACTCGGGCCACGTCATCGACGGGCGGCCCGAGTCCTTCTTGTAGAAACCGACCAGCAACTCCGACTCCGTGGCGTGATTCTTTTTCAACCACTTCCGAAAGGCGGTGGGATTCGCGAAGAACGTCGCGCCCCCGGCGACGCCCCCTTTCTCAATTCTCAATTCGTCTTTTCCCGCGCCTCTCTAGTCATCGTCACGAGGATGCGTCGCGCATCGGCGGGGGAGCGCGCCTCTTCCGGAAAGTCGATCCGCACCGGCACCGATCCCTCTCCTGTCTCGGCGCGGACATCGAAGCCGGATTGGTCGCAGCTCGTCATCGTCACCAGCGACGACTCGACTGCTGCGAATCGCCGGGCTATGAGTCGAAGGGCCTCGGCATGATCTCTGTTCATGTGCTCGATGATTCCGTCAACGTGCTCGGCTAAAGGGTCAGGCTCCGCCTTCTGGAAATCACTCGTCGTCACCCATCCCATCACACCGAACCCGCCCACGTAATAGAGCTCCTCGGATTTGAATCTGTAAAAGCCGAAGTCGCCGAAATCGACCCAGCGTTCCGCCTCGGGATGCCTGTCCAGGTAGCGCTGACGAATCTGAGGCGTCGTCTCCACCGGTGTCACGCGCCCGATCAGCGTCAGGCGTTCGGCCGACAGCGGATCGTAAGTTCCACCCGAGAGTGTGACCAGCAGACTGGCGCGATCATCCTTCAGGATGTTCTGGGTGTGGATGGCCATCCGGCTGATGAGAAAGAGGGGAGAGATGTCGTCGACGGCGTAGGGCATCACCGAGGTGAAGGGCCAGCCGCGATGCCGGACTGAGTTCGTCGCCAGTGCGCCTTGCCGGCCTCGCATCAGCAGCGTTCTGCTCCGGGCAGCGAGATCGGGTATCTCCCCGCCGGGCGGCTTTGTGTATCCACGTCCATGATCGTCGTTCATCGCGCAACCTTCTCGCACATCGGGTCGGGAAGCAAGCAGGCTCAGGATGCGACTGTCAGCCACGCTTCGCTGCGGCTCATCTACGCGGGATTGAGTATCCTGTTTCGGCCCTGAGACGATTCGATCGGTCAGGCCAAGGGAGGTCACGATGTCTGCAGAATGCGAACACCTTCTTACGAGTCACGATGTCCCGGCGCGATCAAAGGGTTGTGAAGAATGTCTGCAGACCGGTGACCGTTGGGTCCAGCTCCGACGATGTCTCGAGTGCGGACACATCGGCTGCTGCGACTCATCGAAGAACAAACACGCCACGAAGCACTTTCGGGGCGTTGGGCATCCCGTGATTCAGTCCTTCGAGCCCGGCGAGTCGTGGAAGTGGTGTTATGTGGATGAGGTTCAAGGCTAGCTCACAACAATGAATCGCAAGCGCGTCTACGTCGCCTATACCGGCGGCACCATCGGCATGGTTCGAACCGCGGCTGGCTACACGCCTGAGCGCGGGAACCTGCAGATGCAACTCGATCGGATGCCCGAGCTGCAGCACGAGTCGATGCCTGAGGTGGAGTTGCACGAATATGCGCCGCTGCTCGACTCAGCCAACATGACGCCGTCGCAGTGGCTGAAGATCGCGAACGACATCGCCGGGCACTACGACGCCTTCGACGGTTTCGTCGTGCTGCACGGGACCGACACCATGGCTTATACGGCCTCGGCACTTCCATTCATGTTGAAAGGACTCGGCAAGCCGGTGATCATTACCGGATCGCAAATACCGCTCTGCGAAGTCCGCAATGACGCCCGTGGAAATCTGATCACGTCGCTCCTCATCGCCTCGACCTGCGATATCCCCGAGGTGACGCTCTACTTCGGAGGGAAGCTGCTGCGGGGGTGCCGGGCCGTGAAGGTCAGCGCTGACGGCTTCGCCGCTTTCAACTCGCCGAACGAGCCTCCACTCGGGACAGTCGGCATCGACATCGAGATCAATTGGCCGCTGGTGCGCCGGGAAGAAGGACGAGGACGTTTCGAGGTCGAGGAATTCGGAACATCGATCGTCAGCACTCTTCGCCTTTTCCCCGGCATCTCGTCCGAGCTGGTGCATAACGTCCTGCGTCCGCCGCTGCAGGGGCTGGTCATCGAAGCCTATGGCGTGGGCAACGGGCCCGATCAGGACAAATCGTTTCTCGACGCATTGCGAGAAGCCACGGAGCGTGGCGTCGTGATCGTGGCCTGCACGCAATGTACTGCAGGGATGGTCGAGATGACCGAGTACGCGACAGGCTCGGCCCTGGCGGGCGCCGGCGTAATCAGCGGCGCCGACATGACCGTCGAAGCGGCACTCACGAAACTTTACTACCTACTGAGTTGCGGCAAACCGGTAGAGGACGTTCGGGAAGCGATGCAGCAAAATCTCCGCGGAGAACTGAGCGAGAGGTGACAGATGACGGCAAGAAAGAAGCTTGTCATCCTGAGCGATAGCGAAGGATCTTTGGTGACATGGCAGGGTGTGAATTGGTGATTTCCTCCCATGCCACCAAAGATCCTTCGGTCGCATTCACTCCCTGCCGACCCTTGACCCTCGCGCCTGCTCCCTCAGGATGACAAGCTCCCCGGACTACCGGCAACTTCTCTTCCCGGAGCCCGGCTCAGAAGATGTACACCGGCGTTCCTACCGCGGTCTCTTTCCAAATCACTTTTAGCATTTTGTCGCCGACGCGAACGCAGCCGTGCGAGGCCTTGTTGCCGATCGAGCGGGGATCGTCCGTTCCGTGAATCAGGATGCTGTCGCCGAGGTCGAGGGCGTAACGGCCGAGCTTTCCCTTTACCTTGCGGCTGGGATCACTCGCCGGGGGGATCCGCTTCTTCTCCTCGACGTAAGCCCAGTCGGGTTTCGTCCAGACCGGGTCCTTCACCTTGTTCCGCACGAGGTGCAGTCCTCGGGGGGTGCGAAAGAGCCACTGGCGCTGTCCGCGTTTGATGAGCGTATCCATCCCGGTTGCGACCGGTGCCTTGTCGACGAGTACTCCGTCGCGGAACAGGTAAAGCCGATTCTTCCCAACATCCACCGTAATGAGGATACCGATCGCTGGTGCATCAGGAGGCAGCCCCTCGGTTGGGAAAGAGCGGACCCACTCATCGCGGAAGGCGCGAAGCTTCTCCGCCTCGGACAGCTCCACAACCTCCGGCATCGGAACAACGACTTTCCGAGGCACGACGATACTCGTCAGTGATGGCGGAGGAGTGGGAGGTGGAGACAGCAGTCGGATGTCGTCTGCCGCGATGAAGGAAGCGGGCAGAAGAAGAGAAAGCGCAAGGAGGGTCGATCGCAGGCTCATGTTTTCTCAAGTGTCTTTACAGCAATGAGCGGACCATGACTGTCTCGCGCGGGAGCCCTCTTCCCTCTCCCCGGCGGGGAGAGGGTGGCGCCGCAGCGCCGGGTGAGGGGCGTAACGGTCTCGCGATTCCGTGCGAGGGCACGATAGTGTGGGGTTGTTGTTTCAGCGTGTCAAACCTCAGGCAGCGTCATCGTTTGGCCCCTCACCCGCCGCTGCGGCGGCACCCTCTCCCCGCGGGGGAGAGGGGAGACTGGTTCGCCACATTTTCGGTCTATAACAAAATACTGCGGGTTGGGCCTTCATCGGGTGTTCATCAGCTCTCCTGGTCTTTCGGTCTCGTGTCGGAACGATAGGTGGTCACATCAAGGAAGACATCGGCCACGAACGGAGATGCGGCGCGAAGGGCCTGGTCGACATCATCCATGGCCCGAGTCAGTTCCTCGATCTCGAGGTCGGACCGAGGATGGATCCGGGCGGCGACGATCACCTCTTCAGGCCCGATGTAGACAGCATGCAACGAAAGCAATTCCTCGACCGCGGGCGAGGCCGCGACCATTCGCTGCAGTTTCTCGAGCTCGTCGGCGGGAAGTGATCGACCGACCAGAAAGTCGGCCAGCGGTCGTGCCAGCCCGAACGCTGTGGCGCCGAGAAGAACACCGATCAGCAACGCGGCAATGGAATCCGGCTTGTTGTTGCCGGTCACGTGGCTGGCGAGCAGGCCGCACGCAGCGAGGATCAGTCCGAGGATTGCGGCGCCGTCCTCCACGACAATCGCGCGCAAGATCGGATCGCTGGAGCGAAGGAGATGATGGATGACACCTCGGCCGCGCTCGCTCGCTTCGCGACGCGCCTGCCGCACGCTCTGCACGAGCGAGGTGCCATCGGCGATGAACGCAATCGCGAGGACGACGGATGCGGAGGTGGCCGGTACACTGTGGCTCGCCCGGCTGAGCTCCCGCAAAGCCATCGCCACTGAGAGACATCCTCCCAGGAGGAATGAGGCAATGGCCGCCATGAAGGCCCAGAGAAACCGTTCCCGTCCATGACCGAATGGATGATCGGCATCGGCTGGGCGTTTTGCTCGCCGCAGGGAGATGCCGAGCAGCACTTCGTTCAGAGAGTCGGCAAACGAATGCGCTGATTCGGCCAGCATCGCCGTCGAGCCGGAGACGATGCCCGCGACCAGCTTGGCGACACTGATCACCACGTTCGCGGCCAGGGCGATGAAGATGGTGCGCACCGTCTCGCCCCGGGCCATGTTCCGAATCGCCGCCCTCGAGCGACGCTGCTGGAGACTTCGCAACATGCCGGAAGCTTACGTGGTGACGGCTGTCGGGACGAGCTCTCCGCTCTCCTCCCCTTCGCTCGCCTCGCCCGGCCTGCGCGTGCGGGCGACCAGGACGTAGATCGATGGGACGACGAACAGGGTGAATATCGTGCCGATGATCATGCCGCTGACCAACATGATGCCGATGCTGTTGCGCGCACCTGCGCCGGGACCGTGCGCGAAGACGAGGGGCAGGTGACCGACCACCGTTGCGGCCGTGGTCATGAGGATGGGGCGCAGTCGCGTTCCCGCGGCCTCGATTACCGCCGTCAGTTTGTCCCGCCCCTGCTCCTGGAGGTGGTTCGCAAACTGGGTGATGAGGATTCCATTGCGCGACACCAGTCCCACCAGCGTGATGAGTCCGACCTGACTGTAGATGTTGATCGACGTCAATCCCAGGAAAGAGAACATCAGCGATCCTGACAGCGCCAGCGGAACAGAGCCGGCCAGGATGATGAAGGGATCGCGGAAGCTCTCGAACTGCGCGGCCAGCACCAGATAGATCAGGATCGCCGACAGCAGGAACGTCCCGAGGAACTTGCTGCCCTCGGTTCTCAGCTGACGGGACTCGCCGGCATAGTCGACGGTGAACCCACGCGGTAGGATCTTTTTCGCCTCATCCTCGAGAAAACGAAGGGCTGAGTCGAGCGAGACACCTGGCGGAATGACTCCCTGGATCCGAACGGCGTTGAGTTGCTGGAAACGCTTCAGCTCGCGAGGCTCGGTGGAGGTCTCGATGGTGGCAAAAGTCGACAGCGGTACGAGCTTGCCATTTGGACCTGTCACATTGATGTCCTTGAGCTGATCGGCAGTAAGCCGCTCGCTCCGCTTGATCTGGGGAATCACCTTATAGCTCCGCCCCTGAATGCTGAAACGGTTCACGTAATTGCCGCCGAGCAGGATAGAGAGATCGCGGCCGGCCTGGGCCATGTCGACTCCCTGCGAGCGCAGCTTGTCGCGGTCGAAGACGACCCGCGCCTGCGGCTGGTCGAATTTCAGGTCGGTGTCGGCGAACATGAACTTGCCGCTCTTGAATGCCTTTCCGACCAGCTCATTTGCAAACTCGGAGAGTCGCTGCGGATCGGCCGTCGACGCGATCACGAAATCGACCGGGAAACCCTGGGCGCCGGGCAATGCCGGAGGTACGAGCTGGATGACCCGGATCCCAGGAATCTTCGACGAGGCCATGGACGCTTCGACCTGAAGCTGCGTCGTCGTTTTCTTTCGTTCATCGGACGGCTTGGTGACCATTCCCCCGAATCCGCCCGTTGGAAAAATGATCTGGAACGTGGCGTTGGTCTCGGGGAAGGAACGGTAGACCTGGTTGACCTCCGAGGCGAAAAGCTTGGTCTGATCGAGCGTCGAGTTCGCCGCCGCCTGCATGATGCCGAAGACGATGCCCTGATCCTCGGCGGGCGCGAGCTCCTTCTGCGAGAACATGTAGAAAGGGATGATGAGCGCGACCACGATTGCCCAGAGCGTGAGCACGACCGGGCGATAGCTGAGCGTCGACGACAGCGCACCGGTATATCGGTTACGAAGAGCATCGAAGCGTGCGTTGATCCAACCGGCGAAACCATGCTCGGTGTCTCCGGAGCGCAGCAGCCTGGATCCCATCATCGGCGACAACGTCAGCGCTACAAAGCCGGAAACGATGACCGCGCCGGCCAGCGTGAAGGCGAACTCGCGGAACAGCGAGCCGGTGAGACCACCCTGAATTGCGACAGGCGTGTACACCGCGGCCAGCGTGATGGTCATGGCGATGATCGGTCCGATCAGCTCGCGGGCCGCATCCAGAGCCGCTCGCATCGGAGGCTTGCCCATGTGCAGATGCCGCTCGACATTCTCGACCATGACAATAGCGTCATCGACGACCAGCCCGACCGAGAGCACGATGGCCAGGAGCGTAAGCAGGTTGATGGTGAAGCCGAACACGTTCATCAGCAGCACTGCGCCGATGAGCGAGATCGGAATCGCGACCACCGGAATGATGACCGCACGTACGGAGCCGAGGAAAAGGAAGATGACAAGAATGACGATGAGCAGCGTCTCGGTCAGCGTCTGCAACACCTCTTCGATGGCGTGCTGGATGTAGAGCGTCGAGTCGTAGGGGATACCGCTCTTCATTCCCGCCGGCAGTTGCGCCTCGATCTCCGGCATGGCGGCGCGAACCCGTTTCATGACGTCGAGCGTATTCGCCGTCGGGAGTGCCCAGATTCCCATGAACACGGCGGTCTGGCCGTTGAAGTTGACCTCGGAATCGTAGGTTGCGGCGCCGAGTACGACATCAGCGATCTCGCCAAGGCGAACGACGTTACCGCCCGCTTCCTTGACCACCATCTGCCGGAACTCATCGGCCGTCTTGAGATTGGTGTTGGCCACCAGGTTCACCGATGTCATCGTTCCCTTGGTGCTGCCGAGAGCGGAGAGATAGTTGTTCCTGGTCAAGGCATCGCGAACTTCGGAGGGTGAGATGCCGAGCGATGCCATGCGTTCGGGCTTGAGCCAGATGCGCATGGCGAAGGTTCGATCGCCGAAGATATCGGCGCGCTGAACGCCGCTGATGGCACTCAGCTTTGGTTGCACGACACGAGTCAGGTAGTCGGTGATCTGATTCTGATCGAGATCTGACGACGAAAAACCGAGATAGGCCGCCGCAAACTGGCTGTCCGAGGTCTCTAAGTTGATGATCGGTGCCTCGGCCTCGGGTGGCAAGTCGTTGCGCACCTGCGCGACCTTGGACTGAATCTGAGTGAGCGCGGCGTTGGTGTCGAAATTGAGATTCAGGTGAACGGTGATGGTGCTTACGCCCTGGGCGCTGGATGATTCGATAAAATCGATTCCGTCGGCGCTGGCGATCACGCGCTCGAGCGGAGTGGTGATGAATCCGCGAACGAGATCGGCATTGGCTCCGACGTAAGCGGTCGTGACCTTGACGTTGGCCAGGTCGCTTCGCGGAAACTGCCTCACGCTTAGCGAGCGGATCGACTGCAATCCGGCGATGAGAATCACCAGATTGACGACGATGGCCAGAACAGGGCGGCGGACGAAGAGATCAGTGAATTTCATGTTGTGTTCCGTTTGTCATCCTGAGGGAGCACGCGCGAAGGCAAAGGACCAGAAAAGAGTGAGTGCGACCGAAGGATCTCTAGTGACACGCGCGAGGTCGTCAATGTACACCGCCGGGATGTCACCAAAGATCCTTCGCTTCGCTCAGGATGACAATTCACTAGCTGTCCTCCGGCTTCGGGGCCGGGCTGTTGCCGGGTTGAATCGAATTGTTTACCTCAACGGCCGCACCGGGGCGAAGCTTGAATACCCCTGACGTCACGACCTGCTCTCCCGGTTTGATGCCTGTGAGAACGGCAACCTGGTCGCCTCGTGCGGCGCCGAGTTTCACGAACTGCTGACGAACTCCACGATAGCTCTTGCCGTCAGGACCTTTGACCTGTTCGACGATAAAGACCGAATCGCCGAAAGGTGCGTAACTGATTGCTGAAGTGGGGAGCGTGATGACGGTTGTCCGCGCACCGCCCCGGGCTCGATTGGCCTGAACGAACATGCCCGGATGCAGCTTGCCGCCACGATTGTCGAAGACGGCCTGGACGCGAACATTCCGCATGGCCTCATCGACGATCGAGTCGATGGCCGTGAGCTTTCCCATCTCGGGTCCGCTGAAGCCATCGGACGTAACCTCAACGGGCTTGCCGACCGTGAGTCCCGCCAGCTCCTGCTGCGGAACGGTGAAGTTCACGTAGACCGGCTGGAGTGACTGCAGCGAAACGATAGGGGCGCCGGCGTTGAGGTACTGCCCGAGGTTGATCTGGCGAATGCCGAGCACGCCCGAAAAGGGAGCGCGGATGGTCTTGCGCTCGATGGAGGCTCGGATCTCACCGACCCTGGCCTGGGCCCCTTTGAGCTCAGCAGCGGACTGATCGTAGCTTGCCTGTGCGATCACCCCGCTTTTCACCATTCCGGCAGAGCGTTCCAGGTTCATTCCGGCGAGATGCAGTTGCGCCTCTGCCGCGGCCAGCTGAGCCTTCTCCTCGGTGGTCTGCAAGCGAACCAGCACGTCTCCGCGGTTCACCCGGTTACCGGAAGTAAAGGGGATCTGATCGACGATGCCGGGAAGATCGGCGCTGACGGTGACCCCATTGACGGCGGCCACCGTACCGATCGCGCTCATCGTCGTCGCCCACTCCTCCTGTTTTGCCACGGTCGTCGTCACCGTTTCGGGAGGCTGCTTGAAAGATCCCTGGGCCATGGCCGACTTGACCTGAAAAAACTTCACGCCGCCGATGATCGCCAGAAAGGCGACTACCGCGGTCAACATCAGGATCATCCGCTTTCGCATCTATGAGAGCTCCTGTAGCTGCGCGCAGAGCGCGCTTGCATCCTCGATTGAGTGGGAGAGATTACCAAACGGCAGGCCGGCTGTAACCACATCGATGCCGCATCTCCTTTCTGGTCTGTGGTCCGTCGTTCGGGTCCTCCACTGATCGTAGGCTCCCGATCAGCCTACTGCCGGTTTGAGGGTTGGGGGTGGGCATAACGAAAACATAGCTGCGAAACCCATCATTGAGGTCGCACCAAAAGATGTACATAACTTTTACTTGCCTCTGCCGGGAAGTCGCCTTACCCTGTGGGGCCGCTCAACTAATTTGTCATATTCCTTAACCTCGTCGGCCTGCCGGCGCTTGAATTAAGCAGTCCCAGGCTGATGGCCTTCAGGAGTTGACTCGATGCGTTCTGTTTTCCTCCGTTCTTTCACTTACCGAATCTTTGCTCTCGTTTTTCTTGCGCTATTGCTGGTCTCCAGTGGAGCGATGGCTGACGTCGTCGTCTCCCAGGTGTACGGAGGTGGCGGCGCTACCACTGGCACTCCCGCTTACACAAACGACTACGTCGAACTGTTCAACCGAGGCGCCGGCGCGGTGGACATCAGCGGCTTCTCGATTCAGTACGGGTCGTCGTCGGGACAGTTCGGATCGAGCGCCGGTAATATCTATACATTCCCAGCGAGCACCTCGATCGGTGCCGGCAAATATCTGACTGTAAAACTCGGTACCGTTGGCACGGTGGGAGCCACCTTCACCGCGGATCTGACGACCACGAACATCAACATGGCGGCTGGCAGCGGAAAGGTCGCCTTCTTGAACAGCGCCACGGCACTCGGCTGCGGCGCGACGGCGACGCCGTGCACACTTCCGGATGCGCGTATTTTCGATTCCGTCGCCTACGGCGCTTCGAACAATGGCGAGGGCGGGACGACCGTGAATAACGGCGTGGCTCTGACCAACACTCAGGGCGGCGTTCGCAAATCGAGCGGCTGTACCGACACAAACAATAACAACGGCGACTTTAGCGTGGCGACCACGGCGACGGGACTGGTGCCTCGCACCACGGCATCGCCTGCTTCGAGCTGCACCAACAGCGCCCCGACGATCACTGCTCCGGCGAACCCGATTGCCAGCGTCACGCAGGACGCCCCTCCGTTCACCGTCAGCCTCACCGGCAGTGACGACCTCAGTGTCTATTCGTGGTCGGCGACCGCCGGCACCGGAATCTCGTCGGTCATCGTTTCCGGTGGGCAGGCAACGAGCTCCGTCACTTACACCGTCACCCTGCAGGCCGGCTATTCAGGAACGGCTTCCTTCACGGCGTCACTCAGCGACACGGTCAACGCAGCGGCCTCGCGAATCGTGAATATCCAGGTCACCGCCGCGGGTGGTGGCAACCTGCCTCCGGTCATCACCCCGCCGGCAAATCCTATTTCGACCGTCCCGCAGGATGCCGCGCCGTTTACGGTGAGTCTGACCGGGAGCGACGACGCCGGCATCTACAACTGGTCGGTGACGCCGGGGACCGGCGTTGCCACCGTGTCGGTGACGAACGGGCAGGGGACAGCGACTGTGACTTATACGGTGACGCTGGCGGCGGGATTCAGTGGGACTGCAACCTTCACTGCCTCCCTCTCGGATAATGTGAACCCCTCCGCAACTGCGACAGTGAACATCACCGTGACGCCTCCTCCACCCCCTGCGAATCACGTCACCGTCAGCCAGCTCTACGGCGGCGGCGGAAACTCCGGGGCGACGTATTCGAACGACTACGTCGAGCTCTATAACCCGACTGCCACTTCGGTCGACATGGCCGGATGGAGCGTTCAGTACGCTTCTTCCAGCGGCACTTTTAGTCAGATTCAGCCGATCGGCGGACTCATCGCTCCCGGCGAATTTTTCCTCATCGGTCTCGCTTCGGGTGGCGCAGTTGGTAGCGCTCTTCCCACGCCCAACATCTCCGGCGACATCAACATGAGCGGCACGGCCGGCAAGATCGCGCTCGTCAACAATGGCATAGCGCTCAGCGGTACCTGCAGCCAGTGGCTCGCCAATCCGGCTCTCGTCGACTTTGTCGGCTACGGCACGGCGAACTGTAGCGAGGGCAACTCCAACGCCGCCGCGCCAGGCAACACGACCTCGCTCTTCCGGAAGAGCAGCGGCAGTACCGACACGAACGTCAATGGCAGCGACTTCTTCACGGCAACGCCGGCGCCGCGCCGGACTTCGCCAATCCAGGAGATCGGGCCGGCAGTTCTGAATACCGATCCGCTTTCGAACGCCGCCAGTGCGCCGCGCGACGCCAGCATGGTCATCACCTTCACCGAGCCGGTCGACGTCGACGCCAACTGGTTCACGATCAACTGCGCCTCGACCGGTGTACACACTGATGCCACGTTCACCGAGGCCTTCGCCCGTACCTGGATCATCATTCCAAACACGAACTTCGTCGCCGGTGAGCAGTGCACGGCAACGATCTACAGGAACTTTGTCCACGACCGCGACCTCGACGACAGCGCCCCAAACACCGACACGCTGGCGGCCGATTACACCTGGACCTTTACCGTCTCCACGGGAACGTTGCCGCCCTATGCGCCCGGCGTTCACCTGACCATGGGGAATCCATCTGCTGCAGTGGCCGACGTGAATCTTCCGAACAACTATCTGATGGAGAAGCCTGAGATGGCCATCTCCTACAACCGAGACAAAGGCACGCCCAACTGGGTGAGCTGGCATCTGACCGACGAATGGATTGGAACCCTCACTCGCGTCGATACGTTCCGTCCCGATCCGGCCGTGCCCAGCAACTGGTATCGCGTTCTCGGTAGCGACTACTTCGCTTCAGGCTTCGACCGCGGGCACATGACGCCGAATGCCGACCGTGACAAAGAGACATCGATTCCGATCAACCAGGCGACGTTCCTGATGTCGAACATGGTCCCGCAGGCGCCCGACAACAACCAGGGTCCGTGGGCGGCCATGGAGAGCGAGCTGCGCACCCTGCTTCCCGCAAATGAGCTCTACATCGTCTCGGGCCCCTACGGTGTCGGCGGCACGGGCAGTAGCGGCCCGGCCAGTACCATCGCCCGTGGCAATGTCACCGTGCCGGCCAGCACCTGGAAAGTCGTTCTGGTTCTGCCCAAGGCCTCGGGCGACGACGTGTCTCGCGTCACCGCGTCGACCCGAACCATCGCCGTCGTCATGCCCAATACTCAGGGCATCAGAAACAACGACTGGCACGGCTATATCGTCAGCGTCGATCAGGTCGAGTCGCTGACCGGCTATGACTTCTTCCCCAATGTTCCCGACGCTATCGAGAACAGCATCGAGGCAGGCATCAACGGGACCAACCCGCCCGGGACGGCCAATCAGTCTGTCAGCACGCGCGAGGACGTTGCGAAAGCATTTACGCTCGACTCGGTCAGCTCGAATGGCAACGCACTCACATACACCATTGTGACTCCGCCGGCATACGGCACACTCACCGGAACGGACGCATCACAAACCTACACACCCAATTCAGACTTCAACGGAAGCGACAGCTTCACCTATCGCGTCAACGATGGTGCACGTGATTCGAACATCGCCACGGTGACCGTGACCACACTGGAGGTCAACGACGCGCCCTTGGCTGTCGATGACACTAAGAGCACGGGAGCCAATACGACACTGGCCTTCGCCGCGTCTGATCTCACCGCTAATGATCAAGCGGGTCCTGCTAATGAGAGCGGCCAGACCCTCACCGTTACTTCCGTGACGACGACCGCCAATACGCACGGAAACGTGACACTGAGCAGCGGTCAGGTGACGTATGTACCAACCGCGAACTACGACGGTCCAGCCAGCTTCGGCTACACGGTCTGTGACAACGGCGTTACCGCCGGCCTCTCCGATTCACTCTGTGCGACGGCAACGGTCAGCGTGACGGTAAACCCGCCGCCTCCGGCGACCCACTTCAGTGTCGTAGCGCCTGCGAGTGTCAACGCCGGTACGCCCTTCAACGTCACGATCACGGCGCTTGATGCCGCTGAGGTGCCGGTGCCGACCTATGCCGGCACGGTTCATTTCACCAGCAGCAGCGCCGGGACACTGCCGGCCGATTACGCTTTCACCCTGGACGATAACGGCGCGCACACCTTCAGCTTCACTCTGACCACGACCGGCAGCCAATCGATCAGTGCTGGAGATGGCTCGATCGCGGGCACGACGTCGACGACCGTTACCTGCGTCGCTCCATCCAATGTGTCGATCACTGCACCGGCGCAGGTCTGTCCCCTCTCGACTGACAACTCCGCCAGCGTCGCCGACGCCGGCCCGGGAGTCACCTACGAATGGAAGATCACGAACGGTACACTCACGAACGGGGCCGGAACTCTGAGCGTCCTCTTCACGGCTGGCTCCTCGGGAAACACGAGCCTGAGCGTCACGGTCACGAGCATTGGTGGCTGTAGCTCGATGGCCTTGCGCGATGTGGTCGTCAGCACACCGCCGAGCATCACACTTCCGCTAGTCGTGACCTCCTGCCCCGGCCCAGTCACCATTCCCGTCACCCTCACCGGAACGGCGCCGTGGACCATCGTCTGGTCGGACGGCCTGACTCAGACCAACGTTACGACGTCGACCACGTTCCGCACCTTGGACGCCACCGAATCAGCAACGATCTCAGTCACCTCACTGCGAGACAGCAGTTGTTCGTCGTCGGGGTCGTCGCAGCCGGTGCAGATTCTCATCGAGCATGCACCGACCATCACCGAGCAACCTCGCAATATCAATGTTCCAGCCGGGCAGGCGGCGACCTTCACCGTCGCGGCAACCGGCAGCGAAACACTGCACTATCAATGGTTCCTTCGTGACGGGCAGGGGACGTTGCGGCCGGTTGGAGTCGACAGTACGTCACTGACCGTGGCACCGGTCCGCGGTCGTATGGAAGTGTGGGTGGTGGTGAGCGACGCCTGTGGCAGCGTGGAATCCGGTCACGTTACCGCCGACATCGCCCAGCGTCGGCATGGCGCGCGTCGTTAGTCACGGCCTCCTAGACGAGTACCTCGTCGATCCTGATTTCTGATGTCAGAGTCTTGTAGACCGGACAACGCCGGGCCACGCCGAGGAGCTTCTGCTTCTGATCGTCTGTGAGTGGTCCACGCAGGTCGAGCTTGACTTCAAAGTGGTGAATGTAGCCGCCGCGGGTGACGCAATCCGCGCAGTCCTGGGCGTGCTTCCGATCATGCGAGATCGTGAGCTCGACGCCTTCCAGCGGTAACCCTTCCCGTTTGGCGTAGAAATGAAGCGTCATGGCCGTGCAGCCTCCGAGTGCCGCGGCGAGAAGGTCGTACGGGGTCGGCCCGGCGTTGGTGCCGCCGGCCTCGAGTGGCTCGTCGATGGTCCAGGTGTGGTCGGCAGTGGTGACCTGTGTCTTGAAGGAGCCGAGGGCGCTGAGTTTGATTTCACTGGCCATTGATGTTTCCTCTCATGTATCCGCGATAGTGTAGGGCCGCACGGTGTGCGGCCGGTACCCTGCGCTTACGATGCACTGCTCACGGAGGTTGCGATGAAGTACTACCGAGGAACGCAATTCGTCCCGATGAAGGGGATGGCGGAGATGTATTACGAGGCCGACGAGGAAGACAACGTCATTCGCTGCATGACCGTCGTGCCCTCCACCGGTGAGGTGGAGCGGATGGACAAGCCCGTCATCAAGAAACTCTTCCGGCCGGAGATGCTGGAGAGCGTGGGGAGTGAGGACTTCGAGAAGTACTGGGGGAGGTGAGTAAGCGACACTAGGTTATCATTTCGTCCCAATTCAATGATCTCTACCGACCTACCGGGATCCAGCGCGCGAAGGCGCGCGGCAGACCTGTAGCACCGGGCGTAAGCCCGGTGTTGCGCGGATGCCGGTCTCCGCCAATCTTTAAATCTGGTGAGCCCGCGAAGGCGGGCGGCAGATCGTCGGCACATCGTCTGCCGCCCGCCTTCGCGGGCTCACAGTTTCGTTAACGCTCAAAACACCGGGC
>DASZZV010000466.1:0-12408 GCA_035544835.1 Thermoanaerobaculia bacterium
GCTCGGGATGACACCCACTCAGTTTCTTTTCTCAGTGGCAGCGCGCACGCTGTCCACGGCTCAGGATGACAAGCTCGCGCTTTGTGCCCAAGACCGAACACTCCCGCCCTCATATCCCGATCAGTTCCTCGAACGAGAAGAACCCCTTCTTCCCTGCCAGCTTCTCTGCTGCAATGACCGCCCCTCGGGCAAACCCGTCACGACTACGAGCTCGATGCGATATCTCTACCAGATCATCCCCTGAATCGAAAAAAAGGGTATGGAGACCGACCTCGGTACCTACACGCGATGCCGCAATTGGTGGATCGAAATTTCCGGCGCTGCCCGCAAGCGTCTCGGCGGCGATCCTCAAGGCCGTGCCACTCGGGGAATCCTTCTTCTGATCGTGATGGCGCTCCTCGATCCCTGCCGCGTATCCGGGAAACTTCCCGAACAGCCGCGCTGCCTCGCGTGCCAGCGCGAAGGTCACCGTGGCCCCGGGCGAGAAATTCGCCGCGTGCACGACTCCGATACTACCGGTCCGCACTCGCTCCCGGGCACTGTCGAGACGTTGATTCCACCCCGTGGTTCCGATGACCAGATTGACGCCGGCCGCGCAGGCCGCCTCGATCACCAGTTCCACGGCCGCAGCATTGGAGAAGTCAATGATGGCATCTGCTCCCCGAAAACCGGTGGGGCCGGGACGGTCAGCCGCCGAGAACCTCCCGGCGATTTCATGACCGCGCTCCACAGCGATCCGCTCGATGGCCTTCCCCATCTTTCCGTAACCGTGCAGCGCGATCTTCACGCCGCTTCCTCTGAGGAGAGCTCGAAAAGAGCGCGATGAAGCTGCTGGAGCGCCACGTCGCCCAGCCGCGCTTCCATCACCAGGCTGAGATTCAGGTCGGAGCTGCCGAGCGAGATCATTGTCACCGGTATGTTTTCCAGCGAGGCGAAGATTCGCTTTCCGATGGAGGCGTCGCTCATCAGATTGCGGCCGACCAGGGCGATGATGGCCTGCTCATCAACCACGTTGACGTTGGCGAAAGGCTGCAGCTCGTGAACGAGCTCCCGCAGCCGGTCAGTCCGGTCGATGGTCAGCGACACCGAGACCTCTGAGGTCGTAATCAGATCGACGGGGGTCTGAAGCCGCGCGAAGATCTCGAAGATCTTGGCGAGAAAGCCGTAGGCGCCGAGCATCTGGTTCGAGGTGATATGCACGACGGTGATGTCCTTTTTGATGGCGATGGCGCGCGGCCCCGAGCTCCCGGCCACTCCCGTGGCCGTGATCAGCGTGCCGGGGCTGGAGACGTTATGCGTATTCAAAACTCGGATCGGGATCTGCAGCTCGACAGCCGGCCAGATCGTTTTGGGATGCAGGACCTTGGCGCCGAAGTAGGCCAGCTCGGCCGCTTCCACATAGGAGATCTCGTCGATGACTCTGGCGCTCTTGATGACCCGGGGGTCGCAGGTCATCATCCCGTCGACATCGGTCCAGATCTGAATTTCTTCTGCGCCGACGGCCGCGCCGATGATGGCGGCGCTGTAATCGGAGCCGCCGCGGCCGAGCGTGGTCGTCGCGCCGGTGGTGGAGCGTCCGATGAAGCCGCCCATCACCGGGATGTGATCACGCTCGATCTCCGGAAGCAGAACCTTCGCTGCCGCCTCCCGCGTTTTCTTCACGTCCGGCGTGGCCTCTCCGTAGTTAGCGTCGGTTACGACGACATCCTCAGAATCGATGTGCACGCCTTTGAGCATCCGCAGCCGCATCGTGTAGGCGAAAAGAACTGAGGACAGCTTCTCTCCGATGGCGACGATCTTGTCTTTGGCCCGTGGGCTGACGTCGCCTACCAGAGCGATGCCTTTGAGGATGTCGGCGATCTGGTCGATGTGCTTCCCCAGTTGAGCGAGAAATGATTCGAGGTAGTCAGACTTCTGCTGCACGAGCGCGAAGGCAATTTCTTCATGTCGCTGACGAAGAGTGGCGACGATCTTCTGGACACCAGGCAGATCGCCAAGGCAGGCCAGCTCGGTTGCTTCCACCAGGTGATTGGTCACTCCCGAAAGTGCCGACACGACCACGATCGGTTTGCGCTCGCGCGCCGCGCCGACAATCTCGATGGCCTGACGCAGCGCGTCGACGCTGCCAACCGAGGTCCCTCCGAATTTGATGACGATCATGGTGTTGAGTGCTGCCTGGCTGTGTCATCCCGAGCGTCCGAGGGATCTGGGCGGGGGCCCATCGCCCGATCGTCTGACCCTTCTTTGACGTTCGTGCATGAGGCCCCCGCCCAGATCCCTCGCTCGATGCTCGGGATGACACACGAGCAATCATCTTCGTAGTTCATCACCTACACCAGCCCCTTGGCCTTCAACAGCTCCGCATTCAGCAGCGCCGCACCTGCCGCGCCGCGGATGGTGTTGTGCACCAGGCCGACCATGCGAATGTCGAGAATCGGACAGGAGCGAATACGGCCCACTGAGACGGCCATTCCCTTTTCACGGTCGCGGTCCAGCCGCGGCTGCGGCCGGTCGTCTCCATCGATGATGTGGATCGGCTGCTTCGGGGCCGACGGCAATCCCAGGCGCTGCGGCTCTCCGCGAAAGTTCGTGATTGCGAAGCGAATGTCGGCGATCAATTTCTCGATTCCCAGCATCCGCCTCAACTCCTCGCGGTTGCGCAAGGCCAGCGAGATGGTGAAGAGGTGTCCATCGATGACGGGAACGCGGTTCACCTGCGCCGAGATCCTGAAATCGGCATTGACGAAGCTCCCGTCCCAGCGACCGAGAATCTTCTGCGGCTCGCTTTCGATCTTTCCCTCTTCGCCGCCGATAAAAGGAATGACGTTGTCGAGAATTGAATAGGAGGGCACGCCGGCATAACCGGCCCCGGAAATCGCCTGCATCGTGGTTACGTGGACGGAATCGAGTCCATGCTGTCGTTCGATCGGAGCCAGAGCGAGGGCGATCCCGATGGTCGAACAGTTCGGATTGGTGACGATGAAACCCTTCCCGCCGCGCCTTTTTTTCTGGATCTCGATGGCGTCGAGATGGTCGGCGTTGATCTCCGGGATCAGCAGCGGTACGTCGGCGTCCATCCGATGATTCCTGGAGTTGCTGATGACCGCGGCACCTCGATCGGCGTAGAAATCCTCGGCTTCCCCCGCCACCGAGGCGTCGAGTCCCGAGAAAACGATGGCCGACTCCAGGTCGGCGTAGAGCGGCTTCACCTGGAGAGACGTGAACTTCTCAGGCAGCAGAGAGTCGAGACGCCAGTCGGCCGCTTCGCCATAGCTCTTCCCGGCGCTGCGATCCGAGGCGACGACCTCGTGCAATGCGAACCAGGGATGATTCTCGAGAAGCTGGAGGAACCGCTGACCAACCGATCCCGTGGCTCCGAGCACGGCAACCCGAAGCCGTCCATCCGGGCTTTTTGCCGTCCGACTATCCATCTCCACTGCAGCAGGTTCAGCCATAAGAAATCCTCAATGCAAGAATCGTGAAGCGGGCGTCAGTTTATCGCGGAAGCTTCCTGGGGGTAGGGGATCGCCGAGGGGAGCGGGCGCCTCGCCCGCTCTGCCAATGACAGCGCGCCGATTTTTCGAGCATTCGCTCGAAGAGCGGGCGAGGCGCCCGCTCCCCTCGGCGAGACGCCGGTTGCTCAAATGGCGAGATGGCCGCACTTACCGGTCGACGACGAGATGGTGGATGCTGAACAGCGAATCGGCGTCGGTCCACGTCGCTGCCGCCCGGAATCCCGAGCCTCGAATCAACTCGTGGAAATCAGCGACGGAGTATTTGTAAGAATTCTCGGTGTGGATCGTCTCTCCCTTTTTGAAGAGAATCCTCTCGCCTCCGAGATGCACGGTCATCTCCTTCTCGGCTAGGAGGTGCATCTCGATCCGTCCGTGCCCTTCGTCGTAGAAGGCGACGTGGCGGAACGCTTCGACTTCGAAGTCGGCGCCGAGCTCCCGGTTGATGCGCACCAGGAGATTCCGATTGAAATCCGCGGTGACTCCTGCCGCGTCGTTGTAGGCCCTGTCGAGAATATCGCGATCTTTTTTCAGATCGACGCCGACCAGAAGGGAGTCTCCCGAACGGAGGTATCCCGCCGTCATGGCGAAGAACTGGCGTGCCTCGGCGGGCTCGAAATTGCCGACCGTCGATCCTGGAAAGAAGGCCATACACCTGGCCGGAAGGTTCTCCAGAGGTATGCCGATACCACGTGTGTAATCGGTGCAGACTGCGATGACGCGTAAAGCCGGGTATTCGTCGCAAAGGGCCGCGACAGCCGCCAGGAGATGCTCTCTCGAGATGTCGACCGTGACGTAGGTGACCTTTCCCTGCAGCTCATCGAGCAGGAGACGCACCTTGCGGCTGCTCCCGCTTCCCAGCTCGACGATGGTTGCATCACGTCCAAGGGATGCGGCGATCTCGCCGGCTCGTTCGGCGAGCATGTCCGTCTCCGTTCGGGTCAGGTAGTACTCCTTGAGACGCGTAATGTCGTCGAACAACGCCGATCCACGGGCATCGTAGAAGAACTTCGGCGGGATCTGCTTCTGTGCGCGGCGAAGCCCATCGAGCACCTCGCGGCGGAAATCGCTCGGAGAAGGAAGGAGGTCGATGAGCTCGAAGGCCTGATTGGCGGTGGTTTCCATTGGAGGAAACTCTAGCAGAAGCGATTTGCGCGCCTACTCTCCATCTGGCCCGGGACCGCCTTCGGTACTATGTATTCATGGCGTGGCCTGTCGCGATCGAAGGTGTGAGCGTGGCGAAAGCCAGCGGTCTGATCCTCGACGGCGTCACGCTGTCGGTTGGTTCGGGCGAGTCGGTGGCTTTGATCGGGAGAAGCGGAGCGGGGAAGACCAGTGCGCTGAAACTGGTCAATGGGCTGGTGATGCCAACCTCGGGCAGCGTTCGAGTCGATGAGCAGCCTCTGACTCCGGCGAACCTCGTGGAAAGGCGTCGTCGCATCGGCTACATCGTTCAGGGCGTCGGACTGTTTCCGCATCGATCGGTGCTCGCCAATATCGGCACGGTTCCCAGCCTTCTCGGCTGGCCTGCGCCGCGAATCGAAGCTGCGGCGCGGACGCTTCTCGATCGGCTGGAGATTCCCTTCGACCATTTCGCTCATCGCTTTCCCAGTCAGCTTTCCGGGGGAGAGCAACAGCGCGTCGGGATTGCGCGAGCCTTGATCTTCGAGCCGGAAGTGCTGCTCTGCGATGAGCCTTTTGGCGCTCTCGATCCGCTGATTCGTCGTGAGCTGCAGCAGTTGCTCCTGGAGATACGGCGGCAGCGACCGATGACCATGCTGTTCGTGACTCACGATCTGCCGGAAGCATTGCGGATGGCCGGGCGAGTCGTGCTGCTCGATGCCGGCCGGGTTATGGCCGACTTTGCTGCGGCCGATATCGAGAAGGTTTCCCATCCCCTGGTTCGCAGGTTCGTGGAGAGCGCGCTCGCTCTGGGTGCGACGCATGCGTGAGTTTCTGGAGAACCACGGCGCAGAAATTCTGCGGATGACCGCCGAACATCTGGCCATCGTCGTCGTGGCGGTGATCATAGCTACGACGATTGCCATTCCGGCCGGGATTCTCTGCGCTCGACGAAGTCGGTGGGGTGGCCTCTTTCTGCGCGTCGCCGACGCGGTCCAGACCATCCCCTCACTGGCCCTCTTCGGGTTTCTCATTCCGCTTCCCTTCATCGGCGGAATCGGAACCCGGACCGCACTGGTCGCGCTGGTCCTCTATTCGCTGCTGCCGATTCTTCGAAACACCGTCATAGGAATCAGGGAAGTGGATCCCGTCGTTCGTGAGGTGGCGGTCGCCCTGGGGATGGAGCCGCGGCAGATCTTGCGGCAGGTGGAGTTGCCGCTGGCCGCGCCCGTGATTCTCGGAGGGATCCGCCTCGCCGTGGTCATCGGCATCGGCGTGGCGACCATCGGCGCAGCAGTGGGAGGTGGCGGACTCGGGACCTTGATTTTCCGCGGTGTGGCTATGGTCGACTCGCGTTTGATTCTCGCCGGCGCCATCCCGGCCGCGCTTCTGGCGCTTATCGCCGATTTCGGTTTGTCGGCGATTGAACGAAAGCTGTCGATCCGGAGCGGCGATGCGGCGCGAAAGGAAGACTAGTAGGGCCGCACGGCGTGCGGCCGATACCCTCGGAACGTCGCAAAAGGAAAACGAATGAAAAGAGTTGCCTTGATCCTCCTGATGTCGCTGGCGGCCTGTACAAAAGAAAAGATAACGGTCGCCCCCGTTGCGACGGGCAGCGGCGCGCAGATCGTGGTCGGCTCCAAGAATTTCACCGAGTCGGTGATTCTCGGGGAGCTTCTCGCACAGAAGCTGGAGGCGAGTGGCTGCACCGTGGAACGCCGCCTCAACATGGGCGGAACGCTTGTGTGCGATAGCGCCATCCGGTCGGGCGCCCTCGATACCTATGCCGAGTATTCAGGAACGGCCCTGACGGCGATTCTGAAAAAGCCGATCGACCTCGATCGAGCAGCCGTCGAACAAAAGATCGCTGCCGGATACCAGAGTGCCGGTCTCGTGTGGGGTCCGCCTCTCGGCTTCAACAACACCTTCGCCATGATCGTCCGGAAGGAGGATGCGGCGAAGTACGGGCTGACCAGAGTCTCGGACCTGAAGAAAGTCCAGAGTCAATTGCAGCCGGGCTTCGGCTACGAGTTTGTGGAGCGGCCCGACGGCTGGAGGGGACTGCTGGCCAAATACGGTCTGGCCTTCAAAGCCTCGCCGAAGACGATGGATCTGGGGCTGACGTACAAGGCGCTGGCCTCGCATCAGATCGATCTGATCGCCGGCAATTCCACCGACGGCCTCATCGACTCACTCGGCCTTGTGATCCTCGAGGATGACCTTCATTACTTCCCGCCCTATGACGCAGCGGTGGTGCGGCGTGCCGGCCTCGACACGAAATGCGGAGGTGCATCGAAGGCGCTGGAGAGCCTGCGGGGAAAGATCGACGACGCCACCATGCGAAAGCTGAACTACGCAGTCGACGGCGAGAAGAAGGATGTGACAGTGGTGGTAGGGGAGTGGTTGAAGAAGTAGCGGAAGGCCGCCTGAGTGGCAAGGGTTTCCGAACCCTTGTGCCCCGGCGTCGAGCCGGGGCCTTCCTGTGAAGAGTCAGAAGGGAGCTGGTCTCGACGACGCGGAACACCGCAGCGCTTCATGTCCGTTTCGCGTGGTCGGCTTGCAGCCGGCGGCGGCGTTCCGCAAAGTGTCGAGGAGGTAATCCGTTCTGAGTTGCAACAGGAACGCCGCGGCACAAGGGTTCGGAAACCCTTGCCACGAAAGGCGGCGTCCCGAATGGCTGAGGCGCCCGGGAACACCTCTCTTCGCCCCGTCGTTGTTCAATAGCAGCCTGGAAACTAGAATGGCGCCCGCATGAGTACACGCGATAGAGTCACATCCCTCCTCGATCGACTGTCGACCGCGCGTCAGTTCCCTACGCAGGGGACCACGCTGTTTGTCGATCTGGAACGGGAAGAGGTTCGCGGCGGATTCATTCCACGCCACGTCGTCGAGACCTTTCTCGGCGGACGCGGCGTCAACATGTTCCTTCTCTACAACCTGCTCGATCCGGCGCTGACTCCGTTACATCCCGACATTCCACTGATCTTCGGCACCGGCCTCCTCACCTCGATGGTACCTTCGGCTTCTCGCGGCAACGCCACGTCCTGGTCGCCGGAGTCCCTCGTCCTGTTGGACTCGAATGCCGGCGACTACTTCCCCTCGTTCATGAAGCTCGGCGGTGTCGATCACCTCGTGCTGTTCGGTGAGGCGAAGAAGTGGACGATGCTGCGCATTCAGAACAACGTGGTTGATTTTATCGATGCCGCGGCCTATGTCGGGATGGACAACATCGATCTACGCGAGAAGCTCTCGGCCGATTTTCAGGGTGTGGAGGGAAAGGACTTCGGACTCTCCGCCATCACCGTCGCCGGCGAAAACAAGGTATTGACCTCCGGGATCATGGCCGGGCCGAAAGCGATTTACGCCCGCGGCGGGCCAGGGGCCAAGATGGGATCCCTTCGCCTCAAGGCGGTCATGATGCAGGGGCGCTCGGCCGATCTCACCACCTTCCAGCCCCACAAAGGTCGCAATCGCGATATCGCCAAAAAGCTGCTGGAGACCTCGGTCGTGAAGAACGCCCTGAAGGTTCGCGGTACGCCGTTCCTTTATCGTCCCTCGCGCATGCTTGGAGCCATGGGGACGAAGAACAATCAGGAGACCACCTGGACCGATCGCCTCGACGCCGAGAACATCGATCCCTTCCGCCCGGGGATGGAAGGCTGCTTCGCCTGTCCGGTCAATTGCCGACCGCTGAACGACATGACGCACGATCCCGATTGCGTTCACGACCGCTACAGCAAGGGTGATGGGCCGGAATACGTGACGCTCGGCAAGTTCGGCCCCAACATCGGCATCAGTGACGTCAAGCAGGTTCTCCGCCTCAACAACATCTGCAACGACCTCGGGCTCGACACAGCCTCGACCGGCAGTGCGCTGTCCTGGGCCATGGAGCTCTATCAGCGAGGAATTCTTTCGAAGGAACAGGCCGGACTCGATCTCGCCTGGGGCAACTACGAGACCATCGAGAAAGTGCTTTTCATGATCGCGCGCCGCGAAGGAATCGGGAACGCCATCGCCGACTCGGCGCAGGCAGTGGCGAATGGTCACTATCCCCCCGAGGCGCTCGAGTATCTGATGGCAGTCAAGGGCCTGACGCAGAGCGATCCGCACGATGCGCGGATTCTCAAGGCCTTCGCGCTCGGCCTGGCCGTAGCGACGCGAGGCATGGACCATCTCCGCAACCGCGTGACGCTGGAGATCAATGCCAAGATCAATGATGATCCGGCCTTCAAGCGGGAGCTGTACGGCGGAGACGTTTCTGCGCAGCCGAACAGCTACGTCGGCAAAGAGATCGCCGTGCGCGTCTGTGAGGACACATACGCCGTCGGAGACTCGGTCGGCATGTGCCGCTTCACCACCAAGCTGTTCAATTCACCGTCGCTTCCCGGTCTCGAGGAGTTCGCCGATCAGATCCGAAACGTTACCGGGATCGACCTGACGAAAGATCAACTGGTCAGCGTCGGTCGCAACGTCATGGCAGTCGAGCGTCTGATCAACAGCATGGTCGGCGTTTCGCGCAAAGACGACACGCTTCCGAAGCGTTGGTTCGAGGAGCCGATCTCGGTCGGACCCTTCAAGGGCGAGAAGATCGATCGCGATGAGTTCGACAAGATGTTGACCAGGTTTTACGAGGTCTCCGGTCTCAACGACGAGGGACTGCCGAAACCGGAGTGGCGCGCACAACTCGAGAGCGTGCTCTCGACCTCCGCCGGCATGAAGAGCCTGGCAGTCAAGGCGCAGGCCTGACATGGGTATCGCGTCAGTGTCTGCCTTTCATCTCACCGTGCGCCTGGCCGAGCCATTTCGCGAGGGAGTGGGGGAGTTCCTGACCGTGACCGATCCTGCGGCGACGATCGGTGAGCTGATCCCCATCCTGGAGCGCCGCGTCCCGAACTTCGTCGCTGAGAGCAACGAGCTGTTCAACTTCGCGGTCAACGGTGAGCTCATCGTGCACGGCGAGAAAGCAGTGACGTTGAAGAGCGGCGACGAAGTGGAATTGCTCGTCGCCTTTGCGGGAGGGTAGAGCCCTCCAGCGCGCGAAGGCGCGCGGCAGACCTGTAGCACCGGGCGTGAGCCCGGTGACGCGGGAAGCGAAGGAAACATTCTTCTAGCCCGCGAAGGCGGGCGACAGCGGACGTATCCGCAATCTGCCGCCCGCCTTCGCGGGCTCCGGAATTCAAAGCAACCGTTCCGGGGTCGTCCGCGCAACACCGGGCTCACGCCCGGTGCTACAGGTCTGCCGCGCGCCTTCGCGCGCTGGATCCTGGGTTAGAGCCCCGGCCGTTACCTCAAAACTGCGAACATCTCGCGGTGCTACCATTCCCGAGCATGCCCGCCTCCTTCCAGATCCCGCGTCCGGCCGAGCGGATGCTGCCGGTCGAGGAGGCGCAGCGGCTCGTTCTCGAAGAGGTGGAGATTCTCGGTTTGGAGAAGGTTGTCTTCACCGAGGCGCTGGGAAGGATCCTTCGGGAGGATGTGCGCGCGACCTATGATCTTCCGCAGGCCGACAACACTGCCATGGACGGTTATGCCGTTCGTTCTGCCGACGTGGGGAAGGCCACCGAGCGCGCACCGGCAAAGCTAGAGGTGATCGAGGATCTTCCCGCCGGCAGCGTCGCCATCAAGAGTCTCGTTGAGGGGACCGCGATCCGGATCATGACGGGAGCGCCGATTCCGGATGGAGCGGACGCCGTCGTTCCCGTTGAGCTCACCGATGCCGGCGATTCCGAAGTGTCGATCCACAAGGGTGTGAAGGCGGCCGAGAACATCCGGCGCCGCGGTGAGGACATGCGAGCGGGTGAGATCGTTCTCCGTTCGGGCCTGCTGCTGCGCGCGGCTGAGGTAGGTGTGCTGGCCAGCGTGCAGAAGGGACTCGTGGCGGTGGGTCGCCGCCCGACCGTAGCGATTCTCTCAACGGGAGACGAGATCGTTGATGTCGATGGTCAGCTCCAGCCCGGGAAGGTGATCAACTCCAACTCCTACTCATTGGCCGCGCTGGTGAGTGAAGCGGGAGCCATTCCGCGCATGCTCGGTATCGTGCGCGACACGAAAGCCGCGACCATCGATGCGCTCGAATCGGCTCTTCAGTCCGACTTCATCATCTCCTCCGGCGGGGTCTCCGTGGGTGCCTATGACTTCGTGAAAGATGCGCTGGACGCCATGGGTGCAGAGACCCGCTTCTGGCAGGTGGCGATGAAGCCGGGGAAACCGATCGTCGTATCGCGCCTTCGTAGTCGCCTCTTCTTCGGCCTGCCCGGTAACCCGGTTTCGTGCATGGTCTCGGTGCACCTCTTCGTCGCGCCTGCCCTGCGCAAGGCCATGGGACAGACCGGAAGTCTCCTGCCGCCCATCGTGACCACCGTCATCGGATCGGGTCTCAAATCGCGCGGAGATCGCAGGCACTACACGCGGGTCCGCGTGTTCGTGAAGGATGGGCAGTTGCACTCGCTGCCTATGAGCGCGCAGGGATCCGGGGTGTCGACCTCGATGGTCCGCGCCAATGGTCTGGCCATCGTGGAGGCCGGCGTTACCGCCGTCGGCCAGGGCTCAGAAGTACCGACTGTGCTGATCGGCCCCATCGATGCGGAGTGAGGCAGCCGAAATTGAGAATTGAGAAATTAAAAAAAGGATCCGAGGCCATTGCACGCCTTTCTTTCTCAATTCTCAATTCTCAATATTCTCAATTCTCAATTCGCCTTCATCCCAGGAGGTCGTCATGCTGCCTGAGAGCTCCTTCAAAGATCAGATCATTCTCGTCACCGGCGGCGGAACGGGCATCGGCTTCGCTATCGCCTCGGAGCTGGCCCGGCTCGGCGCGTCGGTAGCGATTGCCAGTCGCAGCGAAGAGCACGTCAAGGTTGCCGTGGAGAAGATTCGCTCCGCGACCGGGCGCGCCGAGGCTGCCGAAGGGTTCGCGCTCGATGTCAGAAACTCCGAACAGGTCGACGAGGTCGTGGCGAAGATTGCGGAGAGGTTCGGAGGGATCACCGGACTGGTGAACAACGCCGCTGGCAACTTCATCGTGAGAGCTGATCAACTGAGCGCGAACGGCTGGAACTCAGTGATCGGCATTGTTCTCAACGGGACCTTCTACTGCAGTTCGGCGGTTGGCAAGCGGATGATCGAGGCGAAACGCGGCGGCTCGATTCTCAACGTCATCGCTAATTACGCCTGGACTGGCGCTCCCGGAGTTGTGCACTCAGCGAGCGCCAAAGCCGGAGTGCTGGCAATGACGCAAACCCTGGCCGTCGAGTGGGCCCGCTATCAGATCCGAGTGAATGCCATTGCGCCCGGTCCGGTCAACACCGAGGGCGCCTCAGCGAAACTCTTTCCAGATGAGAGGGTCGCCGAAGGAATTCGCCGGACAATTCCGCTGCGACGATTTGCCTCCCTCGAGGAAGTGGCCAACGCCGCCTGCTACCTGCTCTCGACCTATGCCTCCTACGTAACCGGCGAAGCCTTCGTCATCGACGGCGGCCAATGGCTTTCAGGCGCAGACTACTGGACGCGAGTGCAGGAGATGATGAAGTGAGGCCAATTGAGAATTGAGAATTGGGAATTGAGAAAGTAAACCGGATTGATCAAGCTGCTGCTGTCATCCCGAGCGATGGAACAACGGTGGCACGTTGTTGAAGCCCAAATGAACCGTTGTCATCCTGAGCAAGGGACAGCGTGCGCGCTGCCACTGAGAAAAGAAACTGGGTGGGTGTCATCCCGAGCCGCAGCGAGGGATCTGGGCGGGGGCCTTAGACCCTTGGCCATCGAAAATGTTTGC
>DASZZV010000467.1:0-3259 GCA_035544835.1 Thermoanaerobaculia bacterium
AGGGTGTCATCCCGAGCGTCGAGCGAGGGATCTGGGAGGGGGCCTTGCGGTGTGGAGTCTTGGAGCTCTCTTACGATTGTGCGAGGCGCCGAAGGGTCGAGTCCCCCTCCCAGATCCCTCGCTCGACGCTCGGGATGACACCCTGGTTTCTTTCACTCAGACGCCGCGCTCCGCGGTCAATCGCTCAGGATGACCAAAGAAAAGTGTGGTGGCGGTGACTGGAGTCGAACCAGTGACCTAGCGCTTATGAGACGCCCGCTCTAACCATCTGAGCTACACCGCCGAAAAACCGCCCGATTGTAGTGGCCGGTACCGTCGAACACAACAGCGCAGACGCCATTACAGGCCCCGAGGACGGGCACGCAGGGAATATACTGAACCGCGACTCATGACTCGATATTCTGCCGAGGGGCTGCTTCGCTGATGACATCTACTCTGGACCGTACCTGCCTCACCTGCGGTACACCCGCAGAGAACTCGCAACTCGAGCGCTGCGTCATGTGCCTTCGTCATTTCTGCACTGACTGCGGCTTCAAAGGTTCGGGCCGGCGATTCTGTTCCTTAAACTGCGCCGAATCGTTTTTTCATCAGGGAGACGAAGATGACGAGAACACCGACCCCGACTCCGATTGAGACCGGCCGTTCGACGGCTGACCTGCCCATCCGCCCTCGCCGCCTCCGACGGACAGAATCGATCCGCAGCCTCGTTCGCGAAACCACGGTCAGGCCTTCCGATCTGATTCTTCCTCTCTTTCTCGTTCCCGATGAGCGGCCGCGGGTCGAGATCAAGTCGATGCCGGGGATTTTTCAGAATCGCGTCGCCGACGCCGTCGATGAATGCCGCCGCGCGGCCGACCTCGGGATTCGAGCGGCGATTCTGTTCGGTATCCCTTCGATGAAAGATCCCATTGGTTCGGCATCCTGGGATCCGCAGGGACCGGTGCAGCAGGCCATCGAGACGATTCGTCGAACCGTCCCGGAGATGACGCTCATCGCCGATGTGTGCCTGTGCGAGTACACCAGCCACGGACATTGCGGTGTGATCGTCGACAAGCGGGGTACCCAGGAAGTGGACAACGACCAGACGCTCGGGCTGCTGGCACGCCAGAGCATCTCGTTCGCGGAAGCGGGCGCCGACTTCGTCGCCCCGTCCGACATGATGGATGGTCGGATTGGAGCGATTCGCACGGCCCTCGACGGATCGGGATTCGAAGATGTTGGAATCATTTCCTACGCTGCGAAATTCGCCTCCGGTTTCTACGGCCCGTTCCGCGAGGCGGCCGAGTCGACGCCTCAGTTCGGAGATCGGCGAAGCTATCAGATGGATCCGGCCAACAGCCGCGAAGCGATGCGTGAAATCGCCCTCGACGTCGACGAAGGCGCCGACATCATCATGGTGAAGCCGGCCCTCCCTTATCTCGACATCATCCGGCAGACCCGCGATCGAATCGACCTGCCGATCATGGCCTACAACGTCAGCGGCGAGTACGCCATGGTCAAAGCTGCGGCGGAGCGAGGCTGGATCGACGGCACCAGGGTGATGAACGAGATGCTGACCTCGATCAAACGCGCCGGCGCCGATCTGATCATCACCTACTTTGCGATGGAGTTCGCCTCGCAGAAGTAGGGACGCGCACGCCGTGCAGCCCTACGCCGGGCGTAATCCGCTCGCTCTACTCCTTGTATCGATTCTTTCCCTTTCCGCCGACCATTCTCTTCCGATCGTAGATTCCTCGGTGCTTCAGCATTTCCGAGGGATCCTCGGGAGATGGAGGCTGTGATGAAAGACAGGAAAGCGCGAACCGGGGAGATGAAGCGTGAGATCGAGAGGCAGGGAGGGACGACATGGAGCTCGGGACAACTGCCCGAGGAGATGCCAGGAGCGGTTTCTCCAGGAGGTATTGAGCTGCCCATGTTGTCAAAAGAAGGTAGAGCCGCGGGATCCGTTTCATATCCGACGGTCTGGCCGGAACGACTCATGATCCGGGATCAGGCAGAGGTGGAGGCGGTGTTCTGACGCCCCACCTGTCTCCGGGACAGTGAGGGGAAGTCGGTCTTCGCGCTTGTCCCGAACGTCTTTCGCAATCCTGCAGCGCGCGAAGGCGCGCGATAGATCTGTAGCACCGGGCGTAAGCCCGGTGTTGCACGGACCCTCGAGAGAAAAATGCTTTCAATTTATTCGAGCCCGCGAAGGCGGGCGGCAGATCATCGGCGCATCATCTGTCGCCCGCCTTCGCGGGCTCGTACAGTTTGAAAGCTCGAGTTGCGCGTCGTTCGCCAACACCGGGCTCACGCCCCGGTGCTACAGGTCTGCCGCGCGCCTTCGCGCGCTGGATTCGCGGAGATAGCGGCAGAGGCAGCGGCAAACCGCAGGGCACAACATCGCGCAAATTCCGATTGCCGGTTTGATTCACATCAGAGGCGGCAGGATGCCGCCTCCCCCGTTTGTCAGCGCGTGTGACGCGAAAGCGGGGCTAGCCGCACCACACCGCAGTCACGGCGCTGGGGTGATTGAGCGTGTAGCCGTCCTCTTCGGGGTCGTACTCGACTACTGCGCCCTGCAGTGATTTCGCGGCCATGTCGTCCAGCGCGATGCCGACGCCTTCGACCTGCATCACGATGTCACCATCGATCGGTTCATCGGCCGTGGACAGACGATAGCCGCTGCCGCCGCATCCGGTCGTGAAGGCGATTCGCAGGATTCGCCCCTGCAACTCATCCTTCAGATGCTGCGAGGCCTCGGGTGTGATCTCGATGCTCGGTTCCATAACCTCACCGGAAGATAATCGAGCGCTCATCTCTTCCCGTGAACGACGAGGTCCTCGGCATCTTCCCGTTTGTACCAGTCGGGATAGAGCTGGATCATCTGCAACTCGCGCTCGAGGAGGGCGATGTGAGCCCGTTTGCCACCGGCTATGTAAATCAGGAGATTGTGGTCGGTCTCCCCGACCTCGGCGGCCGACTTCCGCAGCCTGCTCTCGATGCTGCTCTCGCGGCTGATCATCCATTCCGTCATCTCGCGATAGGAGAGATCACCCTCGACGATATCGAGGAAGCGGAGGTCGCTGCCGAGCGTGATCGGCATCCGCGTCTTTCCCGAGGTGAGGTACTTGATCTCGAGCAGATCGCGGTGGCCGCGCTCGTTCACGGCGAAGTTCTTGAACATGGATGCCGACATCGGATTGCGGAGGGTCTCGGAAAGCTTCTGGAAGGTCTTGTAGGCCTCGACCGTGTACTGAAAAAGAAGGGCCAGTGAGTT
>DASZZV010000468.1:0-7281 GCA_035544835.1 Thermoanaerobaculia bacterium
TAGCCAGTGGTGAGCGAAGCGAACCACTGGAAGACGTCACGAATCAATCATTTGCTTGAAGTTTCACCGAGCCCCGGCAGGGGCGAAAGCCGCCACCGGATGCCTCGATTGGACGCGCTCTTCTGTCGATCGCTCGCGCCCTCCTGGGGCTCTGGAAAAGAAAAGAATCGTTATGATCCCGCGTCCAGTGGCTCGCTTCGCTCACCACTGGCTACCAGCTTACTGGCCCTCCGGGCCGCACACGAATGGCCAAACTCCAGGAGGAGGCGGTCTCTGGCCGCCTCCTCTCGTGGGAGGACTCAGAAGCGCACTGGGAATCAGGGGCTCAATTCACAATTCACCATTTCACCAGTCACAATTGGTTTCCGGATCCGAGGCAGCCGAATGCCCCTCCAGCGGTGAAGACGAAAGCCTTCCCTCTCTCGGCTACAATACCGCCGCCAATGGCTACCAGACTCCCCCTCAGCGCCATCGTTACGACCTTCAACGAGGTCGACCAGATCGGAGACTGTCTCGACTCGCTCTCATGGGCCGATGAGATTTATCTCATCGACTCCTTCTCCACCGACGGCACGATCGAGCTCGTTCGCGAGAAGTTCCCTCACGTCATCATCAAGCAGCACGAGTACTTCGGCAGCGCCGCCCAGAAGAATTACGGAATCGATCAGGTGAACCATGACTGGATCCTGATCGCCGACGCCGACGAGCGCGTCACTCCCGAGCTGGAGCGAGAGATCCAAAAGACACTCGAGAAGGACCCGAAGTTCTGGGCCTACTCCATCGGCCGCCGGAACTTCATCATGGGCAAGGAAGTCCGCTACAGCGGGCTACAGCGGGACCGCGTACGAAGACTGCTCCATCGCCGCCACGCCCGATACCCCAACCGTCGCGTGCACACCGACCTCGCAGTCGATGGCGAAGTCGGGCAGCTGAAGGGAAAGTTCCTCCACAATTACATCCGCTCTTTCGATCATATGATCGAGAAGATGACCCGGTACGGGGTCTGGGGAGGAACTCAGCTCTTCCTGGAGGGTCGTAAGACTACGCAGTGGGAGATCTTTAGCCATACCGCCGCCAAGTTCCTTCGCGACTATGTTCTGAATCTCGGATTCCTCGATGGCATTCGAGGGCTCATCTCGGTGGGCATGCACGCCTTCTACACGTTCTGGAAGTACTCCAAACTATGGGAGTTCTCGGAGCTCAAGAAAGCGGGGAAACTGCTCCCACTGCCGAAGCTCGAGCCGGAGGAAGAGCGCTGGACCATGCCGTGGGAAGAAGAGCCTGCCTCGGGGTCCGACGGCGCAGGAAGTACGGAAGCTCCTTAACTCGCGCCGGTTCGGGAAGGTTGATGAAACCAGCCGCTCGCAACGATCCTTTGAACGCAGGTCAGGACTCCTTGTCCCAGTCGCGCAGCGCGGCGGTCGGCGAACGATGCTCGAGCCGCGGCTTTGACAAAATATTCGCCGCGAAGTCAGCGACGCCCCAACCGCTCATCAGAATCAGAGCTGTACTGACAAACTGGGAAATCGACTGGAGGGGTAGAAGGAAGTAGAGAATGGTCGGGATGACGATGCCCATCGTCAAAATCCCGACCATTAGCCGCCTGCCGCTCATGACGCTATTTCAGCATATCGGCGGTGGCGGCACCAGTAGTCGCTGCGCTGGCAATGGTCTCGGCGACTTTCCCTGCGAACTGATCCTGGAAATCCTGCTGATGACCCAGCACCCTGTCGACATACTTCCTGGTCTCGGAAAACGGAGGAATGCCATGGAACCGGCGAACATTGCCCTCGCCGGCGTTGTAGGCGGCGATGACTTTCTTCTGATCCCCGTCGAAGCGGTCGTTCAAATAACGAAGATACTTGGCTCCCGCCTGGACATTCTGCGCAGGGTTCGTCAGGTCGGAGGCACCCATCCAGCGCCCGGTTTTCGGAAGCATCTGCATCAATCCGATGGCTCCGCGGTGCGACCGCGCCGTCGGGACGAAGCGTGACTCGGTCTGGACCACCGCAGCCAGCAACTCCGGCTTGATGTCGTTCTTCTTCGCTTCCGAGTAGATGATCGAGCCGAACGGCACCTCGGATCGGAAAAACCTCTCCTTGGCCGCCTCGGTCACGACATTGAACGCATGATCGGCAGTCGATGCTCTGAGCGGTGACGTGATCGTTGCGGCCGCGGTATGGGCTGCGGAAGCTACGCCGCCTGATACCTCCTGGGCGATTTCACCCGCCGCGTGAATATCATCGGCCAACTCATCGACCATCCGGGTCGAGGAAGTGGTCTTCTGAGCCTGCTGGTCAAAGCCATTCAGGAACTTCGAGGCCTTCATCGGAATGCCGATACCGCCAACAGCTAGCGAGGCTCCCAGCATCATCGTCGCGTAGCGTTTCTTGAGCCAGCCCGAGTCGCCCTTCCGCGAGCGCATCACTTCCTGACGAATTCTGGAACGATCGAATCCATCGAGCAGTCGCTGTTCGAATTTCCGATCATTTGCTTTCTCCGCCATGGCCGATCTCCTTAATGAGTCTCACTGGCAATAACTGCAAGGTCGGGACCAAGGATTGGAAAAGTTATCCGTCAACTATAAGATCCATAAGTGACTGATTTAAAGCGACTTACTTAAGCCGCTCCAGAATGCGACTCCGCAGTTTGAAGGTGGCACGGATCTTCTTTAAAATCCGCGCTATGAAGTACCTCACATTCTGTATTTCCGCCGCTCTTGCCCTGCTGCCGGTCATGCCGGCGCGGGCTCAGGAAGTGTCGGCCGCGGACTCGACCCCGTCAGCGCCGGAAATGTCCTGCGAGCCGTACGGCCCGTGGATCCCTCACTCCGAGACGCTCGTTCCTCAGCCCGCTCCTTACCGGAATCCCCTCCTCGACCTGAGCCACAGCCATCGCCTGGTCGGTACCGCCAGCTACTATTCAGGATTTTTCGAGGGGCGCCGAACCGCCAACGGAGAGGTTTTTCGTCATGGGAAATTCACTGGAGCGCACCTCACCCTTCCACTGGGCTGCTGGGTCGACGTCCGATCGAAAGCGACCAGAAAGGTCATTCGGATCCGCGTGAATGATCGTGGCCCCTACTCCGGCGGTTTTGTCCTTGATCTTTCACGCTCCGCCGCACGGGCCCTGGGAGTCGATGTCGCCGAGGACCGGGGAGTCGAGATGAGGGTCGTTGCGCTGCCTGGTGAGGAGCCTCCCGCGGAGGTCACTCGCAACTGGGACGGCGACGAGAAGGTCCAGGTGGCGAGAAGCTCCGCTTCTCCCGGCAACTGAGCTGTCGCCGCGGCGCGCACCCAGGGCGTAGGGCCGCACGGCGTGCGGCCGGTACCTTCGGTCGCGGAACACAAACGTAACAATGCAAATCACTCGGCGACAAATCATTCATAACGTCTCTGCGACGGTCATCCTCCGCCTTTTGGTTCGCATGAACGGTTGTTTTCCGCCGTGACCGCGGCCGCACGCCGTGCGGCCCTAACGCGTTGCACTGCGGTAACTCGATCACACTGTCAGACTCTTCGGAAACGACAGGCAGAAGCGGCTGCCCTGGCCCGGGGACGACTGAACTTCGACACTCCCGCCGTGGCTCTCTGCCACCCGTTTGGCCAGATACAGTCCATAACCTGGTCCGCCGCCTCGGCTTCGGTCCATCTTGAGACCGAGGTCGAAAATCTGAGTGGCGTAGCGAGGGTCGAAGCCGATCCCATTGTCGGAAACGCATAGGCGGAGCATGGTGTCGTCAGTTTCGAAGGCGATATCGACCCTTCTGTCGCCCTTTTCGCGATCGTTGAAGACAAGCGCATTGGAGATCAGAGCGCTCATGGCCTCGCGAACCTTCTCAGCGTCGACGTTGATCTTCGGAAGACTGGCCGGCACCGCAAAACTCACGGAGCCGTCCTCGATGAGGTAATTGAAGCGCAGCCGGACTTCGTCGAGAAGCTCGTTGAGATCTGTAGGGCGCGAATTGGTTGGCCGGGTGAGAAGCTTCACCATGTGGGACATCTCGTCGAGGACGCGCTTGATCTGCTGCGCACTGGAGCGAATCCGCTTCAGGAAATCGGCCCCCTCATCATCGAGTTTGTCCCCGTAATCCGAGAGGAGAAGGTCGCTGAACCCATCAATGGAGAAGATGGGTGACTTCAGATCGTGCGAAAGAACGCTGAAGAAACGAAGAATCTCATCCCGAGTCAGCTCTTCCGTCATCGGTTTTTCTGCTGTAGGCGGCATCGCTCGAGAGCTTCTCTAACGCGGATCCGGCTGCAACTTACAGACCAGCGACGGTCAAGCGAACCGGCCGGCTCGCGTCAATCGGTACGCCGATGAGGCCCTCGGCCCTCACAGCCCCCTCAGGATATTCACGCCCGCCTTCGTCATTGCAACAGAGAACGTTCTCGCAAATGGTTTCCGGTGGAAGGGTCACATCGCTGCAGATGATGGAGTCACGAATGGCGCTGTCTCGGCCGACATTGACGTCATTCCAGACCGCAGAGCCCGACACCGAGGTGCCACGTTCGAGCACGGAGCCGAAGCCGATACAGCTTGCGCGGAGCGATCCTGCCGATTTCGTATCGACGGCAATCAGAGAGGCCTGCTCGCGCAGGACATTGGTCCCCGAGGGAGCGCGAAGCGTTCCGTTGACGATTAGGGCCAGGATGGACTCGGTGGCGCCCATGTACCGGGACGGCGTGCCGATGTCGAACCAGGGGCCATCGTGTACGACTCCGGCGATCCGGCCGGACCTTGCCTTCAACAGGGGCAGATAAGCGTCCTCCGTAATACCGGAGAAATCTCGATCGGGAAGCAGGTCGAAGATCTCGGGGCCGATGGAGTGTGATCCCGAAAACATCAGCGCCTCACCCGCACCTGACCCGAACCCGGTCACGAGCCCATCGTCGAAAAACACTTCCGTGAAACGATCCCCTGCCGGTGGATGGCGAAGGAGCAGGGCGGCGACGGCCTTGCGCTGCTTTCGCGCCGCCTCGAGCTCAGCAAAGGGAGGGAACTGAATGGTGTCGCCATTCACAAGGAGGAAGCTCTCTCCCTGCGGAAAAAAGGGTCGCGCTTTTCGCACCCCACCACCCGTACCGAGAATCTCCGGCTCGAAAGAGAATTCGAAGTCGCAGACGCCGATGTACGTCGAGCGAAGATAGGCCTCGATTGGTTCCGGCAGATGGTGAAGATTTACCACGAGCTGGCGGATGCCGGCGGCGACGAGTGCATCGACGGCATACGCGATCAGCGGCCGGTTGCAGACCGGCACCATCGGTTTTGGGATCGTGTACGTGGCCGGTCGGAAGCGAGTGCCGTATCCAGCTGCCAGGATCATTGCCTTCATGTCGGTGTCGGAAGCAGTTGCGGATCGAAAACCATGTTTTCGGGAAGGTCTGGCCGCGTTCGTCTCTGTTGGCGATAGAGCTCCGAATAGCTCAACCGAAGAGCCTCGTCCATGTTCAGCTCGAGTTGCTCACAGACCAGACGAATGACCTCGAGGGCGCCCTCGATCTCGAAGTAGTTACCGATCGGGGTCCTGTCGAGAACCACCTCGACTTCCTGTACTCGCCACACTTCGCGGAATTTCTGATACCGGAAAGTCGGCTTGTATCCAAGAGCGTCGAAGAGCGCGATGGCCTTTTCGAAGCTCTCCATTCCGGTCTGCACTTCCTCGCGGGTCTTGACGCCCCCTTCGAAAGCGACCGGCCCCTTGAATGTTGCCAGCACGTACTTACCGAATTTGCGGACGCGGAGCAGACACCCTTTCGTTCTGAGGTCTCCTCTTCGATCGAGGACGATGTTGTCTTCGAAAGTCTCCGGATACAACCGCTGCCCGCCCGCTTCACGCAGCTTGCGAATTAGCAAGTCGCGATCGCGCAGCGGAAACTTGATTTCAATTTCCTGGGCCATTCCACCCCTTCTGAAGGACCTCGATGCCGGGGAGACTGACCCCGGAAATGAATTCAAGCGAGGCTCCTCCCCCTGTCGATAAGTGACTGATGCGATCGGCATACCCTGACTGTTTCACCGCCTCCACTGACTCGCCTCCGCCCACCACGACGATGGCACTGGCGTGGGCCACCGCTTTGGCCACGGCACGGGTTCCCGTCGCGAACTCTTCCTTCTCAAATACGCCCATGGGGCCATTCCAGAAAATCGTCTGTGCCTTATGCAGAATCTCAGAGAAAGTCTCAATCGTCTTCGGTCCAATATCAGCGGCCTTTTCGTCGGGCTGCAACCCTGCAGCCACGTCAGCGACGTGTACGTTTGCCGGCGTGTCGATTGAGTCCGTAACGGTGAGATCCTGCGGGAGCACCACTTCAGCTTGCTTCTCCCCTTCCAGGATCCGGCGCGCCACCGGGATAGAGTCCTGATCGACGAGTGAGCCCCCCATGGCGATGCCGCGACTCGCCAGAAAGGTGTTGGCCATGCCACCACCAATCAGCACCGTGTCAGCCAGACGAACCATCGTCTCCAGCGGTTCAATCTTCCCGGCGATCTTGGCGCCACCGAGAACGGCAACGAAGGGACGATGCGAGACCTCGGTGACCTTCTGCAGAAACTCGAGCTCTTTGGCCAGCAGCAGTCCAGCCCCTCTCTTGCCCGGACCGAATCGTTCCGGCAGAGCAACGATGGAGGCGTGGGCACGGTGGCAGGCCCCGAAGGCGTCGTTCACGTAAACGTCGGCCAGGGCATGCAGTGCCTCTGCAAAGCCGGGATCATTCGTCTCTTCTTCAGGGTGGAACCGCAGGTTCTCGAGCAGAAGGATCCGGGCCGGCTGGAGCGCCGCGACTTTCCGCGTCACCTCTTCTCCAATGCAGTCCTCCGCAAATTCGACGTCGAGGCCCAACATCTCCGACAGCTTCTCGGCCACCGGCCGCAGTGAGTACTTGTCGACGCGCTGCCCCCTGGGTCTTCCGAGGTGGCTGCCCATCACGATGCGCGCCCCGCGCTCACGAAGGAGCAACAGAGTGGGAATGGTCTCCTCGATGCGGGTAGCGTCCGAGATCACGCCCTTGTCCATGGGAACGTTGTAGTCGACTCGATAGAAGACGCGTTTTACATCAACGTCCAACTGATCGACGGTCGGAACCTGAATCATGAAGTACCTCGCTTACGGCTGATTTCTGCGCGGCATATTGTGACAGGGAACGGGGATGGGGGAACAGGTTGGCTGAAGAGGAATCCGGGAGCTTGTCATCCTGAGCCGCAGCGAAGGATCTCAAGATATAGCGATCTGAATTCAGATCCTGCCGCTGGAGATCCTTCGCCGCGGCGGCTTCTAAGAAA
>DASZZV010000469.1:0-13396 GCA_035544835.1 Thermoanaerobaculia bacterium
CTTCCTCAATCTTGAAAGCATCCGCCAATCGCAGCAGCGGCAGTGAGGTGTCACGGAGGATGTAAACCTCACGACGCTCCACGGTCTGAATGTCCCGAGCTCGAATTCGGAGCGACTCTTCCACCGAGGTCAGAGGAACAGCGAAGTTCTCCTTGCCAGCACGGACGATCAGCGCCTGAATGATGGCCAGAGTGATCGGGAGCGTGATTCTGAAGGTAGTCCCACGACCCGGCTCCGACAGGACATCGATAGAACCCTTGAGCTCGTGGATATTTTTTCGAACTACGTCGAGGCCGACACCTCGGCCCGAGATCTCGCTCACCGTCTCGGCCGTCGAGAAGCCGGCCGCGAACATCAGCTCCGCCGCGCGCGTGGCATCGACGTTTTCCTTCGGTCCAATGATGCCTCGCTTGACCGCCACCTTCCGGATGGCCTCGGCATCGATCCCACTCCCGTCATCCTTGACATCGAGGACCACGGAGTTGCCCTTCTGATAGGCGTCCAGCGTGACGCGACCGGTCGGAGGCTTGCCCCTGGCAACACGTTTGTCCGGCGACTCGATCCCGTGATCGATTGCGTTCCGGATGATATGCATCAGCGGGTCGGTCAGCTGCTCGACCATGACTTTGTCGAGCTCAGTATCCTCACCGCGGAGAACCAGTTCCATCTCCTTACCCAGCTCCCTGGCCACTTTGCGGACCGCCCGGGAGAGCTTGGTGTAGATCTGGCCAATCGGCACCATTCGCGTTTCGATGACCGCCTTCTGCAGCTCGTTGAGCTTGCGCTCGAAGTTCCGAGAGATCTTGGTGAGCTCGTGCGAGGCCATGCGATTGCTCTGCAGCGCCCGCGTGAGAGCATCGAGATGATTTTTCTCGATGATGAGCTCCCCGACGATATTCATGACGTCGTCGAGCTTACGGATGTCGACACGGACAGTCCTCGACATCGACTTCAGGGAAACGTCTTCCTCGTGGAGTGATTCCGCCAGCGAGGCCGCTGCCATCTCCATGGCACTGCTGTTCCTGAGGCTGCGAACCGCCCCCTCGGGCACGAGAGCCTGAACGGCCCCCTCGGCCAGCGTTGTGCCATAGAGAAGACGAAACGAGATTCCACTACCCCCGCTGGCGTCGATAGCCGGCAGCGTGGAGATCACTTCGCCAGAACCGGATAGCTGTGCCGTTGCGTTCCGCAGACGCTCGTCGAAGTCGGAAAAGTCGAAAGTCATCTCGATCGAGAAGATCGCCATCCCGGTCTTGACGTTCTCCCGCAGGCGATGCTCCTCGTATTCGGTGAGTGACTTCCGGGTCTGCTCGTCGAGATCGAGGTCGGCGAAGGGATTCACACTGACCTGCTGCGGCTGACTCGAAACGGCCTGATGGATTCTGGTGGTGAGCCTGGCAACGTCGACCAGTCCCTCGATGGCCGGATCATTGATGGCTATGACCAGACGGTTCAATCCGTCGACCGAGTCATAGAGCAGATCGATGAGATCCCGACTGATGGCGACCTTTCCCATCCGAAGGCGATCGAGCATGTCCTCGAGGTTGTGAGACAGCTCGGAGATCTGAACGAAGCCGAGCATCCCGGCCAGACCCTTGAGCGAGTGCACCTCGCGAAAGATCTTGTTGACGACTTCAGGACGGACGGCGGTTCCCTGAGCCTCGAAGTCGCGCAGACCGCTCGAGAGCGCGTCGAGCAGCTCTTCAGCTTCGGAGGTGAACTCTCGCCTGGCTCTCTCTTCGTCTTTAGACATTAGAGTGAAGCAAATTGAGAATTGAGAATTGAGAATTGAGAAAGTGAATAAGTCACCAATGTGTCATCCCGAGCGTCGAGCGAGGGATCTGGGCGGGGGCCCTGCTCTCGTGGCATCAGGTGATTTGCGTAATGCACTCGGGTGCAAGGCCCCCACCCAGATCCCTCGCTGCGGCTCGGGATGACACAGTCTTGTGATGAAGCTTTAGTTTTCTCAATTCTCAATTCTCAATTCTCAATTCTCAACAGCTTCCGGACCTTTTCCATCAGCTCTTCCGCTGCAAAAGGCTTGACCAGATACTCTTCGGCGCCCAGAGCAGCGGCTCGCTTTCTGTCTTCATCACTGCTCTCGGTCGAGATGACCATGATGGGGATGCTTTGATAGGTGGGATGGTTCTTGATGAAGCTGACCAGTTCCAGCCCGTTGATGTCGGGCATGTTGATATCGGTCAGGATGGCGTCGAAGCGATGATGGGGCAGCGTCTTCAGCGCCTCAAAACCGCTCGAGGCCTCCACGATCTCGAGATCGAGACTTTCTTCCTCGATCATCGTCGTGACATAAGCGCGCATCGACGGAGAATCTTCTACGACCAGTATTTTCATGTTCAATCCAGAGCGTGGCGTCCTCTGTTGGCGATCAGCGCATTGTGAAGCGCAAAGCCCGCCTCTGCCAGAAAAATCTCCAACCCCTCCGTACTGTCGATCGGCGCGCGATGTTCTGCGTTGTCCCCGTAGAGCACACCGACAATCTGATCCTTGTCGGTGAGAGGCAGAACCACGACCTCGGTCGGGTGGGCCGTTCCCAGACTTTCGAGCAGCCGCACGTTCCCCGGCAGGCGTCGCAACTTACCACGGTGAGGGTTCCGCAGCATGAACACATCTTCGAGAACACCCGGTTCGTGACGCGGAAGGCGCAGCCGTCGTGCTCTCTCACTAAGGTCATGGCCATCGCCGGTGATCCCGAATCCACCGAGGCCCACGAAGTGCACTGTTCCAGCGGCAAACAGCAATCCTCGATCGATGTACTCTGCGGCCAGGCGAAGGATGATCGCGGAGACCTGGCTCATGTCATTGGGGTTGGTGAGCTCGTTGATCAGCTGCTTGAGAACATTGAGGCCGCGATTCTTTTTCTCGTTGTCCGCAATCTCGTAGATGGCTTTGCCGGCATCTTCGAGCGAGGTATCGCCGGTCAATCGCTTCCAATCCTCGAAGGCGCGTTCCGCAAACAGGACCAGCTCATCGGAAAACATAGAGAGCTGCTCTTCAACCAGCGAGGGATGAAGGTGAGCCTCGGAGGGCTTGGTGAGGTACAGGTCCGCGCCGGCCTTCAACAGATTGTGGCGGAGCCGCAGATCTGCTTCCGCATCGACGACGACTACGGGGAGACGATGGTTTCGCTTCTTGATCCCCTGCATCAGCTGCATAGTCTCGTCGCCCTCGGCGGACAGATCGAGAAAAGAGACGAAGAACTTGTTCTGCCTGAGCAGCTCACCGGCGGCGCTACGGGTGTCCTGGATCGATCCAAACTGGAAGAGGCTCATGCCCTTTCGCGCGAAGGCCCGTTTGGCCGCAACACGCACGAGCGGATCGCGCTGGAACAACAGGATGTTTCGTTCGAAGGGGGCGCCAGGGACGACCTTCGCCTCGGTGATCCGGACTCTGCTCTTTGCCGGCGGCGGCGCCGGTGCGATCGGCGCGACTTCCTTCGGCGTCTCGAAGGGCTCGGCCTCGACGGGCGCCGCTCCGAATCCTTCGGGTAGTGGTTGCTCGACGGTGGGAGAAAGCTCGTGCTCATCCTCTCCTTTGATCAACGAGTCGAGGGCCGATGGCTCGGCATCGGAAGACGACGCGGCCATATCGAAGGGATCCTCGTCGACAGCGGTGAAGTCCGGCTCCTCAGCCTGGACCAAAGATGGCGACTCGACGACGGGTGGCCGAGGTCGAGGGGAATCCGGCGACGAGGATGGAGCAGGGGAAGCGGATGCTCCGCGAAGAAGTTCCTTCCCCGCCCTCATCGACTCCTCGAGTCCCTTGAGCGGTTTGATCTTCTCACCTTCCGTGCCGAGGATGCGTGAGGGGGCGATGCCCCCTTCCTTAAAGAGTCGCTCAGGCTCGTACTCCATTTCCAATGGACTGATGGCGTCACTGAGGATGAAGTTGAACTCACCGTCTCGGCTCGTCAGAAGCGGAGTCACGACGGTCTGAATCATCTCGCGCAGAGATTTGGCCAGATCTTCAACGCTGAGGACATTCATCTCCAGCAGTGCCGATCCGATGGGAACACCGGACTGTTCGGCCTGACGGGCTACCGACATCATCTTCTCTTCGACGACACCCGAAGAAAGGAGATAGGCGCCGAGATCGGGAATGGCAGGCGAAGACGCGGTCACGATCATCCCCTGGCGGAAAATGACAGTATGCCGCCCGCGCCCGTCGATGATCTCGAGCACGCCGGTGCGGCGGCTCAGAAATACGATCTGGACGATATCGGGGAGCGAGAGATCCTCGAGGCGGCCGAGTAGACTCAACGCTTCACCTCTGCAGACTCGCTCCAGAAATGCAGCGACTCAACCGTGCGCCCTCTCGCTGCAGCGGTCAGATCAGACCTTCTTCCCTTCCTGCTTCTCGGCACGGTCACCCAGATTGTACCGTTTCAGAATTCCATCAAGTATTCCGTTGATGAACTGCGGCGACTTCTGCGTACCGAACCTCTTGGCGATCTCGATCGCTTCATCGATGATCACCAGTTTCGGCGTGTCGTCCTCATACATGAACTCATAGACCGACATCCTGATGATATTTCTGTCGACGACTGCCATCCGCTCGAGGCGCCAGTTGTCGGCCTGGGCCGTGATCATGTCATCGATCACGTCCATCCTGCTGAGCGTTCCTTCGAAGACCTTAATGGCGAAGTCTCGAATGGCGGGACGGACACGCTGCAGCTCCTCGAAGGTCGAGACGATGCTTGCAGCATCGTTCTGGGAGATGTCGCGTTGAAACAACATCTGTAGCGTCAACTCCCGTGCTTTACGTCGCGCGCCCATGAAAAGACCTGATTTTCCTCATGCGGAAGCGATGCCTAAGCGGCTATCGCACAGCCCGAAAGAGGTTTGCCATCTCCATCGCTGCCAGCGCAGCTTCCCAGCCTTTGTTACTTCCCCGCTGTGTCCTGGCCACGGCCTGCTCCATCGTGTTGCAGGTGATGACGCCGAAAGCGACGGGGATCCCGATCTCAGTTCCCACCCGAGACAGCTCGAGAGTGACCTGAGAAGAAATGAAGTCGAAGTGTGGAGTCTCCCCTTTGAGGAGAGCGCCGAGCGTGATCACCGCATCGACTGGTCGCACCGAGGCGATGTGACGAACGGCAGTCGGTATCTCGAACGCCCCGGGAACGCGAAAAACACTCACCCGGTCGGAAGCCGCCCCGTGCCTGGTGAGACACTCCAGCGCCCCATCGAGGAGTTTGGAGACGATCTCGTCGTGAAAACGGCTGGCCACGATCGCGAATGACAATCCTTCCGCCGTGAGCTCGCCTTCAAAGAAAATTGCCATGAGCGCGGGATTATAGGGCAGAGTCGCGATGGCACGCGGTGAAGTCGGGGGAGCATTGATAAACGTGATTCATAAATCCCGGTGTTACCGCGTAGGGCCGCACGGCGTGCGGCCGGTACCTCGTTCGTTGAACACAAACACAAAACGTGAGCGACAGATCATTCGTGCTCACAGCTCTGCGCAGGTGTTTCGCCTTCGTAGCTGAGCTTGAACGCGGGTTGCCTTCCGCCGCGACCGATGGTACCGGCCGCACGCCGTGCGGCCCTACGGTTTGACCGCGGTCACTTCTTCACCGCCCCGACACCACCCCACCACTGCCGCCCTCTTCGCGGCCGTCATAGAAATCGACCAGACCGCGGTAGATGGCCTGAGCGAGAGACTGGCGATAGGTGCGCGTCTGAATCAGCCGGCGATCCTCGCTGTTGCCAAGGTTGCAGATTTCCAGGAGCAGCCTGGCCGGAATGCGGTTGTAGCGGATCACCGCGGGGACCCACTCACTTCCGTCTCGCACCACGTTGTCGCGGATGGGATTGAAGGGGTGAACCTTCAGATCGGCGTCCTTAATGGAGCCGATGATCGACTCGGCGAGCTCGGTCGATGCACCAGAGGCCCTCAGTGCGTCCTCATGGGACTGAGACACAACCGGATCGTCTCGAACCTCGCTGCGCGCGAGATAGATCGCACCAGTGCGACTGAAAGTTCCATGGATGTACCGCTCGCCGGGAATGTAGGCCATGGTCCCGCGCACCGATGGGTGCAGGGAGTCGGCGTGTAAGGAGATGAAGACCACTTTCTCCGGACGGACGCCCCGTTTTCTGGCCCGCTTTAGGATCGAGTTGGCGAGGTACCAGCGAAGGTTCACCCCTACGACCGGATCTTCGAGATCGTAAGCGGGCGTCGTGAGAACCGTATGATCGGTGACATTTTTCAGGACATCGCGATCCTGGATCTCGTAAGAGCCGCCTTTCGATCGCGTCGTGATGAAGACCTTCGCTGCCGAATTCTCCTCGAGCACTTTCCTGAGCCTGCAGACGACGTCATAGACATAGCTCGATTCCCAGACCCCGCCGTGCTCGGTGCCGACATCGCGGCCACCGTGACCAGGGTCGAGAACGATATAGACACCCTTGAGGTTTCTGGCCTCGACCCGTTTGGCGAGACGGGCGCTTTCGCGTTTGCTCCGTTCTCGTTCCACCCGCTGCGGGTCATCCCATGGCCGATACTCCGCCGCCAGCATCTCCATCGGAATTTTCACGGAGTATCCGGCCGGGATCCGGAACACATCCCCGAATCCGTTGAACTTCACCACCTCCTCCACCGCGTCGGTGACATCCTTCGGGAAGAGCCTGCCGGTGAAGCGGATGATCACAGAAGAGTAGAGCGCCTCACCTTTCCGGAGCTTGTAGACGGCGTACGGGCGATCCCCCTCTTTGTGATACTCCAGGGCAGTGCTGAAGGTCTCCACCGCCTCGGGAAAGACAGCGTTGTCCTCCTCGTGCGTGTGCGAGGCGACGACGGCCACCGCGTTCTCCGAGATCTTTCTCAGCGGCCGGGACACTGACTTCTCCACTTCCGCGGCGGCGAATGCAGCGCCGAGGATCGAGCGCGGAATCAGAAGGGTGTCGCCCCGCCGTGTCGAGAGGCGCTTCATCGAATTCGCTTCACGGATACTGGAGTAGTTCGCCCCGTCGCCGGTGAACCATTCTGCGATCTTCCACAGAGGCTCACCTTCCGAATCTCCGTCACCACCGGCCACGTGATGGATCCACCCTTCGGGAGTCACCCGGTCGGAGGGAAACAGCGCCTGGACGACCTGACGCTGGAGATCAGGCTTCAACATCGAGAAGGGGACGCGCACCTGGTCGCTGGTTTTGAGGCTGCCGGTGAGGTGACTGCGGTCGGCCAGACTCTTCCAGCTGGAAGCGTCTCCGGTGACACGTTTGGCGAGGCGCGTCCAGGCATCGCCCTCGTGCGGATGAACGATGAGGGCGATCTCGAGATCATCGCCCAGAACGACCTCAGAACCGGGAGCCAGTCGTCCGGAAGCAAGCGAGGATGCGGCGAGGGAAGCTGCGCTCACCAGCAAAAACCATGTTATGACACCCCACCTCACCCGCACCCGATCCCCCACCCGTCCCGCGCCTGGACGGCGCGAAAGATACCCAGCAGGTTATTTTATCGCATTACCGGGCCGGCTGCAGGGTTGAGACGAATTGAGAATTGAGAATTGAGACCTGGTCATCCTGAGGGAGCACGCGCCGAGGCAGGTAGGTGCAACGATTTGAGTGCGACCGAAGGATCTTTGGTGACATGGGAAGAATCACCAATTCACCCCGCTGCCATGTCACCAAAGATCCTTCGCCGCGACGGCTCAGGATGACCAGCTGGTTTCCGCAGCCGGGGGACGACGGCGGTAGAACCCAGTCTGGCTCTCGTAAAAATGACTCGCCCGCAGCAGCAATTTCTCGGCGAAGTGCGATGCCGTGAGCTGCAGTCCCAGAGGCAGCCCCTGACCATCGAAGCCCGACGGAACCGAGACCGCCGGGACGCCGACGAGATTCGCCGGCGCGGTGAAGATGTCGGAGAGATACATCTCCAGGGGATCACCGACCTTCTCCCCGACTTTGAAGGCACCCGACGGAGTCGTGGGCGTTGCCAGAATGTCGATCCGCTGAAAAGCGTGAGCGAAGTCGGCCCGCATCATGGCGCGAATCCTCTGTGCTCGTCCGTAGTAGGCCTCGTAGTAGCCTGAGGAGAGGGCGAAGGTACCGAGCATGATCCGTCGCTTGACCTCGGCACCGAATCCCTCCCCGCGCGAGGCCATATAGAGATTCTTCAGATTGCCTGGCTCGGTCGATCGGTGGCCGAAACGCAGGCCGTCGAAACGGGACAGGTTCGCGCTGGCCTCAGCGTTGGCGATGATGTAGTAGACGGCGATGGCGTGACCCATCGACGGCACCGATACTTCGACAATCTCCGCTCCTCCACTCCTGAGCACGGCGATGGCGTCGTCGAAATTCCTGCGAGTCGATCCGGGCAGACCGTTCAGTGATTCGGCCACGATCCCGACCCTCAGCCCCTTCACTCCGTCCTCGATGCCCTCTGCATAGTCGTCGACAGCATCGGTACTCGAGGTGGAGTCGTGAGGATCGTGACCGGCGATGGTCGAGAGAACATAGGCGCAATCGCGAGCCGTGCGCGTCACGATTCCGATCTGGTCGAGAGACGACGCGAAGGCCACGAGACCAAAACGGCTGATCCGCCCGTAAGTCGGTTTCAACCCCAGGACTCCGCATAGCGATGCCGGCTGTCGCACCGAGCCCCCGGTCTCTGAACCGAGGGCAAAGGGAACCATCCGTGCTGCAACCGCTGCCGCGGAGCCGCCCGATGAGCCACCGGCGACACGCGAGGTATCCCAGGGATTCAGAGTCGGGCCGAAGGCGGAGTGCTCCGTCGACGATCCCATCGCGAACTCGTCGAGATTGCACTTGCCGACCAGCAGACTTCCGGCGCTTTTGAGACGCTGGATGACGGTGGCGTCGTAAGGCGACCGGAATCCCGCGAGAATCCGCGATGCGCAAGTCGTTGGACCGCCAATGGCAACGATGTTGTCCTTGGCGGCAAAGGGAATCCCGGCCAGAGGCCCGCTTGCTTCGGGGCTTCTGGCGGAATCGCGTGTCTGGGAGCTGTCCACGTGCAGGAAAGCGTGGATGGCCGGCTCGACGTCGGCAATCTGCTGCTCGATGGCTCTGAGGTAATCCGAATGGGTGAAGTCACCGCGCTGGAAGCCCGCCGAGAGGTCGTCGAGTGAAAGTTCGAGGAGATCGCTCATCTACTCGCCGCCGATTACCCGCGGCACCGCGAAGTATCCATGGACGAAAGCGGGAGCGTTGGATTTGACGACGTCGAGCGGAAGTGACGGCCTGGCCTCGTCTTCACGCATCGGGGTTCCGGACGTGGCCGCACTTTCGATGAAGGTGCCCGAGTCGATGCTCGACAGCTGATCGATGTAATCGAGAATTACTGAGAGCTCCCGAGCCATTCGAGGAAGCTCGTCGTCCGTCAAGCGGATGTGAGCCAATTCGGCAATGCGTTTGACCTCTTCGAGCTCGATATTCATGGAGGGCGAATGGTAACGCGAAAGAAGGCCAGCCTGTAGCGCGAACTGTAGCTGTTAGCTTCTAGCTGTTAGCTGCTAGCTGCTAGCTTTCTGCGGGCAGATCATGTGGTACGGCCGCACCGAAGGCTCTCCGAGGAACGGGCTTAGAAGCTAGAAGCCAGAAGCTAGAAGCCAGAAGCTAGAAGCTAGAAGCTAGAAGCTAGAAGCTAGAAGCTAGAAGCTAGAAGCCAGAAGCTATCTCCCGCAGCTTATCCAGAATCTCGCCCTCCGTCGGAAAGCGCCCCTCGTCATGCTTGGAGAAGATCCTGGTCTCGCCGACAACCACGTCGAAGATGCCTCCGCTTCCACGGATGATCTGAGGGTCGACTCCGAATTCTTTCTTGATTTCAGCCGCCAGACTGGAGGCTCTGGGCAGGTAGTTTCAAACGCCGCAGTAGTGGATGGTTACGTTCAATGGGGCTCCTTACAAGGCTTTTACGAGAACAGTGGTGATGTTGTCGTAGCCGCCTCGGTCGTTGGCGAAATCGATGAGCGCCTTGCAGGCTTTCTCGAGGTCCTCGTTTTCGACAACGACACGGAGGATGTCTTCTTCGGGAACCATGCCAGTGAGCCCGTCCGAGCAGAGCAGATAGACGTCGCCGGAACGACAGACGATCTCGGAAGCATCGGGCACAACCGTCAAGGCGCCACCCAGCGCGCGGGTGATGACATTTCGTAAGGGATGCTTCTCGGCTTCGGCCTCGGTGAGCATACCGGCCTGAACCTGCTCGAAAACCCAGGAGTGATCGTTCGTGACGCGGGAAAGCTGCGCGTCACGAATCATGTAGGCGCGGGAATCACCCACGTGCGCGAAAGAGATCGTGTTGCCATCGACGAGCGAGGCCACGACGGTCGTGCCCATGCCGCGCAGGCGCGAGTCCTTGCGCATGGCCTCGAGAACGCGGGTGTTCGCGACTTTGAGAGCCGCCATCAGACGATTCGTCGAGCGCTTCAGCTTCTCGTCATAGGCATGGGGCCAGGTGCCGTCATCCTCGACCGTGTGCTGGATGAATTCGGAAACAGATTCCGCGGCGATCCGGGAAGCGATCTCCCCTGCCGCATGTCCACCCATCCCATCGGCGACAAGAAACAGACCCGCGGCTGGATCGACGAGCAGACTGTCCTCGTTGTGCTGCCGAGTACGGCCCACGTCGGTAATACCGGCTGCCGTGAACGCCTTCACTTCCATCGGCACTCAACCTCTGGATCATCTGTCACTATGAGCAGCCTCATTTTTTCCTGCTTTTTTCCTGGCGAATTTCCGCGAGTGCCGTCTGGATCTCGGAGTTGTCCTGATCCCATTTTAATGCTTCTTCCAAATATCTCTCGGCCTTCGCGACGAGTCCGGCGCGGCGGCAGAGTAATCCTGCATCCTTCAGGAACACCGCATTGTAGGGTTCTTTCTGGACAGCTGTCTCTATGGCCTGAACGGCCTGGCGCATCGTTGCAGGCATTCTCGCACACGCAAGCGCGAGATAGTGATAGCCCTTCGCATCCTGCGGATAATGCTTGACGGCCATGTCGAAGTTTTCCCTGGCGGTGTTGAAGTCCGATTCCTTGAAAGCCTTGATTCCACGGGCCATGTAAACCTTGGCCACCTGGGAAGGGTCGGTGGCCGCTTTGCCCGATCCGCTCTGCAGTTCGTTGTCGTGCTGCTTGCGACGAGCCGGGTTACTCAGGACATTGACAGCCTCGGTGAGCGTTTGGAACTTCCGCTCAGCGTCGGCCTTGTCGGGACCGCGGTACCGGTCGGGATGGTTCTCACGGGCCAGTTGCCGGAACCGATCGCGTATCTCGGCCTCGCTGGCCGACCGTTCCACCCCGAGAATCTCGTAGTAATTCGCTCTCATGCGTTCTTTTTGTTTCGAAGCTGAAACAGCTTCTTGCTGGCGCTGCGAATGGTTTCCGGAACTCCTCGGTCTTCGGCAAGCTTCTTCAAATCTCGTAAGGTTAGCCGATTGATCAGCGGGAGAACAACCCCGATGGGAGCCTTTGGATTCTTGATGAGTGTGATCATGATGGGGTACTTGGCCATCCACTCACGCTTCATACCGATCAGCCTCAGGACCTCTTCTTCGATGTTCCGCATGGCCGCGTAGGCTTCGACTTCCGAGTCATTGACGCGCGGGCTTCGGATCACGGCCGAGCAGACCAGTTTGTTGCGTTCCTTGATCAGGATGCCCCGGACCGTCTTGTTCCCCTTGAAGGCCGCCTGAACTCTTTCGCCAACGGTCATTCGCAGGATTTGGGCCCAGATATTATCGTTCACTGCGTCCGGGGGTATAGGCAGAGTAGGCTCGGCATCATCCTGGACATTGGCGATTTCGAGAAGGTCAGCGATCGGACTAAGATCCTCGACCACGATTCCGTCGTCGTCCTCTTCCAGAGCCGGAGCGGCCGGAACTGCCCGAGGCGGGGCCGCTGGCTGCTGCTTCTCGAAAAACTCCTCGCGAATTTCCATGGCCCGCCGGCGGATGTCGCGGGTGATGTCGGGATTGGATAACAGCGCCTCGAGAATCGAAGGACGGCGTAGGATTCTCTCCTGGTTGATGACAATGACTTCCTGAAGGTTCGAAGGGACGTTGCCCGCCATCTCCTCGATGGTGTCGTCACCGGTAACCCGATTTCTGAGGATCGCCTCGAGCAGAGCGGGATCACTGCTGCTTCGAGCCAGAGCTCGCAACTGATCAGGGAGAGCTGTTTCGGAGCGGGCAAAAGCCAGAAGGACACGGGAAGGGAGCTCCTGCAGTGAGACACGTGCCGATTCGGCAATTTCCTCATCGTCATGGCCTGCCAGAAAGGCCAGCACCATGACCAGTTCCTCCTGCGGGATGGGAAGAAAGCCCTGCGCCGCATATCGAAGAAACTCAACCGGGAGCTCGCCGCGAGAGGCTTTCTCGATGAGCTCGGAAGCAGTCAGGTCAGGGGCCGCACTCATTCGAAAGGAGGCACTCCGACCGTATCGGAGGCGGGGGTGACAGCGGCGGTGAAGACGCGGTCGTGAATGACCGCGCCGCTCCTGCCCAATGGTGGAAGCTTCGTGCCGTTGAGTACGAGATCAATGCCACCGGCATTCCCAATGGTCTTGAATCGAAACTCTCGTTTGGCTCTGAGCACCTGCTCTGTGCCGGCGCTGAGCTCGTCGTTGATGGCATTCTGACCGTCGATCTGAAGGGTGATCCAGGAGTTTTCCCGCACTTTCATGTTCAGCGTTAGTTCACCCGGTGTGACTGCTGGCTGCGCCGTCGTCTCCGTGGAACGTTGCAAGCTCGGAGCCCTGGCGGACGATTGCCCCGCGACTGTGTCGCTCTTTACCGTCCCGCTCTTTTTCCGAACTGCCACGAGAAACCACCAGAGCACAGAGGTCAGAACGAACAATGCCAGCGCCGCCATCCACAGGTTCCGCCCCAGATTGCTCGTCGGCTCGGCAATCGAGCTGCGATCGCGCAGCGATTCGGGAAGCTCGAGATTACGCTCGGCGTCACTGCGTACGAAATGCATGTAGCGGTCGACCATCTCATCGGGCATCAGGCCGAGATATCGCGCGTATTCACGTACGAATCCACGGGAAAATACCGGCGCCGGAAGTGCCGCGAAGTCATTCTTCTCGATGGCTTCGAGATAGCGCTTGCTGATCTTGGTGGAGTCGGCGATCTCCTTGAGGGAGATGCCTCGGATCTCGCGCTGCTTGCGAAGCTCGTCTCCAAAGGACGAAGTGGGATCGAGCGTGGCCTTCTCGTGGTCGGGCATAGAGTTAGGCCATTGTATCGAAATCGGCAGCAGATCCGCTGGAGGTCCCCTTGTTTTCCATCTGGAGACGCTCGATGCACCGCAGCAGAAAGATCGAGGTGGAGAGAGCTCCGGCGATCCCTCGCAAATCCCTGGGGGTCAAATAACGGAGTTGTGAAGCCGCCACCGCTTTGGGTGTGGAGG
>DASZZV010000470.1:0-3731 GCA_035544835.1 Thermoanaerobaculia bacterium
CCACGATGATCAACCATCACGCCCAGCCAGCTGCAGCAGCTTGCGCCCAACGCGCGCACGGTCTACTCCCTGGCGTTTGGCTACGCCGATGCGGTCCTCGCGCAGTATGGGATCAACGACAACCCCTTGCGTCTTGCACACTTCATGGCGCAGGCGCTGCACGAGACGGGCAGCCTGACTATACTTGTGGAGGACATGAACTACCGCGCGGAGCGCATCGTGCAGGTCTGGCCGACGCGCTTCGCGACCGCCGCCGCTGCGGCCCCGTTTGCGCACAATCCGGAAGGCTTAGCCAATAGCGTGTACGGCGGGAGGATGGGGAACAATCAGCCAGGTGACGGGTACCGATTCATCGGGCGAGGTCTTTTGCAAATCACGGGGCGTGACTCGTACACCCGTTACGGGCGGGTGCTCAAGATTGATCTCGCTGGGAACCCAGCGCACGCGATTGACCCGGCGTGGACGATTCAGATCGCGGCTGCGGAGTGGACGGCGAGCAACTGCAACGTGCTGGCGGACGCTGACAGCCTCCAGCGCCTCACACGAGCTATCAACGGTGGCCTCGTCGGGCTCTCTTCCCGCCAAGACCGGCTCGTGAAGACGAAACACTGCTGGCATTGAAAGGATCAAGCAGCGGCGTTGATCTCGGACAGATAAGACGTATTTCGGAATTAATTAATTACGTTAGGCGCGATACTATTCCACCGCCATGAGAGAGCACGGCAGCTCCGACGTTTTGTTCATTGACGATGACCCGTATGGCTCGTCATCGTACGTGCTGATGTTGGAAGCGCACGGTTTTGACGTCCACTACGTCCACGACGTCGATACTGCCATTGTCGAGGCGACGGAGCGGGCCTACGTCGCGGTCATTATCGACATCATGATGCCAACCGGCACCTTCTTCGATCAGTTGGAGACTGCTGGTGGCTATCGGACGGGCGTCGCTTTGGCGAAGGAGATGGCCGACCTGCAACCTTCTGCCGTACTCCTAGCCCTGACCAACTCCAGGGACGCGGATGTCGAGGCTTGGTTCACGCTCCGGAGTCAATTCGGCTACTACTTCAAAGGAGACGTTCATCCGGAGGAGTTCGCTACGATCGTCGCGAACAAGGTTGCGGGGGTGGAAGAAATGCCGAAGATCTTCATAGTCCACGGGCACGACAGGGAATCACTGCTCTCCCTAAAGAACTATCTTCAGAACACTCTGGGCCTGCCGGAACCAATGGTCCTTTCCGAACAGCCTTCGCGGGGGCTCACCCTGATTGAGAAGTTCGAACACTACGCCGACGATTGCGACGTTGTATTCGCCCTCTTCACTCCCGACGACTTCAAGGAAGTGAACTCCGTCACAGGACGTCCCAGACAGAACGTTGTCTTCGAGTATGGCTATTTCATTGGAAGGCTCGGGCGGCGTAGCGGCCGGGTGTTCCTTCTCTACAAGCAAGGCGCGGATATCCCATCAGACCTCAAAGGTGTCGTCTATGTCGACGTAACCAACGGCGTAGAGGCAGCGGGTGAGCAGATTCGTCGCGAGCTGCGCGGCCTGTTCGATGGACTCCCGGTCCCGTGATTCGTCACGGGCTTCCGGTCGCAAACATCCAGAGGCCGATATCGCGTCGCCGCTTTAGCTGACTCGTGTCAATCGGTGCGCCCTGAGAGAATGGTTCGAATGTCGGCTCTCGGAATCACTCTCGGAAGCCGGCTTGGTATCCTAATCCGGATACTGGCATCGGTAAGCGGGTTGGAGGCACCATCGCTTTGATCGGTCACCCACCGGAAGAACGACCGGAGCGTTGCCACGTGGCGATGCGTAGAAGCCTCGCCAACCCGCGTTCTTCGAAGAGGAACTTCACGTAGTCCTGCAGCAGCGCCTTGTCGCACGTAAGAGCAGGGCGGTCACCACCAGCGAAGCCGACGAACCGGTCAAGATCCAGCCGGTATGCTCGGATCGTGTGTTGAGAGAGCTTGCGAATCGACTCGCAGTACGAGAGGAATGTATCCTTCGCTTCATCCAACCTCATCTCTACCTCCTTCGAGTAGCTCGTGGACGATACGGGGATCAACTCGTTCCTCGGTCTGACCGTCCGCGAGGATGGGGGATAGTGACGCCAGCGATTTCCGGCTTATGAGCCAGCGAGTCTCGTGAAGGTACCTCGGAATGGGAGGGGCTGGTTCGAACCGGCCTACGTGCGACTTAAACTCCAGACCGTAGGAGACAATTGCCCGACTTGTCTCTGCCCTCACATACCTAGCGCGGCGAATGGCTCTGAGGTGAGTCTATCGAGAAGCACCTGCTCTTCTTCGGGCGACAGGGACTAAGGCACGTAGCTGAAGCCGGTATGGTCAGGATTTCACCTCGAGGAGATGCCCTATCTCCAGGAATTCAAAAGCTACCTGTTCAGCGGTCTCGATGACGGGCGACACGGCTTTCCGGTATGCCCGAGCCATGAGGTGCGGCGCAACCGGGTAATCGGTCGCATGGATCATGTAGTACATGACGTTGGTACCACCCTGCTTGTCGTAGATGGGCCACGGCTTCACGGATCGGTACCCGAGCTCCGCTCGTATCCGATCTGAGAAGATCTGGGCACGCTCGCGGTGCCTAATGCCCTTCAGCGTCTTCCAGTCGTTGCGGCCCCACCACGCTGTCGGGATCGTCTCTTCCTTCTGAGCTGACAGCGCACGATCCAGCCACCCGTTCGGCAAAAAGTAGAACAGCTCGATCTTCAACTTCGTGTTGTAGGCCGCGAGCGCTTCGAGGGTCGCCCACTCACATTCGAACGTCCGCTGGTCGAGCAGGGCAAATGCCGGCTGCTTCCGGTTGACCTCTCCACGGCTGAGGAGCCCGCGGATCTCCGCGTTGCTATCGCCGGGGATGATCGTTGTCTCGCGCTTCGGCTCGTTCTTCTTCTTCGACATGTCCCGCGGCGGCTGGATGGCCACCATTTGCTGAAGGCGAGTGACTTGCTTTGGGTCCTTCTCGAACAGGAAGAACCGCTGTAGCCATCGAGGGCGGCTCTCGAGCACGAGCTTCGCTGACCACATATCTTCGCGCTCTGGCTCCTGCGGCCCGGCGAAGCCATCGATGTACGTGCCCGAATGCGTGACGAGCACAAAAAGGAACAGGTAGCGCTCGACCAGGCGCGCCTTGTTCTCCGTCCAGACTGGCGTCGACGGGTTCTTCACCTTTGGCTCGGGGATATCCGTCGTCTGGAACTGCTCGAAGATTTCAAGATACCGCTGCTCTTGCTCACCCATGCATCGACACCGGATACTCGTCCCAGGTACGACCATCGAGATCTCGGCCGGCCACCTTCTTATTCATCCGCTCCATGCCATCGCCATCTGGACGCCAGTTGCCCCACTGCTTGAAGTGGAACGCGACGCCTGCAGCCAAGCACTGATCGCGGAGCGCCCGCGCCCAAGCCAGTTGCATGGGCCGTGCTTTGCCGCCACTCTCGCCGCCGGTAATGACCCAGTCGATGCTCGAAAGCCACGGAGTGAGATCCACAGATCCTAGGAGTGGCTCACAGGAGAGAAACCTTACCCTCGCCGGGATCTTCGAGAGGATGGAGACCCGGATACCAGCCCATTTCTGATTCTCTACGGTGGTGCCGAGCCACACGTTCGTGGGCCATTCAGTCCACGGAACGCAGGCCTCAACGTGCTCTGGACGTTTCGTGAGGAGGAGCCAGTCGAGCATTGGGGTCGCGGCGATGAGTTCCCAG
>DASZZV010000471.1:0-15845 GCA_035544835.1 Thermoanaerobaculia bacterium
CTGGAAGTGGCGGTCCCAATACGGCAGCGAGGGATCGATCTGATCGCCTACTCCGAGACCACCGAGCGCGGGGTTCCCTTCGTTCCCTGCCCCATTCAGCTCCGCGCCTCGGCCGGACGCACCTTCTCCGTCGATCAGGCCTTCGCCTCCGTACCCAATCTGATCTTCGCGTTCATCTGGGGCATTGGCACGGACAAGACGACCAGTTACGGCTTGACCTATCGCGAGGCCGAACTGGTAGCTGAATCGATGGGCTACACCCTCACCCAGTCCTGGCAGAAGGACCTCTACTCGCTGCAGCAACCGAATCGTAGTCTTCTGGAGTCCCTCGAGAAACACCTCATGACGCCCGCGCTGTGGCGCCAGAAAGTGATCGACCTGCAGTCGACGTTCAGGGAGCGACTCAGCGAGGCTGCTGCTCTGTGAGTGCCATTTTTCGTTAGGGTCCCGCGCGCGCCAGATCGGAGTGGCGGCATCTCTGCCGCCTGGCTCGGCGCCGTCCCGCGGCGCCGTCCTCGCTCAAGCGATCTGCAATTGGGGAACGAACTATTCGACGCACTCCTTGGCGTGCGTTGCGGTCATTCAAGGTCGGCGACAATCGTCAGCTTCATGAGGGCGGCGGCACGGAACGCCGCCGAGCCAGGCGACAGGATGTCGCCACTCCGATTAACTGGTTACGAGCGCGCGGCTCAGGCAAAGCTGGCGAGCGCGTCCGGCTCCGTCTCGTAGATATCAAATAGCGGCAGGACACGGGTCAGTTGGAGGGTTTTGCGGACGCGGTCCTGCGGCTGAAGCAGCTTGAGCGCAGCGCCGAATTTCTTCGAGACCTTCATGCTCTGCACCAGCTCGCCGAGACCGTTGCTGTCGATAGACTCGACGTTGGAGAGATTTAGGAGAATCTTCCGGTAGTTTTCGGCCAGCAGTTCGTTGATGATTTCTGAGAGAAGCTCATCGCCATCACCGGCGACAAGGCGGCCGGTAAAGTCGACGATCACTACATCGTCTGATTTGCGAACATCCACTTTCATAGGTGCGGATGATACAGGCACTCGCTTCCCTGGTCACTGAATTCTCCCCCTGGCCTGGGTCAGCCTGCCTCGGTGTGCAAAAGCAGGCCGACATATTGCTTAGAGAAGTCATCCCGACGGAGGAATTGTGGCGTTTTACATCAGACGAATACTCGAGACAGGTCCTATCCGGTTCAGTGTGGCGCATCGCGCCGCACGCTCCTCTCCCGACCCTTCGGCCGAACTGAGCACCGGGCCGCGGGGGGAGTATCGACGACTCGGCGAGAGCATCCTCTACTTCTCAGAGTCGCGCGATCAAACCGACCCTCAGTTCAGTCGCGCTCTCTCCGGGAACCGATCACTGTGGGAGATGATCCGCCCTGGCGGCGGGCGCGGAGGCTACTGGCCCGTGGTCGTCATGGTTTTCGGCGCGCTCTTCATCCTTCTCGGTGCTGCCAGTATCGCAGCGCATAAGGGAGCCCCCGGGGTCATCGAGGTGATCATCGGGCTGGCGCTCGTGGCCACTCCTGTCATGACCATGGCCAGGAAGCGGCAGCAGCTGCGGGCCGAAGAAGAGAAGATTCGCAAGGAACGGGAGGACGAGGAGAAGCGCGTTCAGGCCATCGTCGGTACGTACGCCGAGAAGCTGCAGCAATACCGCGAGCGTCTCGACGACGAGTCCCTGGAAGTCCTTCGCCGCGAACGCCCTACACATCAGATCCCGTATGAGATCGTCCGTCCCATGGCCATGCACGCCCTCACCGTTGCCGGTTTCGACGCCATCTCTCGGTTTCGAGAGATCGGCCTGGATGGCGTGGATCAAAAAATCGTCACCGCCGCCCGCGGAATCGGTCTGAACGATGAGGATGAGCGCATCGTGCGCAGACAGCTCTATCAGAAACTTCTGTGGCACCAGATCGCCGATGACCGAGTGCACCAGACCAGAGACATACTCGAGCAGTTTCGATCCAATCTTCACGTCGACACCACGGAGATGGAGTGGGATATGGCAGCACTAGAACAGTTTGAAAAGCTGGCCGGTGTGAACTCGCGGACCCTGCCGCAGATCGAAGACGGAACCGTCAAGCTCCGTTTTCACGAGGTGTTGCATCACAAGGCATCCGGCGACCAGGTGCGTCCCGAAGCGCAGAGAGTCGTCACAGGGACGGAACCGAATTCCTGGAGCCGCCTTCACCCCGTCTCCCTTCTCGTGACATCGAAACGGTTGATGTTTGGAGGACGCAGGAAAGATGACATCCCCTTTTCGAAGAGCTTCGATCTCGAGGTCGACGCCGATCAGGGCGTCGTCTCGGTGAAGACCCCTGACGCAAAGAAGAGCGTCCATATGCTTCTTCCCGACGCGATCTACACAGCCTCGATGATCGACCTGGCTGCGACTCCCGGAAGACCCGGTCAGATGCGAATGGACCGATGAGAAATTGAAAATTGAAAAGGGATTTCTTACGGCTTTGTCTTTCTGATTGTCTACCCGACTCGAGAGCGTGACGTCGGTACTGTCAGCTTTCATCCTCTCTGCTAAGCTCAATGTGCAGGTAAACGACCATGGTCGATCCAGACTTCGAATACTTCACCGGCGAGTACTCCTCGGCGGTCGAGGCCTTCAAGAACCTGAAGGGTAAGGCAGGCGCGATTCTGCTCATGGGCGGCGCTGACGAGCTCGGGGGTTTTCTCGAGCAGTTCATCACCATGGCCACGGAACGTGCCCGAGAGGCGTCAGAAAAACAGCTGGATCACTTTGAAGAGTGGTTTCAGGAACTGGCGACGCAAGCGAGGGAACTGCGTCGCTCTGTCTCGGTTTCCGGGGGCGTCTGAGCTCGTCTCGGCCGAGCCCGCGACCGGTCACAAACGGAGGTGATCCTTGTGTAGAAATATAAAGACTCTCTTCAATTTCGATCCTCCGGCAACTGAAGACGAGGTGCGTGACGCCTCGCTCCAGTTCGTGCGCAAGCTTTGCGGGTTCACGAACCCATCACGAGCGAACGAAGAAGCCTTCGAGCTGGCCGTGGAGCAGATGACCGGAATCGCGCAAAAACTGCTGGCGTCGCTGGTCACGAGCGCCGAGCCGAAGGATCGCGAGGTCGAGGCCGAACGGGCGCGAGCCAGATCGGCGGTGAGGTTCGGGAGCGGGTAAAGCAGGAGTCAGGCGCTTCGAAATGGCGGAGAGATGCGACTCGCAAGAATGACCCCACGGGCGGCTGGGGTCGGACGTTCGTCGCCTTGGGTCGATCGCGAGAAAGAGCCTACAATCTCGGCGTGAAGCATCAGCTCAGCGCGGGGGAACTTTTCGTATGACTGAGGCGGCAAATAGACTTCTGAACGAGGCACTCCAGCTATCGGAGGCAGATCGCGCTCACCTGGCGGCCAAATTACTCGCGAGCCTGGACTCTGCCGAGGCTGATTTTCAGAAGGCGTGGGCGCGTGAGATTGAACGTCGAGCCGATGAGGCGCGATCGAGCGAAGTCGGCGAGGAAGACTGGCGGGCCGTGATGGAGCGTGTCGAACAGGAGGTACTCCGCCGTTGAAGCCAGTTCGGCTGCGCGAGGCCGCCAAAGGAGACCTTCGCGAAGCGCTTCGCTGGTATGGAGAAAGGGATCCGGACCTCGCCAACCGCTTGTTCGCGGAACTGCGGGTGACATTTGAGTTTCTCGAACAATTTCCAAAAGCAGGAAGACGCGTTCCGGAAGTGACCGACAGGGACGTGCGGCGCCTTCCAGTGCACACCTTCCCGTATCACGTCGTGTATCTTGAGCTCCGAAGTCGCATCTCAGTTCTCGCGATTGCACACGACAAGCGAGCTCCGGAATACTGGCGCGGCTAACTCGTCGCGGAAGCGGACTTTGCGTGCGGTTCTGGTAGCCGTCGTTGGTCTTTCCTAAATGCCGCGCATCGCTCTCCGAGCTCCGCTCGTGGAAAGCTCGTCTGGGAGTTCAAACGAGCTCAGTTTGTGGAATTGGGTTGGTAGGACAGACTTCATCGGTTCGTGACGAATGTAGCGAGTCCGAGCGAGCAACTACCGCCGAACCTCAAAGCTGGCAACAACATCACCATTAACATGAATTACCTTCGGGGCGCTGGGCGGAGCCTGGAATACGTTCCGACCGTCAACCGAAATAGATGCCGCGACGCTGACCGTGCTGTCCGGCGTGCTCTCACAACCTTTGACGTAGAGGACGGCAAGGTAGCTTCCTGGCGGGACAGATAATGCTGATCCATGTACGCCCTCTGTTGAGCAGGTCGTAGAGAAGGTCTCCACGACCGTGCCAAAGTGAGTGTTTCGAACAAGCTCCAGCGTAAGCGAGTAGGGGTCCGGGGACTCAACAACCTTGACATCCATCACGACGATCGGGTCAGGACTGGTTGGTGTTTGCTCGCGTGAACAACCAAAGGGAAGTAGGGCCAGAGCGCAAGCGAAGGCGAAGAAAATTTTCATATCCCTTCTACGTGTCAGTGGCGAGCATCGTCTAAAACTGGCGGGAGGCGCCAGGATAGATCTCCCAATCGCGGATCTTCTCGCGATCTTCGCTTTCGTAGAATCAAGCGGAATTAAAACAACGGCGGCGCTACGTCCACTCCTCACGCCCCGTCTTCCCAGTCCCCGGCGTTCGTGAGTATTGGCGCCGGTCGACCGCCGGGACCAGTGGCGGCTGATCCTTGAATCGTGCGTCCTGCAATCGCTCGTAGAGCTTCTCGGCGTCCGCGGCAATCCTGGCGAGCTCCACTGGCGCCGCTGCCTTGACGAGCCGCTCCGCGTGCCGGCGAAATCGGACCGCACGCGCCTCCGCTTCCCTCACCCGACCGGAGAACCTGTCATCTACGGCGGCTTTCTTTTCCAGAAACTCGGTCAACGCCGGGATGCGCTCGATGTGGCTGCAGAAGAGAACGACGTCATTCCCTGCCAGTAGTGCGCGTTCCGCAGTCTCTTCGAAACTCCCCAGGTCGGCGACTGCGTGCATCTCCATGTCGTCGGAGATCGCCACTCCCGAGAAGCCGACGACGTCCCGGAGCAGTTCCGTGGCGATCTTGTAACTGAGCGATGCCGGCAGGTTCGGTCCGTCGATCTGGGGGTAACTGGCATGCCCGATCATGATCGCCTCCGCTTCCTCGCCGAGTCTCACATAAGGCATCAACTCCTCGGTTACGATCTGTTCGACCGGGATATCGATCACCGAGGCGCCGTAGTGCGGATCCCCTGTGCCGTATCCCATCCCCGGAAAGTGTTTCAGGCAGACTGCCGAGCCGGCATGTTGATGGGCGCGAATGAAACGGCCTCCGAGATTGGAGACCAACTCGGCCGTATCTCCAAAGCAGCGACGCTCCAGCCCCGGTGTCTCCGGCAAGTGACCGATATCCACGACCGGAGCCAGGTTCACTTCAATTTCGAAGTGACGGAGGAGCCGTCCGATGACTCCCCCGAACTCTTCGACCAGTTCCTCGCTGCGTTCTCCTTCACGAAAAGCCTCGGCGCTGGGGAGGCCTGGAAGAATGTGACGTAGCCGGTCGACCCGTCCCCCCTCCTCGTCAATCATCAGAAGAGGAGGGGTCGACGACGATGACCGAATCTCTCCGATCAAATCCTGAAGCTGTGCCGCCGTGTCGATGTTGCGACCGAAAAGAACAACCGCATAGGGCGTGAGGTCACGAAGGATAGATCTCTCCAGGTCCGTCAATTCAGTACTGGTAATGCCGACGCCGAGAATGCCACGACCCATCCTTCTACTCTCCTAACCGTCTCTTCCACTCGTGCAGTCTGTTCAGGGCCTCGATCGGAGAGATGCCGTCCAGGTCGGTCTCCGCCAGCTCACGGGCAACGCGCTGGGGCATCGTTTCGAAGAGTCCCATCTGCTGGTGCGACTCCGGTTTTCCCGGGTCACTGACCCTGGTCGCGTCGACGACTTCGCGCTCCTTTTTCTCGAGGGTTCGCAGCACCTGCCGCGATCTCTCGATCACCTGCTGCGGGATTCCCGCCAGCTTTGCCACCTGAATGCCATAACTCTTATCCGCGGCTCCGGGAACCACTTTGTGAAGGAAGATGATCTGGTCGTTCCACTCTTTCACCGCCACGTTCATATTTGTGATGCGGCTTCTCGAGTTCGCCAGGTCGGTCAGCTCGTGGTAATGGGTGGCAAAGAGCGTGATGGCGGCCCGGCTGGCGGTGTCGTGCAGGAACTCGACAATGGCCCAGGCCAGCGAAAGGCCGTCAAAGGTGGCCGTGCCTCGCCCCACTTCGTCGAGAACAATGAGCGAGCGGTTCGTAGCGTTGTTGAGAATGTTGGCGGTCTCATGCATCTCGACCATGAACGTGGACTCGCCGCGGGCCAGATTGTCAGAAGCGCCCACCCGCGTGAAGATGCGATCGAAGATCCCGAGCCGAGCCTGCGTAGCTGGTACGAAGCTGCCGATCTGGTTGAGTAGAACGATCAGCGCCACCTGGCGGAGGTACGTCGACTTTCCGCCCATGTTCGGTCCGGTGATGATGTGGATGCCGTTTCGATCGCGGTCGATGTCGGTGTCGTTGGGGATGAAACGCCGCGTCAGCGTCTCGATGACCGGATGACGTCCATCCGTAATACAGAGCTCGAAAGCTGGTGACAGCTGCGGACGAATGTATCTTTGCTTGATGGCCAGCGTCGCCAGAGCGCTGAGCGAGTCGATGTCCGCGGCGGCCCGCCCGGTGTTCAGGATGCGTTGGGAGTGGTCTGAAATGAAGCCAAGCAGCTCTTCGAAAAGCGCTTCCTCAATGGCCAGCGACTTCTCCTCGGCCCCGAGGATCTTCTCTTCCAGTACTTTCAGTTCCGGCGTGATGAAGCGCTCGGCGTTGACCAGCGTCTGCTTACGGATGTAATCGGGAGGCACCTTGCCCAGATTCGTCTTCGATACCTCGAGGTAATAGCCGAACACGCTGTTGAAGCGGACCTTCAATGAAGTGATGCCGGTGCGTACGCGCTCCCCCTCCTCGATGCGGAGCAGGATCGATTTCGAATCGTGAGCGATACCGCGCAGGGCGTCGAGCTCGGCATGAACACCGGCGCGAATCACGCCGCCATCGCGGAGCGTCACCGGCGCGGATGGCTCGACGGTGGCGGTGATTCGATCCCGAACGTCCTGAAGAACATCGAGGCTGTCGCGAAGCCTCAGCAGCAGCGGACCGGCCAGGTCACGCATCTTTCCCTTCAAGTCGGCGATGGCCTCGATTGAGTCCGCCAGAGCCAGCGTTTCACGGGGGCCGGCTGAACGGAGCGTGATCCGAGAGACGAGGCGCTCCAGATCAGCGATCCGCGCCATGGCCGAGATCATGGCGTCATGGGTGAGACGCGATCGCGTCATTTCGTCGACGGCATCGTGACGATCGAAGATCGAGTCGTGGTCGCGAAGCGGACGGCAAATCCACCGGCGCAGCGCCCGCGCTCCCATCGCCGTCTGGGTCTGATTGACGATGCCCCACAGCGTTGCCCGCGCCCGCGAGTCTCTCGACTCGAAAATCTCGAGGTTGTCGAGAGTCGACGAATCGAGCAGAAGGCATTCGGCATCGCTCTCGGCGCGAAGGCTCGACACGTGCGTCAGTTCTCGTTTGTAGCTGGTGGTCGCATAACGAAGAGCAGCTCCGGCTGCCGCGATCCTCTCATCCCCTTTTTCAAGGCCGAATCCGCGCAGGGTCTGGGTATGGAAGTGCCGCGTCAGATACTCTTCGGCGCGCTCAGAATCGAACGACGATCCATCAAGCGGAGTGGGCGCCAGACCAAGCGCAGACATTTGCTCGGAGATGTCATCCCCCGCTTCGGAGGCAAAAATGACTTCGCGCGGGGAGTAGCGGGCGACATCATCGCGAAACCGAGGGTCGGCAATCCCGCTGTATCTGGTCACGAAAAAATCGCCGGTGGACGAATCGAGGTAAGCGGCACCGGTCGACTCCGCGGCCGGTGCCCAGGCCAGCAGATAACAGCTGCCAGCGTCGATGATGGAACCATCGATGGCTGTGCCGGGCGTCACGATGCGCACGATCTCTCGTCTGACCAGTCCTTTGGCCTGTGACGCCTCTTCGGTCTGCTCGCAGATAGCAACGCGGAAGCCACGGCGGATCAGACGGGCGATGTACTGCTCGGCGGCGTGGTAGGGAACACCGCACATCGGAAACTCCGACTCCCCACCCTTGCCTCGGGCGGTCAATACGAGGTCGAGGATCGGCGCGGCTCTCTTGGCATCTTCGAAAAACATTTCGTAGAAGTCGCCCAGGCGGTAAAAGAGGATGGCGTCAGGAACCTGGCGCTTGATCTCGAGGTATTGCTCGAGCATCGGAGTGAGTTTCAGCGTTGATGGAGGCATTGAGGGCTCAAGGGCGCGTCATCGAAGCACGGCATTGCGAATCTTCAGCGGACGCCCGGTCGTCGCATCGAGCTCCACGACCACGGCCTCTCTCAAAGCCGACCGCTCCTCGGAATCACAGAGCACCAGCCATCGAGAGGAGGCACCGTCGTCCCCTTTTGTTGCATAGGTCACGTGAACGACCTCGTAGGTACGGTAGCGCTCCGGATTGCTCGCCTGAAGATAGGTGATGGCCTGTTTTCCGGCGGCAGCCTGATCGATCCGCCCGCTGGGACGTGACGGATCGCCGGCTCCCCGCAGAAAGAAAAAAAGGAGCACCGAAACGCAGATCCAGAGTGGATAGAGAACCCAGAAGCGCTTCTCGAGGAAAGACCGCAGAGTCACGGCGGGTATAATACCCGCAATGGATCGCGCCTCCCTTCTGCAGAAAATCGAATCTATCTTACGCGCTGAAAAGAGCATATCGGAAGGGCCGATCGACGCCGAAATGCAACTGGCCGACCTGGGATTCGACTCACTCGACGCCCTCAACCTCCTCTTCATTCTCGAAGAGACGTTCAAAATCTCCATTCCAGACGATGTGGCTCGCAAAATCCGGACGATGAATGACATGGTCGGCGCGGTGCAGGACCTTCTCCCATCGTAGCCATTCCTTCAAGGCGAAGAGTCGCCATTACTGGGATCGGGATCGTCTCTCCCCTCGGCCGTGGCATCGCCGCGAACCTCGAGGCCGTGCAGAATTCAAGATCGGGAATCTCGCACCTTCGGAACATTGACACCTCGAACCTGATTTGCAGAATCGGCGGCGAAGTCTCCTCTGAGGCGCTGGAGGGAACCGGTCGCGATCTGGACAGATTCTCGCGGCTGGCCATCATCGCCTCGTCCGAGGCAGTGACGCAGGCCCGACTCGACGAGCTGCCGGACAGAGCGCGTATCGCCACGCTTCTCGGTACGGGGCTTGGTGGGAGTGAGTCGATGGAGGGCGCGTATCACCGTCTCTATGCCGAGGGGCAGAGTCGCCTTGCACCGGGGACCATCCCGAAGGCGATGTACAACGCCGCGACGAGTGCCGTCTCCAGCCTTCATCAGGCTCTCGGTCCGGCGTTCACGACGGTTTCGGCGTGCGCCTCGGCTGCTCACGCCATCGGCCAGGCTGCTCACTGGATCCGATTCGGAATGGCCGACGCTGTGATCTCGGGCGGATCCGATGCACCGCTCTTTCCTGGCGTGCTTCGTGGCTGGGAAGCTTTGCGGATTCTTGCGCCTGATAGCGACAGCCCGGCCGAGTCGTGCCGCCCATTCAGCGCCGACCGAAAGGGACTGGTGCTGGCCGAGGGGGCGGCAATCCTGGTGCTCGAGGAGCTCGAGTCGGCGCGACGGAGAGGGGCCCCCATCCTCGGGGAAATCCTCGGCTCTGGCATGTCGAGCGACGCCGGACATGTCACCGATCCCTCGCCTGACGGAGCGGCCCGGGCCTTGCGGCTGGCATTGGAGGACGCAGGGATCGACGGAGACGGTGTCGGTTACATCAATGCACACGGAACGGCAACCCGCGCCAATGATCCCGTGGAGACGGCGGCTATTCGCGCTGTCTTCGGCTCGCGAGCCTCCCTCATTCCGGTCAGCTCGACCAAATCGATGCACGGCCATGCCATGGGTGCGAGTGCCGCGATCGAGATTGTTTTGTCGCTTCTCGCACTCAACGCCGGCTTCCTGCCTCCGACCATCAACTACCGGGAGAAGGATCCAGCGTGCGACCTCGATTACGTTCCCAATGTGGCGCGGGAATCCGAAGTCGACACCTTCGTCTCCAATTCTTTCGGCTTCGGCGGAATGAATGGGGTCGTCGTGGTTCGCACTTCGAGGGGAGTGAGGTGATTTCAGAGTTTGCGCGACCGATGCATGCGAAATCACCCGGCACCGGATTTGCTTCGATTTGCAGAGCCTGGTCTGCCGGACTGAAGCGGCCAGGTGAAATTGAGGAGGCTCAGTGATCGTCGAAAAGAAGCATCATGACAACTTCACCATACTTTACGTCGAAGGGCTCATCAAGCTCGGCGAGAGTGCCGAGTTTTTCTCTTCGGCCCTGGAGAATGTGCTGAAGAACGAGAGCTCGAACGTAATCGTCGACTTCACCAAGATCGATTACATCGACTCGACCGGTATCGGCGAGCTGGTCGGTTATCTCGGAAAGTTCAGCAACCAGAACAGGAAGCTGATCCTCGTCAATCCCTCGGAGCGGATCCAGAAACTTCTCAAGCTGGCAAAGCTCGACACCGTTTTCAAGATCTACGCGAACGAGGAAGCGGCAATTGCAGCGGAGTCAAAAGCAGGAGCGAGGGCGTAGGCGATCGCGAAGCCAGACTCCATAGTTGGGCGTCGTTGTCGTTGTTGTCATCCCGAGCGGAGGGACGACGCAGGCGTCGCCGATGAGGGAAAGAAACGTGCTTGTCATCCTGAGCCGCCGCGGCGAAGGATCTCCAGTGGCAGGATCTGAATTCAGATCGCTATATCTCGAGATCCTTCGCTGCGGCTCAGGATGACAAGCTCGGTAAAGCCGCGTAGATACTGGAAGTTTCTTAGAAGCCGTTGAAAGGCGGAAGCGTCTTTGCTGAGAGAGATGACACGGAACGACCGAGGGGAGCGGGCGCCTTCGCCCGCTCTTGAAAGATCGTCTTCCTATGTTCGACCATTTGTCTAATGAGAGCGGGCGAAGGCGCCCGCTCCCCTCGGCTCGGGATGACAGCAACAGCAAACGGGCGCGCGCTGTTTCATATACACCTCTTGGCAGCCGCGCTGTAGAAACCGTATCCTCCCTGAAGCATGCAGATGGAACGACTCGTCAATGTCTACCGCGGTCGAGAGATCGAGTCGTTCCATTCCGGTGCCATTGCCGTCGTAGATGCGACAGGACGGTTGGTGGCTCATCTGGGCGATCCTCAACTGAAGACGTTCCTTCGCTCGGCGGCAAAGCCATTCCAGATCTTGCCGTTGCTCGAAGCGGGTGGCGGAGGCGAATTCGATCTGGCTGGCGAAGAGACAGCGCTCATCTGTGCTTCGCATGGAGGTACACCGCAACACGTCGCCGTCGCCGCGGCCATTCTGCGAAAGGGTGAGTTCGATGAGTCCGATCTACTCTGCGGCGCTCATGACCCCTACGACGAAAAGGCGGCCGCGGAGTTGAGACAAACCGGCGAGCAACCCTCGGCGCTCCACAACAACTGCTCCGGAAAGCACGCTGGGATGCTGTTGGCGTGTCAGTTGATGGATGCGCCTCCGGCGACATATCTCGAAGCGGATCACCCGCTCCAGAAAGAGATACTCGACGCCATCTGTCGTTTCACCTCGCTCCCCGCTGCCGAAATCCCACTCGCAATCGACGGATGCGGCGTGCCCTCGTACTACCTGTCGCTCTATCGCGCCGCTTTCGCCTACGCCCGTTTCGCGGCCACGAGTCTCGGGATGACAGAGGGCGCCGGTGGGATTCCCGACTACACAGCCAGCGCGCGTGACGTCGTCGGAGCGATGACCTCGCATCCTTTCTACGTTGCAGGCTCGCAGAGCATGACCACTCCGCTGATGGAGTCGTTCGGAAAACAGGTCCTGGGCAAGGAAGGGGCTGAGGCCTTTTACTCAATGGCCATCTTTCCCACCGCCGAGATGAAAAAAGAGCGCCCCGGACTTTTCGGCAGCGGACCAATCGGTGTGGCCCTGAAAGTCGCCGACGGCTCCGCTGTGCGGGCCAGAGACCCCGTAGTGTTGAGAACGCTGGAGCAGCTTGGAATATCCGTGGCCGATAAACCGCTCCTTCAACAGTATAGAGACCGGCACGTGTATAACGTCGCCGGCCGGCTCGTCGGCCAGATTCGTGCCGAATTCGAGCTCGAGTTTCTTTAGGAGAGTTGATGCGAAGAGTATTGATTCTGGCCTTGCTGATTCCGATGTTGGCCTGCAGGACGGTTGGAGTGGCCCGGGAAAAGGGCGGTTACGCAATGGTGCGCCCGGCAATAGCCAACGAGATGATTCTCGACAACCGCACCATCATCGTCTTCGATTTCCGGTCCGAGGCTGAATACGACGGACCCCTCGGGCATGTTGCCGGCGCCCTCTCGACTCCTTTGGATGCGATCGAGTCCCGTTTGCCTCTACTGCTTCCGTACCAGGCCGGGACCGTGATGGTGTATGCCGACACTGCCGATGAAGCGATTCGAGGAGCCAAGCTGCTCGTCGCCTCCGGCTTTCGGAATGTAGTCATGATCGACGGCGGAATTCGCGAGTGGATCGATCGCGGTTACCGGACCGTCATTCAACCGTGACCCTCGTTCAAAAATCATTCAAGTCAGGACTCTTCATGAAAACGTTGCTCACGACTGTCGTCTTTCTTGCAGCCGCCCATGCTTTCGCCGGAGAGTTCCGTGACCCGCTTCTGCTCAACTATGCCAAGCGGAGCCTGATGGTCTGTCCCGATGAGACAGTTCATCTGGAGACGATCGACGAAACGGGGCCCGCAAACTTCACCACCTACCGAGTTACTCTCAGTTCGCCCGACACGCGGTGCAAGGCGACTACGTACGAGCTCGTCTCCCGGAAGTCAGGGTATGTGCTGATATCGGATATCTTCCTTGTCCCTGACGATCAGCGATCGATCGACGAGCGGCTCACCGAGCTCACCGGCCACCTCCTCAACAAGCCGGTGCGGGCGCACGCTCTCCCCGAGGCGTATCCGGACGGCCTCCGCAAAGTGGAGATTCTCCTCGACACGCGCTTCGGCCCATTTTTCTACCACGCCTGGCTCGACGCCTCGAACCACTTCATGCTCTCCGGAAGGCGAGGGTTGTTGAGTGTCGATCCCGGAATAACGTACCTCGCCGCGCTCGGCGCCGAGCACGCCGCGCCTTTGACCAGAACGGGATCGGTGGAGATAGTTGAGCTGTCGGATCTTCAGTGTCCGAGCTGCAGACGAGGCCACGAGAAGATGGTCGATTTTCTGAAGCTTCACGGCAAAGACGTCCGCTACTCCCGGCTCGATCTTCCAATTTTTGAAATGCACGATTACTCTTTCGAAGCTGCCATAGGGGCGCGGGCAATCCAGAAAGTCGCACCGCTGCATTACTGGAGCTACGTCGACTTCATGTTCAAGAATCAGGAAGTGATCAACGCCAAAAACTTCGGCCTGACCTTCAGAAACTTTCTTTCGGACCACGATATCGACGCGAAGAAGATCGATCCGCTCTTCAAGTCCAAAAGCGATCGCGAGGAGCTGTTGCGGCAGGTCGGCCGCGCCTACGACAACGGTGTGTTCTCAACCCCGACATTCATCGTGAATGGTCAGAGCGTCTTCTGGGGCACCGAAGCCGATTTCGTCTTCAAGTACATCACCTCGCTGCTTCCCGGAGGCCGGGCCAAGGCAACCGCGAAGCCGAGTGCAAAGACGCCCGTGAAGGTGAAGAAGTAGTCTCGGAGTGGCGACATCCTGTCGCCTGGCCCGGCGGCGTCCCGCGCCGCCGCCTCTCAGTTAAGTCAGCTTACAATCGCTTCCGCGAGAACGGCGCCGCGGGACGGCGCCGAGCCAGGCGGCAAAGATGCCGCCACTCCGATTTGTGGTCTGTACTGTCCTACAATCCCAAACTGATCTTCGCCGAGTAAGTTCGCTCTGCTCCCTGCGTTGCTTCCACCACGATCTTCGGAACGAAGAGAGAGAAGCGAACGCCGACGGTGAAGCGGTTGTGATCGCTCGTGTCAGAGAAGTCCAGGTTGATGGTCCCCTGCTGCACACGGCCGAGGGCTTTGAACCGGGTCACCCCCGCGGCGGCGTAGGGTGTGAAGGGACCAAAGCCTTTGCTGAGAAAAGCTTCGGCGCCATAGGTCTTCAGAGAGAAGACGTCAGCGCCTCTGATCTCGGAATAGCTCCCCCGAACAGCCAGGGTCGGGCTGACCAGGCCGCCATCGATGATCGGTACATCGACGGAACCTCCGTAAAGCTTGATGCTGGTACCAGAGATCTGTGCGTAGGATGCGGCGACGTTGGCGAAGCCGATCCCTTTTGAGGCGACCAGGCGCGGAACGGTGAGATAGCCGCTGCGCAAAAAGCTCGAGTCGACGGAACGAACCCAGTAGGCGGCTTTCTCGTCGACCGGAATGGCCGTCGCGGCGATGCCGATGTCGAATCCGAGAAGTCCTCGACCGCGAGCCGGCTCCACGGGCGTGGGAAAAATCGCCTGACTGACCACCGACGAGAACTGGTGAAATTGCTGCTGCGTGATCCGAGGGTCGAAAGCGACATCGCCGGCCCGGCAGACCGGCGCCAGACTGAAGATGATCAGAAGAGCTGTGAAATGAATTCGTTGCTGAGGAGATACCCGTCGACCGTAAAGTGCACCCGCTCTCCGGCAGACTCCAGCCACCCATCCCTTTTTCCCCGGTCGATCCATTCCACTCCCTCCTTGCCGCATAACGCAGTGAGCTCAGAATACCCGATTCCGGCAGCCTGTCGGAGCTGGAGGAAAAGTCGCTCCTCGCGCAATTCCTGAACGGTAAGCCGCTCTCGAAATGTCGTCGCTTCCCCGCCTTGCTCCAGGCGTTCTACATACTCGAGAAGTGACTTGCTGTTCCCGGTTCTCTCGGCACCATCATAGGAGTGAGCGCTCATTCCAATGCCCAGGTATGGGGTGCCGTTCCAGTACCCGAGGTTATGGTGGCTCTCCTGTTCGGGTTTTGCAAAGTTGCTGATCTCGTATTGGCGGAGGCCGGCTTCGGCGGCGGTCCCCACGGCGTCGCGATACATCCCGGCGACGAAGTCGTCGTCGGGCAAAACCGTTCGACCACTCGATATCTGGCGCTGCAGCGACGTGCCTTCCTCGAGATCGAGAATGTACATCGACAAATGAGTCACGCCGTGGTTCACGATCAAACGCAGCGACTCGGCGAAGGACTCAGGGGTCTGGCCCGGCAGTCCGATCATGAGATCCGCACTGATACGAAATCCGGCTTCACGCGCCAGTCTCAGAGCCGAGATCGCTCCCGCTCTTCCATGCTGCCGTCCCAACGGAACCAGCTCATCGTCGTGCATCGACTGCACGCCGAGACTGACTCGATTGATATCCAGCGACAACCACCTCTCCACCGCTTCCTCAGTGACATCCTCTGGATTGGCCTCGATCGTGATCTCGGCGCCCTGCTCGAACTGCAGGAATCTCAACTCCCCAAACAGCCTGTTGAGGAGATCGGGGCGCATTCGCGAAGGTGTTCCTCCGCCCAGATACAGAGTGGAAAACCTCCCTCCGCCACAGCGGCTGCGCAGCTCCTGCGTAAGAGCCGCAACGTATCTCTCCTGAAGACGATCGTCGGTCTCTACCGCGAATGGACAGTAGCTGCAGCGCACCTTACAGAAAGGAAGATGAAGATAGAGAAGAGGCGAAGGCATGGACGAGGGTGGGAACGCCGGTGGCCCCATCTCCTCTTCCACGGAAAAAGGTGATCTGTAGATTGTTATAATCC